>NZ_QUJK01000010.1:0-100655 GCF_003480905.1 Blautia sp. AM28-27
TATTCAGAACTTTCGAGGATGTGTTTCACTGTTTAATTATCAAGGATCTTTGCTGTTCCGACTCGGATCAGCTCGTTTATTTTATCACAGAACCTTTCGTTTGTCAAGAACTTTTTTAATTTATTTTTTGAAGCTTTTTCGAACTTCTTTGCTGTTCTCTCGATCAGCAACTCGTTTATTTTATCAAACTCATTCGCTTTTGTCAAGAACTTTTTTCAGGTTTTTTGAAGCAGTTTTTCCAACCCGCGGCAGCCACCCGGCTCCGAACTAGGTTTTTCTGTTTCAAAGAAACTCATTCGCATCAGCTCTCGCTGACAGCTTAGTTATAATAACACCGCCAAAAGCAAAAGTCAACACCTTTTTTCGAATTTTCTTATTTTCAGAAAAATACACACAATTCTGTATATTCATTTTTTTATCTAACTACTTGTTAAATACAAAAAATCAGCAGAAAACACCTTCTATAAAGTCCGTTTTCTGCTGACTTTTCTTCTTAATATTAGTCAAGCGGATGTTCGCAATCCGTTTCGCTACTTGCTCATAACCAAATAACTGCTTCGCAGCTTATCAGGAGTGACTTGTACCACTCCTGATACAAACAAGTCCCAACCCACTGCTTATTGCTCCACGCAATGGAAGCAGGGAACTTACTTGATTCGATTAAATCACTTTCGTCGTCCACTCCGAGCAGTCCCATACGCTGGTTGCCAGGCCATCATAAAATTCCGGCTCATGGCAGACCATAAGAACAGTTCCTTTGTACTCTTTCAGTGCGTTTTTCAGCTCCTCTTTCGCGTCCACGTCAAGATGGTTCGTCGGCTCGTCGAGGACAAGGAGGTTAGTTTCGCGGTTGATGAGTTTGCAGAGGCGCACTTTTGCCTGCTCGCCGCCGGAAAGGACACGCACCAGGCTTTCAATGTGCTGTGTGGTAAGACCGCATTTGGCGAGCGCTGCGCGGACTTCATACTGGGTATAGGATGGAAATTCTTCCCAGATTTCCTGGATACAACTGTTGGTGTTGCCTTTTGGCATTTCCTGCTCGAAATATCCGATTTCCAGATAATCGCCAAGCTCCACGTTTCCGCCAAGGGACGGAATCAAACCGAGGATACTCTTTAAGAGTGTTGTTTTTCCGATTCCGTTGGCACCGGTGAGCACGATCTTTTCGCCACGCTCGATCGCAAAGGTCAGCGGTCTGGAAAGCGGTTCTTCATAGCCGATCACAAGTTCTTTTGCAGTCACAACGAAACGACCCGAAGTGCGCGCAGTGCGGAAATGAAATTCCGGCTTTGGTTTTTCTTTCGCAAGCTCGATCACATCCATCTTATCCAGCTTCTTCTGCCGTGACATAGCCATGTTTCTGGTTGCCACACGGGCTTTGTTTCGTGCCACGAAATCCTTCAGTTCACTGATCTCCTGCTGCTGACGGTTATAGGCAGCTTCCTTCTGCGCTTTTTTGACCGCATAAACCTCCTGGAAGTGATCGTAATCACCCACATAACGATTCAGCTCTTTGTTTTCCATATGATAGATCAGATTGACAACACTGTTCAGGAATGGGATATCGTGAGAGATCAGAATGAAGGCATTTTCATACTCTTCAAGGTATCGTTTCAGCCAGGTGATATGTTCCACATCCAGGTAGTTGGTCGGCTCATCTAAAAGAAGGATATCCGGTTTTTCCAGCAGCAGTTTTGCCAGAAGGACCTTCGTTCTCTGTCCGCCGGAAAGCTCAGTGACATCGCGTTCGAGACCGATCTCCTCGAGGCCGAGTGCACGGCCGATCTCTTCGATTCTCGAATCCAGAATGTAGAAATCGTGTGCATCCATCATCTCCTGAATCACACCAAGTTCCTCCATCATCTGATTCAGCTCGTCCTCGGAGGCATCTCCCATGGAATCGCAGATCGTGTTCATCCGCTCTTCCATCTCGTACAGCCAGGAAAAAGCGCTTTTTAACACATCACGGATCGTCATACCTTTTTCCAGAACGGTATGCTGGTCCAGATAGCCGACACGGACATTTTTTGCCCACTCAACCTTTCCCTCATCCGGCATCAGCTTTCCGGTGATGATGTTCATAAAGGTTGATTTTCCCTCACCATTTGCGCCTACCAGACCGATGTGTTCCCCCTTTAAGAGGCGGAACGATACATCTTCAAAAATCGCACGGTCGCCGAAGCCGTGGGACAGATGTTCTACATTTAAAATACTCATGCATAAATTCTCCTTCTTCTGTTGTATTGGAATTTTCCGATCTCCTGATCGTTTTCTTTTTCATATGTAACTATTCAGAGCCATGCAAAATGGAAGAAAATTGCGAATCATGCTTGCATGAATGAGCGGTTTTCTTCCTTTTCATATGGCGAGAAGCAACATCGAGATGCAGCGTAAGCGGAATCGAGATGGGGCTCTGAATAGTTACTTTCCTATTATAGTCTGAATCATTATATAGGGAAATTCCCTCTTTTGGCAAGCTTTTTCTATACCGTCCCAGGCTTTTATCCCATATCCGGAAAGTATCCTTTTCCGCAGCAAAAAAGAAGAACTCCTTCGGAAAAAGGTTCTCCTCTCAGAATTCTTCTTTTTGTTTTTTTGTTCCAAAACCATAACCATTTCGGAATTTTAAGAGCATTTCTTTTTTTGTCCATACACCCAATCCGCATACATTTCCTTCACGGATGGATAGACATACTCCACAAGATACTGCGAGTTCTGCATTTCTTCGCGTGTAGATTCGCCTGAAAGCACAAGGGCTGCAGAAATATCCGCCATGTTTGCGCACGCAATGTCCGTATAGAGACGGTCTCCCACAAGAACAGCCTCATCGCGGGTTCTGCCTGTCATATCAAGTGCCATCTCAACCATCCGTGTACCTGGTTTTCCGATATAAGTCGGCATGCGGTGGACCGCATGTCCGATCATCTCGCAGATGGAACCGCAATCCGGCACGTAGCCGAATTCAATCGGACAAGCATAGTCCGGGTTCGTTGCAGCGTAATCGAGCTCCGGGCGCTCTGTCAACAGCCGACAGATATCCGTCAGTTTTTGATACGTCAGTTCATTGTCATAGCTTGCAAGCACACATGCAATTCCTTCTTTCTCCGGATCGTGGGTGGTACACACACCGAAGCTCTCCAATTCCCGGATCAGAGAGTCCGTTCCCAGCACATAGACGGGACGGGATCCATATTTCTGCTTCAGATAATGCGCTGTTGCAACAGAAGCCGTCAGAAAGTTCGCGCTTGTTGTCGGGATGCCCAGCTTTGCAAATTTTTTCCGGTAATCTGCTACGCTCATCGTCGTATTATTTGTGATAAACACATAATCTCCACCGTACTCGGACAGTCCGTTTAAAAATCGGTCTGCTCCCGGAATCAGACGGTTCCCCACGCAGATGGTTCCGTCGATATCCAAAAGGAACAGCTTTTTTTCTCCAATCGGTATCACTTCGCGTTGCGGCAGGAAACGGCCACATCCGGATAATTAGTGATGACTGCGTCAACACCGGCCTCCATCAGACGCTCGATCTCCGCCTTATCATTGACCGTCCACACATGCACCGCAAGATCGCTTTCCACATACTGCTGAAGAAAGTCTGCCATCTGCACATGAAAGGTTGCCGGATGAAGAGCTCCTGTTCCGATTTTTTTCGCATAATTCACGACATCATAAATAATATCTGCGTAGAGGATGCCGGTGCTGGCTTTCGGATCCAGTTCCAGAATTTTTGCAATGCTGTAATGGTTAAAGGAAGAATAAATCACGCGATCTTCCATCTCCATCTCTTTTGTCAGCTCGAGTACCTTTTTTTCCAGGTCTTTATACCAGAAAATACCGGTTTTCAGCTCGACATTGATCGTCATTCCCGTTGGCTTTAATGCTTCATATACTTCGCGAAGCGTCGGAATTTTTACATTCTGATATTCCAGATGTGTCTTATTAAAGTTCAGGTTCTTCAATTCCGCAAGCGTATAATCTTTGACAAATCCGCTTCCGTCACTGACCCGGTCGATTTCTTCATCGTGGACAACAACCATCTCGCCATCTTTCGTCAGCTGTACATCCAGCTCCACACCGTCTGCTCCCTGCTCTGCCGCAAGAAGAAACGCTTCCAGTGTATTTTCCGGTGCATATGCACTGGCTCCTCTGTGTGCCCATACTTTTGTTTTCATCTCGTATCTGTCCTCCATTTTCCGTTCCCATTTCCAAATCTGCACTCTTTTCTATCTTTTGTCCCGACTGCAGCTTTTTTCCTTTTATCGTAAGCCTGAAAACAAGTGAAAAAAGCGGTGCTGATTTTTTTACATCTTCTGCGGGATTGCTATAGATTCGGAAGCGCGCCGGATTTTTGTCTCCGACGCATTTCCAGTCATATCTGAAAAATCATTTCCGTAAATCGGATCTTCCCATTCACAAAACCGTTCAAACACGCTTTGGGAACTCGTTTTTCTTCACTATAGGACGAAATCTTATTTTTGTAAAGCCTGTCTCTTATTCATTTACCAGATTATAATCCTCGATGGAGCTGTTGATCTGGGAAGCCATTGATTCTACTGCTTTCTCCGGGGTCTCATTTCCGTTGATCATATTCTCGATTTCTGTTTCCACAATCTGTCTTGCCTCCGGGAATACAGAGAGAAGTGCGCCGGCGTACTGCGGCTTGGAATCGTGCAGCTGGTCGATTGCGGTCTGGAACTGCGGATACTGTGCTACATTATCTTTAAAGGTCTGCTCCTCATCAGCAGCTGTTGTTACCGGGAAGTAACCCGTCTCGGCATTCCAGTATGCCTGAGATTCCGGGGAAATCAGGAATTTAATAAATTTCCAGGTAGCTGCTGCTTTCATATCATCGTTGTTGTTCAATGCCCAGAGAGAGGCTCCTCCGATGGAAACACCGCCCTCATCGCCGTCCTTGATTGTCGGGAAATATGCGGTTCCAACTTCGAAGCTTCCATTGACATCCTGTAAAATCTGCTTCAGAGATGCGGTAGAGCCAAGGGTGATCGCTGCTTTTCCGGAAGTAAAGTCTGTCGTTGCGGTATCACTTCCGGCACGGCCTACGTTTGGTGCAACGTCGGCATCGTTCAGGGCTTTCCACTCATTTAAGATGTTGAGCGCTCCGCCGTTGGAATCAAATTCAACTGCAGTAGCAGCGGCATCACGGCCATTTCCATTATCCGCATAGGAAAGTCCCTGTTTACAGAGCCACTGTTCGAAATACCATCCATAGATGGAGAGTGCCAGCGGTTCACCGGCTCCGCCCTTTGTTTTCAGATCATCACCGATAGCAAGAATTCCTTCCAGGCTTGTCGTAACCTCAGTGATCCCTGCTTTTTCAAACATATCTTTGTTGTAATACAGAATCGGTGTGGACGAATTGAATGGCATCGAGTACAGCTCATTGTTTACCGTATAATAAGCAGCGATATTCGGCTCGATCTGGGAAATGTCATAGCCATCTGCATTAATCAGCTCCTGCATCGGAATGACCCAGCCGGAATCAATCATAAAGCGTGTTCCGATATCATAAATCTGTACCAGGTCTGCTCCCATATTTCCGATCTGTGCACTTTTCAGTTTGTTAATCGTATCATCATATTCTCCCTGATAAACCGCCTCAACGGTAATGCCATCGGTATTCTCTTCATTGAATTTATTGACAAGATAATCCATTGCCTCGCCATTGACACCGCCCATGGAATGCCAGAAGGTAATCGTGGTTCCCTTCGTATCCTGGTTTAAATCCGGTGCTTCTGCGCCATCTGCCGTACTTCCTGCCTCTGTGCTGGCTGTGGTTTCATCCGTTGTCGCACTCTGTGCCTCACTCGTTGTTTTTCCGCCTCCACATCCAGTAAGCGCCATAGCTGCCATAGAAGCCGCAAGAATCGATGCAATCACTTTTTTCTTCATTTTTTTCTCCTCGTTTTTCATACAGTTTTCTATTCTTTTTTCTGTCACAGGAATCAGCCCTTGACTGCTCCTGAAAACATTCCTTTGATTAAGGCCTTCTGGCCTACGATAAAGATGGAAATGGATGGAATGATAATCATTACCACGCCCGCCAGCATCAGGGTAATCGACTGTGCGTCGACGCTGTTCAGCATACTGATACCAATCTGTACGGTACGCTTGCTGTCCGAACCTGTAACCAGCAGCGGCCACATGTACATATTCCATGCATTGATAAAGGTGTAAACCGCCATTGCTCCCATTGCTGACTTTGTCAGCGGCATCAGGATTTTTACGATAAACCGCAGATTCCCGCAGCCGTCCAGCTTCGCCGATTCATAAAGCGAAATCGGAAAGGTCATGTAGAACTGGCGGAACAGGAAAATTCCCATTGCAGAGGTAAGAGAAGGCAGGATCAGAACAATATAGGTATCGAGCAATCCGAGACTTCCTACTGTCAGATAATTGGAAATAATGGTTGCCTCACCCGGCACCATCATGGTCGCCATGACCAGCATAAACAGAACATTTTTTCCTTTGAAATTCAGGAAAGAGAAGGCAAATGCCGCAAGAGAACACGTTACAATCTGACCCAGCGTAATGCTGCCCGCAACCAAAAATGAGTTCAGGACAAAGCGTACCAGCGGAATTTTATGAAATGCTTCCACGAAATTTTCCAGCGTCGGATGTTTTGGCACGATGTTCATTGCCATTGTGTAAAGCTCGCCGGACGGCATAAACGCTACACTGATGGTATAAAGCAGCGGAAACAGCATAAACAGACAAACGATCAGGTTCATGGTAACCAACGCTGTTTTCTGAAGCATTTTCTTTCTTTTTGCTTTTGCATTCATTGCCAGATGCAGTGCCTGCAGCTCCTCTGCAGAATAAGTTTTTGGTCCGGCAATCGTAGTTGCTATTGTAGACATCAGTATTTTACTCCTCTCTTTTCCACGCGGAACATAACCAGGGTAAGCGCCATGACAATCAGAAACAAAACAACGGACTGTGCGGCTGCGCTTCCAAACCGGTAATTAAAAAACGCATCACGGTATATCGAATATACAATCAGGTTCGTGGATTCTCCCGGTCCTCCCTGTGTCAGGATTTTCACCTGTCCGAATGACTGGAATGCCTGAATAATGTTAACAACCAGTGTGTAGAACATGATCGGAGAAAGCCCCGGCAGTGTCAGCTTAAAAAATTTCTGTACTGCATTCGCTCCATCTACAGAAGCACGCTCATAAATCGAATCATCAATGTTTCCAAGTCCCGCCGAAAAATACAGGAAATTGATGCCACTGTTCAGCCATGCCGTAAGGACAGCCACACAGATCAGCGCATATTTCGGATCACTGACCCAGTTAATGCTCACATGCAGCAATTTGTTTACGATACCGATCGTGGGATTTAAAATAATCTTGAAAATCATGGCGCCTGAGCTCGATGCTACTGCCATTGGGAGTGCATAGGAAGTACTGAATACCCGGATTCCCGGGAAAGCCTTGCTGCAAAGAACTGCTCCCAGAAGGCCAAGCGCCATACTTCCGACTACAACAATCGCCACAAATTCCAGTGTAACCCAGAGACTGTTGTAAAAGGATGGATTCGATAATAAGCTTTTATAGTTATCCAGTCCCACATACAATTTCGCTTCTCCAAGCTTGTTTGTCTTATACAGGCTCAGATAAATGGTTTTAAAAAACGGATAAAACAGAAAGATGCTAAAGATCACCATACTCGGGATCAGATACATATAAACTTCTGCTCTTTTACACTTTTCGATTACTTTTTTCACTTTCTGCTCCTTCTTATGCTGTTGCACGTTCTTCTTTTTCAACCGGCCGAGATAAAATATTTTCTTCTGTAAACGGATCAAAGATCTGTGCTTTTTCCATATCTGCATACAATGTAATGCTTTCCTTTGCAGTAACCGGCACCTCGGAAGGCACTCTTGCTGTAATCAGATTTTTTCCGGTATTCATATGCAGATACGCTTCTGCACCGATCATCTCCCGCAGGTCAACAAATGCCTTCAACTGATTCTCTTCGTAACAGATCCGATGTGCGGAAGCGGTTGTTTCGTCCTGTAAATCCTCCGGTCTCAGACCTAAGATCACCATTTTTCCGAGATAAGCGCGGCGAAGCACCATTTCGTTCTCTCCTTTTGCACGAAGGGTAACTCCTCCGTCTGCCTCCAGATAAACCGCTCCGTTTCTTTCCATCACCATCGTTTCCATAAAATTCATACTCGGAGCTCCGATAAAACCAGCCACAAATTTGTTTGCCGGATGGCGGTAAATCCGCTCCGGTGTATCCGCCTGCTGCACAACACCGTCTTTCATAACAATAATTTTTGTACCAAGCGTCATCGCCTCCGTCTGATCATGTGTAACATAAATCACCGTCGTTTTCAGTTCCTTATGTAATTTTGCCAGCTCCACCCGCATCTGTGCCCGCAGCTTCGCATCTAGGTTCGAAAGCGGCTCATCCATTAAAAATGCTTTCGGCCGTCTCATAATTGCACTTCCAATCGCAACTCTTTGTTTCTGACCGCCGGAAAGTGCTGCCGGTCTCCGGTCAAGTAAATGCTCAATTCCAAGCATTTTAGCTGCCTCATGTACCTTTTTATCAACTTCATCCTTGGGCTGTTTCCGGATTTTCAGAGAAAACGCCATGTTTTCATATACCGTCATATTCGGATAAAGCGCGTAGTTCTGAAACACCATCGAAAGATCGCGATCCTTTGCTTCTACATAATTACAAAGCTGTCCATCAATCCAGAGCTCCCCGCTCGTAATCTCCTCAAGACCGGCAATCATCCGAAGCGTCGTCGATTTTCCGCAGCCGGAAGGTCCAACAAAAATCACAAACTCCCGATCCGGTATTTCAAGCGAAAAATCCTGAACCGCATAATGTTCCTTATCATAAGATTTACAGACATTCTTCAACACAATATTTGACATTCGTTTTTCTTCCTCCTCGTCTTGTCGAGATTCATTATACCTTTCCTTCCGTAAAGCCCACTACCACCGCTTTGTAAAATATCCGTTAATAAAATAACCGGTTACTTTACAAAAAATGTCCACATTTTCCCTTACCTCCATCCCCTTCTTTTCCAGCCACTCTTCCAGATCACTCTTTGTAAAATCCCCGAAAATCACCCGCAAAACCAATTTTCAAAACAAATTCTGAATAGCCATTCCTTTTCCCAATACCCAACAGATTATTTTTGACACAAAAAAAACGCCGCAACTCTCAAAGCTGCAGCTCTTTCTCATCACAACATACCATATTCTTCTTTCATGTCAACGCAGTGGGCGCTCCCGCTCCCACATCCGTGTCCGTCCTTCACACAGCCCCGTAACGCACACAAGGGTGATGCGCATTTGCAGGGAGCGTGTAATTCTTAGGTTCTGGCATTTTGCGTTATGCGCCAAAAATCAACTGTCTGAGCGACAGCGAGTTTTGATTTTTGGCGCATGGTTTTAGCAAAATGACAGAGCCTTAGAATTACTAGCTCCCGAAACCGCGCATCACCCTTGTGTGCGTTACGGGGCGTCCGTCCAAACCTATTCCACCGGTTCCGCCGGCACAAACACCCTGCTGTTTTCCTGTTCTTTCGGTTTTTCCGCTCTTTCCGTTGCCTCCCTGCAGAAATACTCCTGTGAATTCACCAGCATCTTTCCGCGCTTATCCGGCTTTGTATACGTTCCGTCTGCCTGTAAAATACTGGCTTTCACATTATCCTTCATCTGGATATCAAGAATATGCATTACTTCTTTCTTGATCTGCTCATCCTCAACCGGGAACACGATCTCCACCCGTTTTTCCAGATTTCGCGGCATCCAGTCCGCGCTTCCCATAAACACCTCTTCATTTCCACCACTGTAGAAGTAGAAAATCCGCGCATGTTCCAGGAAATTGCCGACAATCGAGCGAACGGTAATATTCTCGCTGACACCCGGGATTCCAACCTTCAGGCAACAGATTCCCCGGATAATCAGGTCAATCTTTACTCCGGCTGCCGAAGCACTGTAAAGCGCCGCAATAATATCGCGGTCGCATAACGAGTTCATCTTCGCAATAATATGCGCTTTCTGTCCCTTCTTTGCGTGCTCCTCTTCCATCGCAATCAGATGCAGGAACCGGTCCTTCATCCAGAGCGGTGCAACAATCAGTTTGTTCCAGCGATCCGGCTCCGAATAGCCCGAAAGCATGTTAAATACTGCTGTTGCGTCCTCACCGATCTTTGCATTGCATGTCAGCAGGCCACAGTCCGTATACAGCTTTGCCGTAGAATCGTTATAGTTTCCCGTGCCAAGATGTACATATCTGCGAATGCCTGTCTCCTCGCGCCGAACCACCAGTGTGATCTTACTGTGTGTTTTCAGTCCCAGAAGACCATAAATTACATGGCATCCCGCCTTTTCCAGCATCTTCGCCCAGACAATATTGTTTTCTTCGTCAAACCGTGCCTTTAATTCCACCAGTACGGAAACCTGTTTGCCATTTTCCGCCGCCTGAGCCAGTGCTGCAATAATCGGAGAATTGCCGCTCACACGGTACAGCGTCTGTTTGATTGCCAGTACATCCGGATCCTTTGCTGCTTGTTGTACAAATTGCACGACCGGATCAAACGTCATATAAGGATGATGCAGTAAGATGTCTCCTTTTCGGATGTTTGTAAAAATGTCATCCTCATTCATCAGCGCCGGAACTGCTGCTGGAATGTATTTTGGAATTTTATACTCATCAAAGCCGTCGAGCCCATACATTTTCATTAAAAACGTCAGATCGAGCGGTCCCGGAATCCGGAACAGGTCGTCTTCATCGATGTCAAACTCTTTTTCCAGCATCTTCAGGAGCCGCTTATCCATCTTATCTTCCACTTCCAGACGGATCACTTCGCCCCACTGACGTTTTTTAAGCTGCTTCTGGATCTCTTTTAACAGGTCCGAAGCCTCATCCTCATCGATCGAAAGATCTGCATTTCGCATAACACGGTACGGATGCGCACAGACCACATCGTAGCTTAAGAACAGCTTTCCAATGTTCCGCTCGATGATCTCCTCCAGAAGAATCACATACCGCTGTCCCGTCTTTTCATCCTGCGGAAGCAGAATAAAACGCGGCAGTACCGAAGGAACCTGAACCGTCGCAAATTCCAGTTCTTTCTCTTTTTCCTTCTCCTTGCCTTTCTTCTCTTTCTTATCCTCCGCACGGCTCAGAAGCGAATCCTCTTTCTTCTGCACCAGTGCACCGATATTCAATGTTTTGTTCCGGATCAATGGGAACGGGCGGGCCGAATCCATGGCCATCGGGGTCAGAACCGGGTAAATGTTCTCCTCAAAATAGGAATCCACATACTCCGCCTGCTCCTTCGTCAGCTTCTCGTGCTCGCTGATAATCGTAAGGCCAACGTGCTCCAGAGACGGAACCGCCGAGCGATTGTACGTATTGTACTGCAGCTGCACCAGCTCGTGTGTCCGTTTGCTGATCCCGGCAAGCTGCTCCTTCGCATCCATGCCGGACAGATCCTTTTTCGTATAGTTTGCATGCACCTGGTCTTTTAGTGAAGCCACACGGACCATATAAAACTCATCCAGATTGGAGGAGGTAATGCTGATAAATTTCAGACGTTCAAACAGCGGAATACTCTTATCCCGCGCCTCGTTTAAAACACGCTCGTCGAAGCTGACCCAGCTCAACTCCCGGTTGCGGAAATATTCCGGTTTCTTATATGGTGCAATATCCATCTTTCTTCGCCTCCTTTTACATCTGCCGTTTCAGTTTGATGACCGGCTGTATGCTGAATACCTCATTGAAGAAATCTAATTTTTGCTGGCACAAACCTTGCTCAAGGGTAAAATCGCGGTTGACCGTGAGCGAAAGCTGCAGCTCGCGCTCCTTTAATGTGGCGCGGATCGCCTGAATCTTCTGCAAATGACTCCGGTCGAGCGCATTCGCCAGACGGACGATTGCGGTCAGTTCGGATACTGTCAGATACTGCTCGGCACTCAAGGACGATTCCATCACCAGCTCATCGTAGGACGGGAGCGTAACCGTGTTGTATCTTGCAATCAATGCCACCATCTCACGCTCAATGTGCGACAATCCGATGATTTCATTTGACATGATAATATTATAGGAAGAATCCGCCACATTATTGAAACTGATGTATTTTCCAACGTCATGCAGCATCACTGCCATCTGGAGAAGCAGCCGTTCGCGCTCTTTCATACCGTGCATCTTTTTCGTCGCATCAAACATGGCAAGCGCTGTCATCTCCAGGTTCTGGACATGCGGACGGTTCACTGCGTACCGTTTTCCGATATTTTTTGCCGCCATCAGAATATCATTTTCGAAATTATGACCGCCTTTCAGCAGTTTCATCTGCTCCGCATACTCGTATGCAATACCACGTGTCATATGCACGCCCGGAATCCAAATATGCTCCGCACCCATCATATCAATCAGACATTTATAAATCACAGCAGACGGATACATCAGTGAAGCGTTTTCCAGCGGAATACCAAGTTTTACGGCGAGCTCCATCGGTGACTGGCGGATAATTTTCTCATACCAGGTATTAAAGTTTTCGCGGGAAATGATTTTTGTCGTTTTTTCTTCAATGTTCTGATAAACACTGTCGGTGAAAACATCGCCGATCAGCATAATGTTTTCAATTTTGCGGTCTTTCAGATACATCTTTTTAAAGCTTGATACTTCGTTCCAGATCAGCTCCTCGACCATCTCTTCGTAATGTTCCGTCTCACTCTGAATTCCGGCAAGACGCTCGCGGATGCGAAGACTTCCCATGCGGATGTTCTGTGTTGTGACAAGTGCATCCTTGTCGAACAGGGAAATCTGAAAACTGCCACCGTCAAGATCGAGAATCGCAGTTCCCTTTTCAATGATCTTGTTAAAATTGTCCTCCATCGCCGCGAGCGCTTTATAGCTAAGAAAACGCTGCTCCGAGTTGGAGAGAACCGTGACAGAAAGACCGGTCAACTGATGAATTTTTCCAAGGACATAGAGACTGTTCGACGCCTCACTGATCGCACTGGATGCCGCTGCACGGTAATCGTCCACGCGATAGCCTTCCATAATCCGCACAAAATCTGCGAGTACACGGCACAGCTCTTCTTCCATTTCCGGGCGAATTTTTCCCAGCGTGTACGTATCTTTTCCAAGCTCCATCCGATGGCAGATCTTATCCACGCTTCGGATACCCTGCTTTTTGGAGATCTCGAAAATCTCCAGAATGACGTCGTAGCTGCCGATATCAATGGCAGCAAATGTGGAATACTGCATATATGCTTTTCCTCCTTCTTTTTCAAAGGATATCCCAAAAAGCCCGCTCCCAATACCAAGCGGACTTTTTGACCTTTTTCTTTTTACTGTTTTCCGAGCAGATAATCGATAAACTGCTGTGCGGTACGGCCGGACAGACCGCCGTGGGACAGTTCCCATTTGTTCGCTTCTGCCAAAAGCTCTTCCTCACGCAGCGTCACGCCGTATCGTTCGGCCAGTGTGGAAACAATCTTCTGGAATTCTTTCTTATCCGGTGCACCAAAATAGATGCTGACGCCGAAACGGTATACCAAGGATAGTTTCTCCTGTACGGTGTCGGAAGTATGCATATCCTGTCTTGTTCCTTCTTTATCACTGTAATCCTCTTTAATCAGATGGCGACGATTGGAGGTTGCATAAATAAGAATATTGTCCGGACGTTTTTCCAGGCCTCCCTCAATGACAGCTTTCAGGTATTTGTACTCAATCTCAAACTCTTCAAAGGAAAGGTCATCCATGTAAATAATGAATTTATAATTTCTGTTTTTGATCTGTGCAATCAGCTCATTCAAATCCTGAAACTGATGCTTGTAAACCTCGATCATACGAAGTCCCTGATCGTAATATTCATTCAGGATGCCCTTGATGCTGGAGGATTTTCCGGTTCCGGCATCGCCAAAAAGCAGACAGTTGTTTGCTTTCTTGCCCTCGACAAACGCTTTCGTGTTGTCGATCAGCTTCTGCTTTGGAATTTCGTAGCCGACAAGATCAGAAAGGCGCACATCCGGAATGTTGGTAATCGGGATAATCTCAACGTTCTCTCCTGTATGCGCAATACGAAATGCCTTGTGAAGTCCCAGTTTTCCCACTCCGAAATCTTTGTAAAACTGAACCATATCAGCCATAAATTCATCTGCGGATGCAGCCTTTGCCAGACGGATGGCCAGCTCACAGATACGATCCCGGACTTCTTTGTTGAACAGTTTATTTGGACTGTCCGTGTTCTCATAGGAACTGATGACAGAGGCATCGCCGGACTCAAAAATTTCATCAAAAACACAGATATCAAAATCAAACAGTTCTTTGAAACGGACAAAGTCGTGTTTTGCCATCTGGTTGATGCTTCCCTCTACTTTTCCGACAATCTCGCACGAGGTAGAGAATGCATTTTCTTTGTTTACCAGCAGATACGTCAGATAATCATGCCAGAGATTTCCGGAGAAGCCGTAGCGGTTTGCCATCTCGACAAGGCGGTTCAGTGCCTCGTAAAACTGCGGCTCATATGCGCTCATATTCTCACGGAACCGGCGGTCCTTTAAGGAAATCTGAGCATTGACCAGTTTTTTGTAGGTCTCCACCAGTATCGTCATATCGCGCAGTACCTCTCCCTCTGCGAAATCGCGGTAGAGGATACATTCTTCTATTCTAATCATCTTTTTGTCTCTTCCTTCCTGTCATTTTTCATTTTATTTATGCGAAAAGGCCGCTTGGTACGGCCCTCTCTTCTGGATTAATAATTTCCGAAAATCCGGAATTTCGCGGATTCTGCCTGCAATCCGCGCAGTGCGTTTTTGACTGCCGGATCGCTTAAGTTCCCCTCGAAATCCACGAAGAAACGGTACTCCCATTTCCGCTGCGGAATCGGGCGGGACTCGATTTTGGTCATGTTCAGATCGTTGTAAATAAAATGTGCCAGTGCATTGTAAAGAGAACCGCTTTGATGCGGCAGTTCCATGCATACGCTGATTTTCTGTGCATCCTTTACAAAGCGTTTCTGACCGGAAATAATAACAAAGCGTGTCGTATTGCCCCGGGTGTCAAAAATGCCTTCTTTTAAGATCTGCAGTCCGAAGTGTTCTGCTGCATATGGGCTTCCGACGGCTGCCATCGTCAAATCCCCGCTCTCAGATACTTCTTTTGCAGCGGCGGCCGTATTCAGTCGTTCCTCTGTTTTCCAGTTTTCATTGGAATCGAGAAAACGGCGGCACTGGGCCAGTGCCTGCGGGTGGGAAATCACGGTACGGATGTCCTCAACTTTCGCACCCGGCAGTGCCATCAGCACATGCTCGACCGGCAGCTCCTGCTCGCCGACGATGTAGTGCGGGTATTCCACGAGAAGATCGTAAATGTCGGATACGATGCCTGCGGTGGAGTTCTCGATCGGAAGCACAGCGTAATCAGCCTCGCCCTTTGTGATCGCCTCCATCGCCTCTTTCCAGGTGTCTACGTGGAAACTGGTGATCGTATCATCGAAAAATTCTTTCATGGCACCGAAGCTATAGGCGCCCTCCACACCCTGGAAGACAACTCTTCTGCCGTGCGTCGGGAGGTGGTCAACCTGTGTGTAATCGGTCATCTCCTCGCCGCCGTTCTCGGTCAGCAACTGATACTGGCGTTTCCGGCTGATCGACATGATCTGCTGGAACAGCTCCTGGATGCCTTTTGTATTGAATGCATTTGTTCCCTCGCCTGTCAGCTTTTCCAGCTTCTGGCGCTCACGTTCTGCATCGAAAACGGCTTTTCCTGTCTCTATCTTGTACTGCGCAACCTCCGCCGTCAGCGCCATCCGGTGCTGGAACAGGCGGACGATCTCGTCATCGGTGGCATCGATCTCGTCGCGGATTTTTCCTAAGTCTAGCATATCTGGTCCTCCTGATACTCTACATTTGTTGCAGATATCAATATTTTACTCCATCTCCGTTTAATTTACAAGAAAAGATCTTCCGAAATTCGGCTTTTGTACAATCTTTTTCCTTTTTGACTGCTATTTCACTTTATTTTTTCACATTTCATATTACTCTGCTTTTCGACCTTTTTCCTACCATTTTTTATCTTGCATTTATCCTGTTTTTGTGTTAAGGTGGAACACAGAAAAAATAAGTTACTGTTCACTCAGCAGGGAAACACCTGCTGTTTCGCTGCGTAAGAAAGTGATTCAGGCGTGAGCAGCCCTCCTTTTGCGAAGCAAAACTTTAAATGAGGGCTGCGAATGTTACCGTTCGCAGGGAACCTGTGAACGGTAACAAAAATAAGGATCTTCATAGGAGGTAATATATGCGACACTTAATGAGTCCCCTTGATTTCTCGGTCGAAGAACTGGATCAGTTAATGGATCTGGCGAACGATATTGAAAAGAACCCGGAGAAATATGCACATGCCTGCGATGGCAAAAGACTTGCTACTTTATTTTATGAACCAAGCACACGCACCCGTCTCAGCTTTGAGGCTGCCATGATGAATCTTGGCGGTACTGTTCTTGGTTTTTCTTCTGCCAATTCTTCTTCCGCTTCCAAAGGTGAAAGCGTAGCCGACACCATCCGCGTGGTATCCTGCTTTGCAAATATTTGTGCCATGCGTCATCCGAAAGAAGGCGCTCCGCTCGTTGCATCGATGTACTCCCGTATTCCTGTGATCAACGCAGGTGATGGCGGACATCAGCATCCGACGCAGACTCTTACCGATCTTCTTACCATCCGTTCTTTAAAGGGTCGCCTGAACAATCTTACCATCGGCTTCTGCGGTGATCTTAAATTCGGCAGAACGGTTCATTCCCTGATTGAAGCGCTGGTTCGTTATACCGGCATTAAAATTGTATTAATCTCCCCGGAGGAGCTTCGTCTCCCGGATTACATCCGTGATGATGTGCTGCGGGCGAACAATGTTCCATTTGAGGAAGTTATTAAAATGGAAGATGTTCTCCCGAAGCTGGATGTTCTTTATATGACCCGTGTCCAGAAAGAACGTTTCTTCAACGAGGATGATTACATCCGCATGAAGGATTTCTATATTCTGGATCAGTCCAAAATGGATCTTGCTTCTCCGGAAATGCTGGTTCTGCATCCGCTGCCGCGTGTCAATGAGATCTCCGTTGACGTGGATAATGACCCGCGCGCTGCTTACTTTAAACAGGTTCAGTACGGTGTTTATGCACGTATGGCCCTGATTCTGACGCTGCTGAACATCAAAGTCGATTAAGAAAGGAGCATCTTTCGCTATGCTGAACGTAGGACGTATTGAAGAGGGCTTCGTGCTCGACCATATTAAAGCAGGAAAGGCTATGACCATTTACCATGATCTGGGACTGGACAAGCTGGACTGTACCGTAGCCATTATTAAAAATGCCAAAAGTGAAAAAATGGGAAAAAAGGACATTCTGAAAGTTGAGTGTTCGGTTGATAAGATGGATCTTGACATCTTAGGCTTTATCGATCACAATATCACTGTCAATGTCATTAAAGACGGCGAGATTACGGAGAAAAAAGAACTTCATCTGCCGAAACAGGTGGTTGATGTGATTAAATGTAAAAACCCGCGCTGTATCACCTCTATTGAGCAGGGATTAAAACATGTCTTTATCCTGGCTGACCCGGAAAAAGAGGTTTACCGTTGCAAATACTGTGATGAGAAGTATACAGGAAACAGAAATAAATAAGAGCTGTACGGCAAAGCGCCCGGAACCACGTTCGGTTTCGGGCGCTTTCTTTTATCTTTCCTATGCAGTTTTTGCTTCTTTCGAACCGAGGCACACAATCAGCCAGCCGATGAAGGCCGCAAGAGATGCGCAGATCAGCATCGCGCCAACACCGGCTGCATCGATAAGCCAGCCGCCAAACAGGGAGCTCATTACATTTCCTGCGGTGATGGTCATCGCCATATATGCCTGTCCTTTAATCGAATCCTGCGGCTCCATGATGCCGTCCACGTAATAGACGCAGGCGACGTTGATCAGCGCCCAGCCGAACATCTGGAACGGCTGAACAGCGTAGTATGTCGGAATATTAAAGGCCAGGAAGGTTCCTATGCTTTTCAGGACAAAAAACAGTCCGGAGAGGCGGAACCAGAAAACACTGCTCTTCTTTTTCAGCAGATAGCCGAACAGAAACATCGTTGGCAGCTCGGAAACTGCAGAGATGGTCATCGCATTTCCCATCTCACCGCTGCCACCACCTTTTGCCATTGCAATCTGATAATTGAAGCTGTTAATCAGGCTATGTGACATAAAGATCAGAATGCAGCCAAGCAGTACTACCACGAAAGACGGATACCGTTTCAGAAAATCGACCGGACCGGCTGCTCCTGTCTCTTCTTTTTCTGCTTCTGCTTTTTTCCTGTCCTTTTTAAACGGAAAGCGAAATACACAGATGAGGAAAAGAATGGTCAGTGCGATATCCCAGATCGGAATCATGTCTGCTCCAAAGGATGCGGTCAGCCGGCCGAGCAGCCATGATGCAATCGCATATGCAACGGAACCCATGCCGCGCCCGATTCCGTAATCAAGTTCCTCTCCCTGGCGGATCGTCTCCATACCAAGAGAATTAACGAACGGAATCATCAGCATCAGCATCGTAATGCTTGCGCCGTACAGCAGTGTCCTTACCACCATAGAACTGCTTTCTGCCGTTGCAGCAAGGGAAATGATAAGAACAAGCTGAATCAGGTTCGCTCCAAGGAGCATTGTTCGTACGGACGGGCTTTCCGGCCGATCTGCGTAGGATGCCAGCGCAGGCTGCAGAACCGCTGACACGATACAGCCAACTGCCGTCAGAAGGCCGATTTGTGTGTTTGTGAAGCCTTTTTCAAGAAGATAGACGCTGGCATACCCCATCAGTGCCGCGTATCCCATCCAGTAGCAGCCTTGAATCGTGCCGTAGCGCACGGACAGGTGTTTTTTCATGTTTTTGTCCCCCTTTTTCTACAACTTTTCCCTTATCGTAGCGTATTCTACAGAAAATGGCAACTCAAAATCAACAATAAAACTATTTAGATTTTTTTCGAAATGCTTATTGACTTTTCGCTTTCCATGTGATAAAAAGTATTTAGATGAATTTCTAATTAATTTGCATTCATACTGCCGGAAAGGAGGTTTCCATGGCATTCGCAGAAACGTTTAAAGCTCTCTCCGATCCTGTCCGGCGAAGGATTCTGGAGCTTCTGAAAAACGAAAGACTTTCTGCCGGGGAGATCGGATCGCACTTTGATATGGCAGGTGCAACCATCTCCTACCATCTCGGTATTCTGAAAAAAGCAGATCTTGTGCTGGAATCCCGGGAGAAAAATTTTATTTATTATGAACTCAACACTTCCGTCCTGGAAGAAATCATGCTCTGGATTTCAGAGCTCAAAGGAGGCACTTCTGATGTGGAAAAAATATAAAACAACACTGATTCTGACAACACTCATTTCTCTTTTTCCGATGGTGATCGGACTTCTGCTCTGGAATCGCATGCCGGACACCATTGCCACCCATTTTGGCACAAACAATGTTCCAAACGGCTGGAGCAGCAAAACGATGGCAGTGATCGGTATTCCTCTGTTTCTTGCCGCTCTGCAGATTTTTACCGCTGTTCTCACTTTTTCTGATCCGAAGCGGCAGAACATCGGCCCGAAGATGATCCGTCTTGTTCTGTGGATCATACCTGTAACCTCCCTGATAATCTGCTGCTCCATCTACGCAAACGCAGTCGGCATCGCAGTTGATATCGGTTTTGTTAGCAATGGGATTGTCGGCCTTCTCTTTATTCTCATCGGCAATTACATGCCAAAATGCAAACAGAACTACACAACCGGCATCAAGGTTCCATGGACCCTTCACAGTCAGGAAAACTGGAACCGCACTCACCGCCTCGCCGGCTGGGTTTGGATCATCGGCGGCGTTGCCATGATCGTAAACAGCTTTCTGCAGCTTGAATGGATTTTATTTCTCACGATCGCAGCGCTGGTTTTGATTCCGATCGGATATTCCTTTCTCCTGTTTCAGAAAGGAATCTAAACCCGGAGAATTTTTTATAAGAAAATTCAACGAAGTTTCCTGTTTAAAAAAGCTTCTGTTCTTCCCTTTTTCCGGGAGGAACAGAAGCTTTTTTATTTCGCGATTTTTATATCTATAAGGAAATGATTCCTATTTTTATACTTATTCTACTGGATGCAGATTTTTCAATGATACATCAAGAATCGGTGCAGAATGCGTCAGTGCACCGCTGGAAACATAGTCTACGCCGGTGTCGAGGATCGTGGCGATATTTTCTTTTGTCACATTTCCGGAGCACTCGGTTTTTGCTCTGCCGTTGATGACGGCTACCGCCTCTTTCATCTGCGCCGGAGTCATATTGTCGAGCATGATAATGTCGGCACCTGCATCTGCTGCTTCGCGGACCATATCAATATTTTCGCACTCGACTTCAATCTTGCGCACAAACGGAGCATAATCGCGTGCCATCTCGATCGCTTTTGTGACACTGCCTGCAGCTCCAATATGGTTGTCCTTTAACAGAACGCCATCGGACAGATTGTAGCGGTGATTCTGGCCGCCACCGATTTTGACTGCATATTTTTCAAAAATACGCATATTCGGGGTCGTTTTTCTGGTATCGAGAAGGGTCGTTTTGGAACCTTCGAGCAGCTTCGCAACGCTTCTCGTATACGTTGCGATTCCGCTCATCCGCTGCAGATAATTGAGCGCGGTTCTCTCACCGGACAGCAGAACACGGATATCGCCGTTTACGGTTGCGAGCAGATCGCCTTTTTTGACTTCATCGCCGTCTTTCACATACGGAATAATCTCGGTTTTCTCATCGAGCAGAGTAAATACTCTTGCAAATACTTCCATACCGGCAATGACGCCGTCCTGTTTGCAGAGAAGCTGTACCGTTCCCTGGCAGGCTTCTGGCATGACAGCATTCGTGGTTACATCTTCACTGGAGATATCTTCCTGCAGTGCCAAAAGCAGCAGATTATCCACATTTAGTGTTCTTGTGATTGGATTCATATTCATCTTCCTTTCTGATCGCATCCCAGATGCTCTCTTTGCAGCGTTCTGCATATTCTTCCATATTCTGGTAATCTTCTTTTCTAATATCGTACCGTTTTGCAAGGAGCTTCCATTCATCTTCCTTCGGCTCCGTTGCCGTTTCTTTGCGGTCTGCGTTCTCTGTAAGACCCTCTGCGGCCCATTCGGCAGCCATCTTCTTTGCCGCGCGTTCTGCGAATACAAGGCTCTCCAGCAGAGAATTGCTTGCCAGACGGTTTGCACCGTGCACGCCGTTGCAGCTCGTCTCACCTGCTGCGTACAGATGATCCATCGTCGTTTCGCTATTGCTGTCTACCTTGACGCCGCCCATAAAGTAATGCTGTGCCGGTACAACCGGAATCGGTTCTTTCGTGATATCATATCCCTCTTCCAGGCATTTCTGGTAAATATTCGGGAACCGTTCTTTTACATCAAGCGGAATCGTTTTCAGGGAAAGCCATACGTGCTTCGTGTGATCCTTTTCCATCTGGCGGTGAATCTCACGGGATACCACGTCACGCGGCTGCAACTCATTGGTGAAACGCTCACCGTTTTTATCGAGCAAAACAGCGCCCTCTCCGCGGACAGATTCGGAAATCAGAAAACGGCGGCCTTTCTTTTGGGAATACAGCGTTGTTGGATGAATCTGTACGTAATTGACATTTTTCAGTGCTACGTTCCTGTGGATTGCAATTGCAAGTGCATCTCCGGTCAGATGCGGGAAGTTCGTGGAATTATCGTAAATTCCGCCGATGCCACCGCATGCCCAGATCACATCCCTGGCATAAACCGGAATCAGCTTTCCTTCTTCATCCCGGATCAAAACACCCTCGCAGACATTTTTGCAGGAAAGAATATCACACATTTCCGTGTGCGCAAGAAGCGTCACGTTCGGCAGCTTTTTTACCTGCGCGAGAAGCTTGCTCGTAATCTCCTTTCCGGTTACATCGTCGTGGAACAAGATGCGATTGGTAGAATGTGCGCCTTCTTTCGTATAGCAGAGTTCCCCGTTTTCATCGCGGCGGAAATCCACACCCCAGGCGATAAGCTGATTGATGACATTCCGGGAAGAACGGATCATAATGTCGACGGATTCCGGCGTATTTTCATAGTGGCCGGCATGCATCGTATCCTCATAGAACGCATCGTAATCGTCTTCGTTTTTCAGAACACAGATACCGCCCTGTGCGAGGAAGGAGTCGCTGTCCTCGGTATCTGCTTTTGTTATCATCAGAATATCGGCTTCCTGGGGCAGATGAAGTGCCGCAAAACATCCTGCCACACCGCATCCTACAATCACTGCATCATAATACTTTTTCATTTCATTTCCTCTTTTCCGCTTCTGCGTTCTGCTCATTTTGTTACTTTGCAAGCTCGAGCATTCTTAACAGCGGCGCATGTGCGTCTGAAATTTCCTGTTCGCTTAACAGAACTTCATTCTCCTCGTTTTCCAGTGCTTCTATTAATTTGTCCAATGTTACTTTTTTCATATTTGGGCAGATCTGCGTATTTCCCACTGCATAAAACTTCTTATCCGGGCAGCGCTTTTTCAGCTCTGCGAAAACGCCAAGCTCGGTTGCAACGAGAAACTCGGTATTTTTACTTGCCTCGGCATATTTGATGATGCCTGCGGTGCTTCCGACGTAATCGGCAAGTGCAACGACTTCACTTCTGCACTCCGGGTGAACGAGAAGCTTTGCCTGCGGACGCGCTTCCTTTGCAGCCTTTGCAGCTTCCGGACGGATGGCAGCATGTACGTGACAGAAACCGTCATTTAAGATGATATGTTTCTCCGGCACCTGCTCAGCCACATAGGTACCAAGATGCTCATCGGGGATAAAGAAGATGTCGTGGTTCGGCAGTTCTTTTACAATTTTTACTGCATTGGAGGATGTGACACAGACGTCGGAATGACTTTTTAATTCCGCGGTGGAATTGACATAGCATACGACAGCCACATCCGGGTACTCTTTCCGGACTTCCTCGATTTTTTCAATCGCTGCCATGTGAGCCATCGGGCAGTCGGCATGCAGATCCGGGAGCAGTACTTTTTTGCCCGGGTTTAAGATTTTGGCGCTCTCACCCATGAAACGAACGCCGCAGAGAACGATAACACTGGCGTCCACTTTCGTCGCCATGTCGCTTAAGTAATACGAATCTCCGATGTAATCGGCAATTTCCTGCACTTCATCCGGCACGTAATAGTGTGCCATGATGACGGCGTTTTTTTCTTTCTTTAATGCTTCCAGCTTTTCTCTTCTGGTATCCATTGGTTTTGTTTCCTTCCTATTTTTACTATCACGATTCAGAACCCTGAATCGTGATATTTTTTTAACACTTTAGCGCTTAGTATACCACAACTTTTATCATGTGACAAGACAGTTGTAATATCCATTGTCCATTTTTTTCCTGCCTTTTCCCTTCCCAGTGCTCTATAATAGGAAGTACTTGTCTAAGACATGAAAATCTGTGACGCAGTAATTCACGTTCTGCTGCGCTGAATTTTTGCATTATTTTCCGGGATTGCTATAAAAACACCCGGAAATTTGACGGTTGCATAATTATCTACAAAAAAAACGGCCACAATACCCATATTTACTGGGTTTGTAACCGTTTTATCACCATACAGCCGTCAAAGTACGGGATTCTATCATTTCACCTCTGATATGTCACTATTTACCATTTCTTCCGCCGTATCTTCTTCTATTTCTGTCTTTGTCACCTGTTTGATATGCTTTTTTTTCAGATGCAGATATACGAATTCCCGAAAAATAGTATAAAACACGGAAAGCAACGGAATGAAAACAAGCATACCTACAATTCCCATAAGATTTCCGCCGATCGTAACTGCTGCAAGAACCCAAATCGACGGAAGCCCTACAGACTCACCCACAACATGAGGATAGATCAGATTTCCCTCGATCTGCTGCAGCACCAGAAATACTATAATAAATAAAATTGCCTGTTTCGGATTTACCATAAAGATCAAAAAGCTTCCCACTGCACACCCGATGAAGGCTCCGAAAATCGGGATCAATGCCGTAAACGCAATTAAAACTCCAATCAAAAGTGCATATGGCATCCTCAAAATACTCAATATCACAACAAACATACAGCCAAGGATCACGGCTTCCAGACACTGACCTGTAAGAAAATTTGCAAATGTCCGATAAGTCAGAGAGCAGACTTTAAGAAAAGCATCTGCTTTTTCCTTTGGAAGAAAAGCGAAAAATACTTTTCGAATCTGCACCTGCAGCGTTTCCTTCTGAAAAAGGACATAGCAGGCAAAGGAAAATGCAACAAAAAAGGCTGCCAATCCACTAACTATGGAACCCACTGCTGACATTGTGATATTCATCATATTTCCTGCACCATTTCCAAGTAGGCTTATCCCCCACTTGATCGCCTGATCCGGATTAAACTGTACCTGATCTACAAGCTTCATGATTTCCTGGTTATTATGGGAAAACTCCCGGATCCAGCTTTGCATCTGCGGAATAAAATCAGCGATACTCATCATCAGGGTTCCTATTGTCCGCGTAAGCTGCGGAATCACACCAAACATCACCAGTACAATCACGCCAACCGCAAATACGATCGTGAGGAACAGGCTTATTGGTCTTGCCAGTTTTTCGACTATCTTATTTTCTTTTTTTGCCCTTCCAAAAATTTTCTTTTCCAAAAAGCTCATTGGCACGTTGGTCACAAATGCGATCGCTCCGCCAAGTACAAATGGAAATACGATCCCCCATATTGCTTTCAACACATCGAGTACCACATTAAACTTCCACAGCGCGACCACAAGAAATGCTGTAAACACAATAAGTTCCCGGATTTTTTTTACAGATTTTTTACTTATATCCACTGTCATTCTCCTCTTTTTCTTAATTTCATGCGTATCCATTTAAGCAGCTGAATAATCGGAAGACTTGCAAACGCAAATTTTCAAACTTAAATTACTCCCCTTTATTAGACCTAATCGTATAACAGAATCGGTACCTCTGTCAAGATTTTTGAAATTATATTTAAAGTGTAAAAAGATATAGTCGCCATTTTCTTTCTTGCCTTTTCCCTTCCCTATGGTCTATAATAGAAAGTACTTGTCTAAGATACGAAATTGCTGATAAAGGAGCATTTTATATGAACAAAAAGGAAATTGCTGAAATTAAAAAACTGTTTACCCCATCCCACTGTGCGATCACGCGAATCTGCGGATGCTATGTGGATGCGGAAAAGAATATTAAGACAAAATTAAAAGAAGCGTTTCTCTCTCTCGAAGAGGAAGAAATGTTTAAATATTTTAAGATTTTTAAAAGCACCCTCTCCGGTACCATCGGAAAGAATCTGCTGAATATGGAGTTCCCGCTCTCCCAGGAAAGTGAGGGCGGCACACAGGAGTTTCTCTTAAAACTCCGCAACAGTGAGCTGAAGGACGAAGCGCTGATTGATGAATTTTATGAAAAGGTGATGGCGGATTATCTCTATCCGGAAAACTACTATATTATTCTGATCCATGGTGCCTACGATGTACCGGGACGCGCTTCGGATAATCTGGATATGGACGATGCTTCCGATTACGTCTATGAATTTATCCTCTGCAGCATCTGCCCGGTAAAGCTTGACAAACCGGGACTCTTCTACAATGTGTCCCACAACACGATTGAAAACCGCGTGCAGGACTGGGTGGTCGGCGCACCGGAAAACGGTTTTCTCTTCCCTGCCTTCACAGACCGCAACACGGATATCCACAATCTGCTGTATTTCACGAAAAACGCAGAGATGGATCAGCCGGACTTTCTCGACCACTTCCTGGGCTGTCAGGCGCCACTCTCCGCGAAATCTCAGAAAGAAACGTTTCAGTCTATTATAGAAGAAACTCTCGATTGCGCCTGTGATTTTTCTACTGTTATGACCATTCAGGAGAACTTAAATACCATGATTGAAGAACGGAAAGACGATCCGGAACCGGTGGTGCTCGATAAACACGAGGTAAAACGTCTGCTCGCCAGCAGCGGCGTACCGAATGAACAGCTTGACGAGTTCGACGAGAAGTACGAATCCATTGCGGATGAGAAAGCAAGCTTCGTTGCCTCGAACGTGGCCAGTACACGGAACTACGAGATCCGCACCCCGGATGTTATCATCAAAGTCAGCCCGGAAAAGGCCCAGCTCATCGAAACCCGTACGATCGACGGAACACCGTATATTCTGATCGAGGCAGCCGATGAAGTGGAAATCAACGGAATTCTTTTAAAACCGTCACGGCCATCCGATGCGGATGATACCGAATTTTAACAGCCAAATGACAGCGAGTCTTTCTCCCTGTCCGAAAAAAAAGCGGCAGTCCCAGACAAAAGGGCTGCCGCTTTTTCTTCCTTTTTATTTATGCTTAGCAGAGTGCTTTTCCAAGTGCAATGCATGCTGCCTCAGCTTCATCATCTGGCGCGTCTGCGCAGATCACGCTGTCGCATACCAGCTCGGCGCCATCATTTTTGCAGCTTTCTTCCCAGGTGCGCATCCACTCGCCGTCTCCCCATCCATAGGAGCCAAACAGAGCGATTTTCTTTCCGGAGAGTTTGGATTCACATGCGGAGAACATTGGCTCGAACTCGGTATCTTCCAGCTCTTCTGCCCCCATAGCCGGGCATCCGAAAGCGATTGCATCGTATGCATCTACATCATCCGCAGAGAAATCTGCGCAAGTCAGAACAGAAACTTCTGCGCCTGCCTCTTTTGCTCCCTCTGCTACTTTCTGTGCCATCATTTCTGTGTTGCCGGTTCCACTCCAATAAACTACTGCTACTTTGCTCATGTTTCAAATCCTTCTTTCTTTATTTTCTGATTCCGGGGGATTTTTCTTTCCCCGATCCTACTGCCCTTTTTATGGTATGCAGGATTTTATGTTAAACAGCTACGGTGAGCTGTAAAACGCTTCTTCCCTGCTTCCAGAGACGCAGATACACGTTTCTGCATTTCTGATAGCGCTGAAATGTTTTCTGTGTTTCGCACTCATTGCAATAGACCTTCCAGCATCCCTTGCATTTATAATTGTGGCCTTTGTTCTCAATAAAACCGATCACATCACCGAGCGGATAGTCGAGAAACACACCGATCTCATGCGGAAATCCTTCTTTACACTCTGCCACCCGGGTTTTTAGGCGATTCAGTGCATAAGCAATGTCTGTATTTTCATATCCATAGGATTTTAAAAACGCTGCATTCTCCGGATTTTCCAGCTCCTTCTGGAGAAGCCCTTCACGGTACACATAGACCAGTGCTCTCGTCTCATGCTCCCGCAATACAAAGATGCGAATTCCTTTTGGTTCCAGACAGGCACTCCAGTATGAAATCTGATCTTCCAGTTCTTCTTTGGATGAAAATGTCATATTACATAAATTTGCGGCTTTGATGGAAGCCAGCGTTGCCGAACAGTGTTCGATCAAAAATCTCTCAATCATGCCTTTTACGTCTCCTTCTTACATTGCTGCTGCGCAGTGCTCATCTAATACCGAGCGAAGTGCGGTGGCACTGCTGGTATGGATTCTTGCGATCGGAATATTGTTTTTCTTTGCTTCCTGGGAAGCAGTGATGACCATTTTGTGGGATACGGTGTTGGTAAAGAGAATCATCAGATCCGGATTCCCGATTTTTTTCTTAACGGAGCCATGCTCTTTCGGGAACACCTTTGCTTTACATCCATAGTCTTTACAGATATCTGTATATTGACACACCATTCTTTCATTTCCACCGATAATTACGACACTCATCTTCTCTACCTGCCTTTCTGTTGTTATCTTATGCTACTTGAAATTAGTTTATTCTAACTCCTGTGTTTTAAGAAAGAATCCCTCTACCGGGATCCCGTATGATTTTTGGTTTTATCCGTTGTACTTTAGTTAGCTACATCTAACTGTTGGGTATATCATACCGTTTTTGTCGGATTTTGTCAAGGATATCCTGCAAATTTTTCCGGCTTTTCTTGAGAAAATTGTATCATTTTCTTTTTCACATCACGCTGGTGAAAGAATATTCGCAATGGAAGCAGAGACTTTCCCTGCTTTTGTTAAAAAGCCGCTGGAATCTTAAGAAGAAGACTCCAGCGGCTTTCCCGTTGCTATTCTGTTCTGTTTTTTATACCGGCTCGTCCAGCAGGTTACCCATACTCTTTAAGCCAATGTAAAGAGTAGATGTATTGTGAAGCAGTGCGGAAGTGGTTGGCTGTAAAATGCCGCCCACGCCGAGCAGAATCAGTCCGGCATTGAACGTAACGATAAAGCGGTAATTCTTATGAATCCGTTTCATCAGACGGTTGCTCAGCATACGAAGCACCAGAATTTCTGCCAGATCGTCTGCGGCAACGGTGATATCCGCGATCTCACGCGCAATCTCTGCGCCCTCGCTGATGGCGATTCCAACGTCTGCGGCAGAAAGTGCCGGTGAATCGTTAATACCGTCACCGATCATAATGACTTTACGTCCCTCTGCTTTTTCTTTCTCCACAAAGTTTGCCTTATCCTCCGGCAGTACCTCAGCATAGTACTCGTCCACGCCGACCTTCTTCGCGATCGCTTTTGCCGTGCGCTCGCTGTCTCCGGTCATCATGACGATCTTTTTCAGACCTGCTTTTTTCAGCTGACGGATAATTTCGGCCGCCTCCGGACGAAGCGGATCCTCAATGCAGATAACTGCTGCAAGTACACCTTCTAAGGCAAGATAGAGATGAGAATACTCCTCCGGCAGATGACGGAACTTCTCTTCCATTCCTTCCGGAATGATACTGTTCTCATCCTCAAATACGAAGTGATAACTTCCAATAATCGCTTTTTTGCCATTGATCGTTGTAGAAATACCGTGTGCAACGATATATTCTACTTTGGAGTGCATCTCCTCGTGATCCAGATGTTTCTCTTTTGCCGCGTCTACTACGGCTTTTGCCATGGAATGCGGAAAATGCTCTTCCAGGCAGGCTGCGATGCGCAGAAGCTCATCCGTGCTCTTTGTTTCGCTGAAGGATACCACCTCTGCTACGGTCGGCTGCGCTTTTGTCAGTGTTCCAGTCTTATCGAAAACGATCGTATCCGCTTCCGCCACAGCCTCCAGGAATTTACCGCCCTTTACGGTGATCTTGTGCTGGTTTGCCTCGCGGATTGCAGAGAGAACGGAAATCGGCATGGCAAGTTTTAACGCACAGGAGAAGTCCACCATCAAAATAGAGAGTGCTTTCGTTGCATTTCTGGTCAGAAGATACGTCAACGCCGTTCCACCAAGGGAATACGGTACAAGACGGTCTGCCAGATGCTCTGCCTTGCTCTCCAGTCCGGATTTCAGTTTCTCGGACTCTTCGATCATCGCGGTAATCTTCTCGTAACGGCTGGATCCGCCGGTCTGCTTCACAAGAATGGTAAGCTCGCCCTCCTCAAGAACCGTTCCCGCATAGACAACGGAACCTAAGGTACGGCGTACCGGAACAGATTCTCCGGTCAGAGAAGCCTGGTTTACCATACCCTCGCCGTTGGATACCTCGCCGTCGAATGGAATCAGATTTCCCATATGTACGACAATCTCGTCGCCCGCAACAATTTTTTCAGACGGAACGAGAATTTCCTGGCCGTCTTTTTTCAGCCATACCTTTCCGACGTTCAGCGACATGCTGCGTGCCAGATCTCCGACGGATTTTTTATGCGTCCATTCCTCAAGCAGCTCTCCTACGCCGAGCAGGAACATGACAGAGCCTGCGGTTCCATAGTCGCCGCGGAGCATCGAAACACCGATTGCGGTTGCATCAAGAACCGGAACTTCGATCTTTCCCTGTGCCAGTGTCTGGATTCCTTTCCAGATATATTTTACGGAAACAACCGTAGTATAGATGGCACGGATCGGTGCCGGAAGAAGCCATTTTCTTCCAAAGTGGTAAATCACTTTGCTGATCAGCTTTTCCTGATATTCGTTGTTTAACGCTCTGCCGGAGCTCTCAAGCAGTCCGGTCGGCAGCTCTACTTCCTCGTAGTGGAAGAGCTGTATCATCCGAATCACAGCGGCTCGTTCTCCCTCGTAACAGATCACGGCATCGCCGGTTCTGTCATATACCTTCGCGAAAGATACCTGGTTCTGATTCTGCAGATAGTACAGCAGTGTCTCTGCCTGTACGGAGGACATGCGCTTCTGTGCCAGATGGATTCGGATTCTGCCTCTGCTTTCGTGTTTAATATAAAATTTCAAATCTTATGCCTCCTAGAAAAACACCTGCAGAGAATTCTGCAGGCGTTTTGTTTTTTCCGTATGAATACGACGTAAATCAGATGTTGCTGTGTACAGCTTATGCCTCAACCGTATCCTCTGCTTCTGCTTCAACAGCTTCCTCTGCTGTCTCTTCAGCTACATCCTCTACTGCCTCTTCTGCTGCTTCACGCTCTTCGTTGATCTGTTTTGCGTCAGCATAGATGTCCTCCGCATTCTCCTGGATGGTCGTTACCGTATCCATAACAACTTTCTTTGCACGAAGAACAGCTGCGGTGCAGTTGGTGTAAAGTTTTTTCGCATCCTTGCTGGACAGTGCTTTGATACCTGCTGTTCCGAATAATACTCCTGCTGCGAAAAGTCCTGGATGTTTTAAATCTTTGATTGTCATATTACATTTCCTCCTGTTATTAAAATAAATTTTTCCTGAATTTTACATTTTCCCCCGCTGTGGTTCACAGTATAGCACTCACCTGCTCGGTTAGACAATACGTACAGTTCTTTTTGATAATTATTTTCATTAAAACAGGGAAAACGGAAGGAATTTTCACCCGTTTTCCCCGTTTTTCAGCCTTCCACCGCTGAAACAATCACATTTTCAATATCCTGATTCTGAATATAGCCCTTTGCCTTCAGTCCGGATTTCATCACGTCCATCCACATCTCTCCGCTTAAGCGGCAGATGGTATGATCGCTCAGTTCTACGGTACAGCCCTGATCTTTGAAGCATTCTTCTCCACAGGCAATCTTGTAAAAATTTTTGCGGCTGATTGCACCGATGCTCTCCAGTGTATTCACCATGCGATACACCGTAGCAGGCCCGATGCTGCTGTCTTTCTGCAGAGCTTTATAGTAAATTTCTTTACAGCAGGAGCACTCCTCTTCCAGGATAATATCGAGCAGAATCCGTCTCTGTCTGGTTATTCTGCATCCCTGTTCCCGGAGCTTCTGAATAATCAGTTCTCGCTTCATCTGTGTTCTGTGATAATTTCTGGCTTCATGCTTTGTCTGTTCCTGCGGCATACGTTCTACCTCCTGATGATGATTCCTGTCCTGTCAGTCGCAATGTCCCTTGCACTGCCCGCAGTTACCACCACAGCTTCCCTTGCCACTTTTTTTATCTTTAATCATACTGCGTACTGCAAGTCCTACCAGACCAACAACGACTACAAGTGTGATAAAAGTTCCCATAGAAACAACTCCTTTCTTTTCAAAAGAGTCCGCATCCTGCAGCGGATGCCGGATACGGACTCTTCATCAGATACATGTTCTCTATCTGTCACAGCAATTATTTGCTGAACATTTTGTTGGTGGAAACGCTCAGAGTTGCGCTCTCTTTGTAAGGTCTTACCAGCAGATATACAAATCCAATGATGAGCAGAACAGCAACTACCGTTCCGATTCCAAAACCGCCGCCGATGAACAGGTTACCGATCTGATAAATGCACAGGGATACAACATAGGCAAGCAGTGTCTGATATCCGATTGCAGTAAAAAACCATTTGGTATTGTTCATCTCACGTTTGATTGCACCCATTGCTGCGAAGCACGGTGCGCACAGAAGGTTGAATACCAGGAAAGAATAAGCTGCTACCGTAGATAAGCTTCCTGCGAGCTGTCCCCAGATCTCGGCACCGTCTTCTGCAACTTCACCAAAGCCAAACAGGATACCAAAGGTACCAACAACGTTCTCTTTTGCGATCAGTCCGGAAACAGCTGCAACAGCCATCTTCCAGTCGCCCCATCCAAGAGGTGCAAACAGAGGAGCGATCACGCTTCCGATGGAAGCCAGGATACTGTCATTTAACTGCTCGGCTTCCAGCATTCCGAAAGATCCGTCAACCCATCCGAAGTTCATCAGGAACCACAGAACGATGGTGGACATCAGGATGATGGTACCGGCTTTTTTGATGAAGGACCAGCCACGCTCCCACATGCTGCGAAGAACGTTGCTTACCGTCGGCCAGTGGTAAGCCGGAAGCTCCATAACAAACGGAGCCGGATCACCGGCGAACAGTTTTGTTTTTTTCAGGATGATACCGGAGCAGATGATTGCTGCGATACCAACGAAGTAAGCACTTGGTGCAACCCAGGAAGCTCCATTAAACAGGGCGCCTGCGATCAGGGCGATGATTGGAAGTTTTGCTCCACAAGGTACAAACGTTGTTGTCATGATGGTCATTTTACGGTCACGGTCATTCTCGATGGTACGGGAAGCCATGATACCAGGAACACCGCAGCCACTTCCGATCAGCATCGGAATGAAGGATTTTCCGGAAAGTCCAAATTTACGGAAGATACGGTCCATGATGAATGCAACACGCGCCATGTAACCGCAGGACTCCAGAAATGCCAGGAACAGGAACAGTACCAGCATCTGCGGTACGAATCCAAGTACGGCACCAACACCGGCTACGATACCATCGAGAATCAGACCCTGCAGCCAGTCAGCGCAGTGGATCGCGTTCAGCAGATTTTCAATGGCCGGCGGAATGATCTCTCCAAAGAGTACATCGTTGGTCCAGTCCGTTACAAAAGTACCTACTGTTGTGACAGATACATAATATACAACCCACATAACAACCGCGAAGATCGGAAGTGCCAGCCAGCGGTTAGTTACGATCCGGTCGATCTTATCCGATGTTGTCATGGCGTTTTTCTTGTTCTTTGTGACACAGTCGCCGATGATGCTGGAAATATAAACGTAACGCTCGTTTGTAATAATACTCTCGGTATCATCATCAAACTTGTCTTCCAGCTGTTTGATCTCGGCAGATACATCCGGAACGGATTTCATCTGCTCTGTGATCTTATCATCTTTCTCCAGAAGTTTGATTGCAAAGAAGCGTTTCTGCTCATTTACAATATCACTTCCGAGTTTGCTCTCAACGGTGCGGATGACTGCCTCCACATCCTTGTCAAACTCGTGAACCGGTACAGCAGCACCTTTTTTCTGTGCGATCTGTACTGCTTTATCAGCAGCTTCTTTGATTCCGGTTCCTTTCAGCGCAGAGATGGTTACAACTTCACAGCCCAGCTTTTTCGCCAGTTTGTCGATATGTATTTTGTCTCCGTTCTTTTCAACAATATCCATCATATTGACAGCCATGATCACCGGAATACCAAGTTCCATGATCTGTGTGGACAGATAAAGGTTACGCTCAATGTTGGTACCATCTACGATGTTCAGGATCGCATCCGGTCTTTCATTAATCAGGTAATTTCTGGCTACCACTTCCTCCAGTGTATACGGAGATAAAGAATAGATACCCGGAAGGTCCATGATGGTGACATCTTTGTGGCCTTTGAGCTTTCCTTCTTTTTTCTCGACGGTTACACCTGGCCAGTTTCCTACGAACTGGTTGGAGCCTGTCAGTGCATTGAACAATGTTGTCTTACCGCAGTTCGGGTTTCCTGCGAGTGCAATCTTAATTGCCATTTTTTCCATGCCCCTCTTTCTTTGATTTTTACTGATTTTAATAACTTCACAAGCCTTACCAATATTGGCTACAGCTTGCTTTTGTTAGCATCCGCTAACAAGCAGGCAAAAAAAATTTACTCTACTTCAATCATTTCGGCATCTGCTTTTCTTAAGGATAATTCGTATCCTCTGACGGTTACTTCGACCGGATCGCCGAGCGGAGCAACTTTGCGCACGAATACGTCAACACCCTTGGTGATTCCCATATCCATGATTCTTCTTTTGACCGGACCGGAGCCGTTGAGTTTTACAACTTTAACGGTTTCTCCTACGGAAGTCTCTTTTAAAGTCTTCATCTTCTCTCCTTCTTTCCTATCAAATCAGGATTTTGGCTGCCATATCTTTTCCAACGGCCACCCTGGAATCTTTCACATTCACGATGAGATTGCCGTCGATTTCCGATACGACTGTCACGTTTCCGCCAACGACGAAGCCAAGATTTTCAAGAAATCTTCTGGTCTCTTCTTTTCCGCCGACTTTTCTGATTGTGTAACATTCGCCTGGATTTGCCATCGTTAAAGGCATAGTCAATTACCTCCTGTGTATGATAATGAGTTTCATCTCTATTTCAGTTGTTAGTATATGCTAACGTACGTTAGATGTCAACTGCTTTTTTACTATTTTTTTGTATTTTTTTCTGAAATTTACTCCGTTACTGAGAAAAAGCCTTCGTTAAGAGCCCTGTTTTTTTGAAAAATAAGGCAGAACAGAGAAATTTCGTATCTCCCTGTTCTGCCCTTTTTGCTTTCCATTTCTTTTTAGAAACGGTACATCATCTTATGCCATTTTGCACCGCCATGCGTCGAGTCGGAAAGTTCGATATATTCGTATCCGATCCTTTTGTAGAATGGAATCATATGATCCTTGCACGTAAGAACAACGGCTTTTTTGTCACGCTCTCCTGCGCTTTTTACCATATGACGCATCAGTGCTTCTCCAATGCCCTGTTTCTGGAACTTCGGATTGACGTCCAGTCCGAAAATCATCTGATAATCGCCGTCCGGGTTGTGCAGCGTGGCGTCATGGTAGAGTGCATCCGCCAGATAATCGGTATCCGCACAGCAGCCATTGCAGAAGCCTGCGATTTCGCCGTCTTCAGTTTCCGCCACAAAAAAGCTGTTTTTGCAGGTTTTGTACCGCTCCATGAAGTCTTCATAACCTGCCGCCTCGGCAGCCGGGAAGCATAGCGCCTCCACCTCGGCTACCTTTTTCAGATCTTCCTCTTTTACCGGACGGATCGTATACTTTACTTTTCGTTTTAAATAGGGCTTCAGTCCCGCAACGACTTCTTCCACCGTTCCATCCACGAACGGATTCTTCAGTCCTGCCAGCTCCAGCAGTGCAAAATATCCCTTGCTTCCGCCTGCCTGGCAGAGACGGTAATAATCGTCCCACGCCTTTTCCGGCTCTTTTTTGGAACGCTCAAAGAACTGGAAAGCACAGATCTGTGCCAGCGCATAATCAATATAATAGAACGGGTTCACAAAGATATGCTGCTTCTGCATCCAGAAACCGCCCTCCTCGAGGAACTTGTGGCCGTCATAATTTCTCCATGGCATATAGGTCAGCTCTAACTGATGCCAGATCGCACGGCGCTCCTTGGCCGTCATGCCGATATTTTCAAATACCTTATGCTGGAACTCATCCACACATACCATGTACGGAATCACTTCCAGCGCGCTCATCAGGTGCGCATAACGGTAATCATCTGCTTTCTCTCCAAAGAATGCATTCATCCAGGGGTATGCGAAATGCTCCATTGTCATCGAGTGAATCTCCGCCACCTCGCTTGTCGGGAATACCATATCCATAAACGGAATCTGTTTTGCCGCCGTATACGCCTCGAATGCATGGCCCGCCTCATGAGTCAGAACATCAACGTCCGCGCTCGTACCATTAAAGTTGGAGAAGATGAACGGCGCCTTGAACGTATTCAGAAATGTGCAGTAACCGCCTGTCTGTTTTCCCGGCTTCGTCTCCAGGTCAAACAGCTCATGCTCCACCATAAAGTCAAAGAACTCACCCGTCTCTTTCGACAGCTCATGGTACATCTTCTGCGCCTTCGCAACCAGTTCCTCCGTCGTTCCTTCCGGAACCGCGTTTCCTTCCGGGAAAATCAGCTCCTCATCGTAATAATGCAGCCTGTCCACTCCAAGCCGTTTCTCCTGCTCCTTCCGAAGCTCCAGGCAGAGCGGTACAATCTTCTCCTTCACCTGCGCACGGAACCTTGCAACATCCTCCGCCGTATAATCGTATCTTCCATAGCTCAGGTAAATAAATTCAATGTAAGAAGAAAATCCCAGCTTCTTCGCAATTTTATCGCGCAGCGGAACCATCTTGTCATACAGCGCATCCAGCTCCCCGGAAATCTCTTCATACAAATCTCCCCATGCCGTCATCGCCTCTTTCCGCATCTGGCGGTCCGTACTCTGCATCGCCTTCAGCAATCCATAAAAATTACACGTTTCGCCCTTAAATTCCGTCGAAGCATTCGCCGTAATTTTACTGTACTGCTGCGTCAGATTCGCCTCTTCGATCAGATCCTCCACGATACAGTCGTCCGCTAATTTTTGGCCAACCTCCATATTCTTCACAAAGAATTCCCCGAACTCCTCTGCAAACTCTTTGATAAACGGAGACTCCAGAATCACCTTCTCTGCCTTTTGTATCAGCAGATGGATCGCCGGAATCGTCTCATTCCAGAACTGAACCTCTCCTTCATAAAACGAATCTCTGGTGTCCACCGTATATCTTACCTGCGCCACTTCCGCCATTGTCGTCCAGGCATCCTCGCGCGTTTTTTCTTCCATAAAAAGTCCGCGCAGCTCCTCATATGATTTTGCCTCTTTGAGCGCCTTCGTATACGCTCTTACTTTTTCCTGCTCTGCCTCCATGTCCGGCCTTACGTATTCAATTTCCGAAAACTTTTTCATCTTCTCTTACCTCCCTCTATTCCAGAACGCCCAGATTTTTCAACTCATGATAAACCCGGGACGCCGGCAGTCCCATCACATTATAATAGTCTCCCTGGATTCCTTTCACAAACTTTGTCCCAAACACCGTCTGAATTCCGTATCCTCCAGCCTTATCCGACCACACAGGAGCCTCCCCCTCTTTCTCAAGAGCAAGATACCCGTTTATCTCCTCCTCTGTCATCGCATAAAACTCTACATCTGTACGGTCACAGAACGATACCACACGCTTTGCGTCCCCCTCTGTTACCGCAATCGTAACTCCAGTATACACCTGATGCACCCTTCCCTGCAACTGCTGCATCATACTTCTGGCATGTTCTATCCCCTTCGGCTTGCCAAGGATCTCCCCTTCAAAAGCCACAACCGTATCCGCCCCGATCACAACGGCATCCCCTTCGGTAATCTCCGCAACATCCAGACATTTCAGCCTTGAAAGCTCCTCCACAACCTTCTCCGGTTCCGCAGACGTCACAACTTCTTCCGCCCCTGAAGCCTGAACCTTACACCGTATTCCCAACATCTCCATCAACTCTCTTCTTCTGGGTGACCCCGAAGCCAATATCACTTTCATCCTGCTGTCTCCTTTATTTTTTCTTTCATGACATGCATTTTTTCACACCATGCAGCGATCCGCGGGAATGTGCGGCTTGCGCCGGATGGCCGGATAAAATAAGTACGCCGGGAACGAACACAATCCACTCGTGTCCGTTCCCGGCGTACTTATTTTATCCAGATGCCTGAATTTCCGTCTTAAGCAAAGCAAAACGATAAGCCGGGTTATGTCGTGTGTAATCATCTATCCAATGGAACTGTCGCCAGTCCCCTTAAGCGACCCACCTGAAAACATGACGGGCAGCCATATACGTTTTCTATTCGGTCTTGCTTCGGATGGGGTTTACATGGCTTTCTCTGTTACCAGAGAAACGGTAGTCTCTTACACTGCCTTTCCACCCTTACCAGGAAAAACCTGGCGGTATCTCTCTGTTGCACTATCCCTGGAGTCACCTCCGCCGGACGTTATCCGGCACCCTGCCCTGCGAAGCCCGGACTTTCCTCACCTGGCCCCTTTCGGTCCTGCCAGCCGCGATTACATATCTTACTTTGTCAAAAACGGAACATCAGACAGTTAATAATCTTACCACAAACTCTCTTTCTTGTCCATCCCCAAATCGCAGATCCCACAAAGCCATACAAAACAGCCTTTCACACATCAAAGCAGCTTCCCCCCACAAACTCCCGCAGAATCGAGTTTTTCGGAATATCCTCAATCGGCACCCCGACAAAATAATCCAGGAACTTCAGCAGCCGCTTCGCCTCCTGATACTCCGGCTCCCCCTCCTCAATCTGGAACAAAAGCGGCTCCGCATACAGCTTCAGCACCGAAAGCTCATACACCAGCGCCGAATTAAACATCACATCCGCCTTCTCCTGGTTCGGAAAAATATTCCGATCCTCGCCGCGGCGCACCGACGGCCACATCGCAATCGTCTCCTTCGCCGACGTTGCCCGCGTCCGGCTGTCGCGCACCATCCGCCGGATCAGACGTCCGTCCGTCGTCGGAATCCGGTTGTGCTCATCCACATTAATCTGCGTCAGCGCACTGATATAAATCCGGAACTTGCTCTCCGCCGGAAGCGACCACGTCAGTTTCTCATTCAGCCCATGGATGCCCTCCAGCACCAGCACATCCGTCTCCTTCATCTGGATAAAATTCCCCTTGTACTCGCGCTTGCCCGTCTTAAAATTAAAATACGGCAGCTCCACACGCTCTCCATTCAGAAGCTTCGTCATATCCTGGTTCAGCAGATCAATATCCAGCGCCTCCAGGCACTCAAAATCATACTCCCCATTCTCATCCCGCGGCGTATCCACACGGTTCACATAGTAATTGTCGAGACTGATCGGATGCGGCGTCAGCCCATGCGCCGAGAGTTGGATCGAAAGCCGGTTGCAGAACGTCGTCTTGCCGGAAGAGGACGGACCCGCGATCAGCACAAACTTCACCGTCTTTTTCTCCGCGATCTGCTCCGCAATCTTCGCAATCTTCTGCTCCTGCAGTGCCTCCGCAATCAGCATCATCTGCTGGATATTCCCCTTTGTGATGCGTTCATTCAGATCCGCAACCGTCGAAATTCCCATCTGCTCGCCCCAGCGCTCCGATTCCCGCTGCACCTGGAACACCTTCGGGGAGAGATTCGCCGCCGGCACCGTCTCCGGCGCCTTTTTCTCCGGCATCTGCAGCACAAAGCCGTCATCGTATAAATAGAGATCAAAATACTTCAGATAACTCGTATCATACGTCATAAATCCATAATAATAGTCTTCAAAATCCCCGAGACTGTACAGATTCACACGGGAGACACGGCGGTAACGGAACAAGCGGTCTTTATCCGTCATGCCATGCAGCCGGAACCGTTCTCTCGCCTCGTGCGTATCGACACTCCGCTTATAAATCGGCACCGCCTTTTCCACCTGTTCATGCATATACGCTTTTACTTCGTCCAAAAACGCCTGATTCAGCGTGATATCGCCGTCCACCGTATAGAAAAAGCCCGAACCCGCCGAAAAATGCAGCATCACATGGCGGATCTTATCGTAGCCTCCCACATGATACACCGCTTTTACCAGCAGAAGAGAAAGACTCCTCTGATACGTTTTATGTCCGATCTCATCCTCCGTTGTCACAAATTCCAGTTCACAGTCTTTTTTCAGCTGTTTGTGCAGCTCCCGCAGCCGTCCGTCCACTTTCACAAGGACAATCGGCGCGTCCATTGTTTTTTCAAAATCCTTTGCAATCTCATAATAAGAGCAATTTTCCGGATATTCGTATCCTTTTCCATCAATTGTTACCTGAATCAATTGTAATTCCTCCTTCTTGCAAAACTTTCTGAAAATTCAGAAGTGACAGAAAAGGCGCGCCCGAAAATTACAACTGCTGAAATTTTCAGACACGCCCCTCTTGTGCAAACGCTGTCGTTACATCGTATGGAAACGCGCAAGCGCAGATTCCAGTACTGCCTCTTTTTCTTTTAATTCCCAAAGGCGTTGTGCTGCCTTTTCACTGGAGTGATCCGAAAGCTGGCGGATCAGCGTCTGGTTCTGCTCCTGCTGTTTCAGAAGGTATTCCCTCAGCACCGGATTTTCCTTTTCCAGAAGGCGCGGTCCATAGAAAAGCTCCTCCGCCTTCAGATTCTCCTTTTCCCCTGGCACTGCCCGCAGAATCGGATAATATTTTCCATCCTCCTCTACAAAATTCTCCTGTGCAAGGAAAAATCCGTGTTCCAGAAGCCATGCACGCACGCGGTCGATATCCGACTGCGGCTCCAGGATCAGCTCCCGAAAACCGGACAGCAGCGGCTCACCTTCGCTTAAAATTCTTACGGTAAGCCCGCCGCCCATGCCCGCGATGAGAAGAGAATCACCCTCTCCCGCACGCAGGGCATGGAGTCCGTCGGAAAGTCTTGTTTCTATGTAGTCCCCCATGTTATACTGCGCAATATGCTCCCTGGCCCGCTCCAGCGGTCCGCGGTTCACATCCATGGCGATTGCGGAGGAAATTTTTTGCTGTTCCAGCAGCGCAATCGGCACATAGCCGTGATCCGTTCCCACATCGACTAGGCAGCCGCCCGGGGTGACAAACTCCGCTACTGCGGAAAGTCTTTTTGATAACTGCATTTTCCTGTCGTCCTTTTCTTCCTCGCAGATTAGTCCAGGTAATCTTTCAGCTTTCTGGAACGGCTCGGATGGCGCAGTTTACGGAGCGCTTTCGCCTCGATCTGACGGATACGCTCTCTTGTAACGTTAAACTCTTTACCAACCTCTTCGAGGGTTCTCGCACGGCCATCGTCAAGTCCGAAACGGAGACGCAGAACCTTCTGCTCACGGTCGGTCAGTGTGCTTAAGACATCCTCCAGCTGCTCTTTCAGCATCGTGAATGCTGCCGCGTCTGCCGGTACCGGCACATTGTCGTCCTGGATGAAATCGCCGAGGTGGCTGTCCTCTTCCTCACCGATTGGTGTCTCGAGGGAAACCGGTTCCTGGGAGATTTTCAGGATTTCACGCACACGCTCTACAGACATGTGCATCTCCTCTGCGATCTCTTCCGGAGTAGGTTCGCGGCCTAACTCCTGCAGTAACTGACGGGAAACGCGGATCAGCTTGTTGATGGTCTCTACCATATGAACCGGAATACGGATCGTTCTCGCCTGGTCTGCAATCGCTCTTGTGATCGCCTGGCGGATCCACCATGTTGCATAGGTGGAGAATTTGTATCCCTTGCGGTAATCGAATTTTTCAACCGCTTTGATGAGGCCTAAGTTACCTTCCTGAATCAGATCCAGGAACAGCATGCCGCGGCCGACATAACGTTTTGCAATGGAAACAACGAGACGAAGGTTGGCCTCTGCCAGACGTTTTTTCGCATCCTCATCGCCCTCTTCCATTCTCTGTGCCAGCTTAATCTCTTCCTCTGCAGAAAGAAGCGGCACTTTACCGATCTCTTTTAAGTACATGCGGACCGGGTCCTCAATGCTGACGCCTTCCGGAACGGAAAGGTCGATGTTCTCCATATCGATCTCTTCTTCTTCGGAAAGGTCGATGTCATCGTCGTCCAGAAGGAGAAGATCACGGTCTGCCGCATTTGGATCCTCGGTCATGTCTGAGAGACGCAGTACATCGATGCCGCTTGCCTCCAGGTATTCAAATACCTTCTCCATCTGCTCCGCGTCCAGCGGCATATCGCGGAAAAAGTCGTTGATTTCCTGATATTCCAGGACGCTCTTTTTCTTTTTGCCGTATGCTACCAGCTCTTTTAATTTTTCCATAAATTTTGCTTTATCGAACTCCATTGACTGTCCATCCTTCCATAGCTTGTATATATTCTGTCCCTGCCCTGCGAAATTAAACACGCAGAACAGAAGATTCCAGGGTTTTTCTTTGGTATCCAGGCCTCCTTAAAAAGCGAAATCCGGAAGTTCCCCTGCTCTCCACCGCTCCAGGCTCTTTTTGTCCGCCATCAGCTTCTGCAGCGCCGCCATATCGGTCACATTCATATGCGCCGACTGATACGCAATGCTGTTTTCTTTCATATTGCAGATCACATCATGCAGCGCGCGCCGTTTTTCCTCCTCTGTCTCCAGCGGGATTCTGGCATTAAAAAGGCCTGCAACTTCTTTCTGCTCCTCGGAATCAACAAACTGATTCAAAAGCTTTGCCGGATTCACCCCGCCCTCGTGATACTGCAGCACAATCATCTCTGCAATCTGGCGGTAAAGAGGTGTGGTAAAATCCTCCGGCGTAATATATTTTTCCAGCTTTCCAATGAGTGCCGGATAAGAGGTCATCCATGTCAGCATCAGCTTCTGTGCTTTTTCGACACCGCCCTCTTTCTCTTTTTTGTTTGCGGCTGTATTCCGCGGCTTGACACGCTCCGTCCTTCCGGCTCCTGATAGTGCCATCTGACCGACCTGCTTTCGCAGTACTTCGACGGCAATCCCGTATTTTCCCGCCACTGCCTCAAGATAACTGTTCCGCTCGATCTCATCCTCGATTGCAACGAGACGGCGCACCGCCTCATGCAGGAAATCGGATTTGCCCTGCGGGTCGGCAAGGTCGAAATCGCGTTCCTTCATGCGGATCTCATACAAAACGCTGTTCTCCGCCTCTTCCAGACGTTTTTCGAACGCTTCGCAGCCCTCGTGCTGAATAAACTCATCCGGGTCCTTATACGGTCTCAAATTGACGACACGCGTTGTAAGACCAACCCCTTTGAGCATCGGAATCGCACGAAGCGCCGCTTTGACGCCTGCCTCATCGCTGTCATAGATCACAAGAACCTCGTCGGTATACCGCTTCATCAGCCCCGCCTGCAGCGATGTGAGCGCTGTTCCAAGAGAAGCTACCGCGTTATTGAATCCTGCCTGGTGCATGGAAATTACATCCATATAGCCCTCGCAGATAATCAGATTTTTTCTCCGTGAAGAGCGCGCCAGATGCAGCCCGTAGAGATTGCGGCTCTTATCGAAAATCTTTGTCTCCGGCGAGTTCAGGTATTTCGGCTTTCCATCCCCCATCACACGGCCTCCGAAGCCGATGACACGGCTGTTGGCATCCATGATCGGGTAAATGACACGGTTCCAGAACTTGTCCTGCATGCCATGCACCTCGTCCGCCAGAAAAAGGCCCGACTGACGCAGGATTTCATCGTCATACCCTTTTTCTTTTAAGAAACGGTACAGCAGGCTTCCATACTTATCTGAATAGCCAAGGCCGAATTTTCGAATCGTATCATCCGAAAGGCCGCGCCCCTTCAGGTAATCGTAGCCTTGCTTTCCGCGCTCGGTGTGGAGCTGATAATAATAGAATTTCGCCGCCTGCTTGTTGATCTCCAGCAGCGTATTCTTTAAATCGGCCTGCTCCTTTGCTTCTTTCGAATACTCCATCTGCGGAAGCTCCACCCCGGCCCGGTCCGCCAGAAATTTCAAAGCTTCCACAAACGTAAAGTTTTCATATTCCATCAAAAACGTAAAGACATTTCCTCCGGCTCCGCATCCGAAGCAGTAATACATCTGCTTTCCGGGGCTGACAGAAAAAGAAGGAGACTTCTCATTGTGGAACGGGCAGAGCCCAAAGTAAGAGCTTCCTCTTCTTGTCAGCTTTACGTAGCCGGATATCACATCTACGATGTCATTTTTCATACGAATCTCTTCCACTAAATCATCGGAATATCGCATTTTCTATCCTCCCGGTATCTAATAAACTGCCCAGGCTTTCGGCACGAACAGTTCCTCGTACTGATGCATGGAATACTGATCGGTCATACCGGCAATATAATCGCACACCACCTGCGTTTTGTCCTGGCCGCACCCGATGAGTCCCCGGTACTCGCGGGACATCTGCTCCGGATGCTCCTGGTAATAGGTGTAGAGGGAAACCAGCATCTTCTTTGCCTTCTCTTCCTCTTTTTTCGCGTCCGGATTGCGGTAGACGTTTGCAAACATCAGTTTCCGCAGCAGGCGCATGCCCTCGGCAATTTCCGCCGACTGACGCACATACTCCGTTCCGCGGCTCTGCTCCACAATGTCGTGAATCAGCGTATTGAGCCGCTCGCGGCATGTATCGCCAAGGACAACACGGATCGTAATCGGGATGTCATCCTCGCTTAAAATGCCGGCCCGGATGGCATCGTCCATATCGTGGTGGATGTAGGCGATCTTGTCACAGAGACGTACGACCTGCCCCTCCAGGGTGGAAGGCTTTCCCGCCGTACGGTGATTCAGGATCCCATCCCGCACCTCCCAGGTCAGGTTCAGGCCTTTTCCTTCTTTTTCCAGGACTTCCACAACACGGACACTCTGTTCTGCGTGACGGAACCCACCGGAATGCACCATATTGAGCGCGTCTTCCCCGGAATGACCAAACGGTGTGTGCCCGAGATCGTGGCCGAGCGCAATGGCTTCGGTCAGATCTTCATTCAGATTCAGTGCCCGCGCAATCGTACGGGCGATCTGGGACACCTCGAGCGTGTGCGTCAGGCGGGTACGGTAATGGTCGCCCTGCGCAGCGAGAAACACCTGCGTTTTGTCTTTCATTCTGCGAAAAGCTTTTGAGTGGAGAATCCGGTCCCGGTCTCTCTGGTAAACGGTACGGATGTCACACTCCGGTTCATATCGGTCCCTTCCTCTGGAATTCCGGCTGTGCGCCGCATAGGGGCCAAGCTCCTGAAATTCCCGTTCTTCAAATGATTCCCTCAAGTTCAAGCGAAGACCACCTCTTTCCCGGTAATATGCCTGCAACAGTTTCCTCACAGTGAAACCCGTCCGTTTCACTGTTGACTGGACAATAGGATCTGTTTCCACTGTCCCCCTATTTCCTATATTCGGTGCCCGTTTCCGATTTCCTTTTTTATTTTTCAAATTTTTCAATTTTTTTCAAAAAAAGTGTTGACGTCTCACAATTCTGGTGCTATAATACATCTTGTCGTCAGCGAGATGACAAAAACTTAAAGAGCATGCGGAAGTGCTGGAATTGGCAGACAGGCCAGACTAAGGATCTGGTGGTCATTGCGATCGTGTGGGTTCAAGTCCCAGCTTCCGCATGAAATTTAAAAAACTACAGAACATGCGGAAGTGCTGGAATTGGCAGACAGGCCAGACTAAGGATCTGGTGGTCATTGCGATCGTGTGGGTTCAAGTCCCAGCTTCCGCATGAAATTTAAAAAACTACAGAACATGCGGAAGTGCTGGAATTGGCAGACAGGCCAGACTAAGGATCTGGTGGTCATTGCGATCGTGTGGGTTCAAGTCCCATCTTCCGCAGAATGAAAACCCTTGTGCATGCAAGGGTTTTTTCCTGCTCAAAAAAAATCAGAGGAAATTCCTTTCCGGATCCCTCTGATTTCTTATTTTTCTTTTTTTCAGAATTTTCTCTGCAATTTCTGTTTTTACAGGTTCGGTCTTACAATCTTCGGTGTATAGCCAGCCTCTTCCAGTGCTTTGACAATACGGTTCTTGTGATCGGTGCCGAATGCCTCCATTGTGATGCGGAGCTCTACTGCAGCACTTCTGTTCGTTGTGAAGAACTGGTTGTGGTCCAGTTTGATGACGTTTCCGTTCTCGTTTGCAATCACCTGGGAAACGCGTACCAGCTCGCCTGGTTTATCCGGCAGAAGAACGGATACAGTAAAGATACGGTCTCTCTGGATCAGTCCGTTCTGGATCACGGAAGACATGGTGATGACGTCCATATTTCCGCCGCTTAAGATCGAAACAATCTTTTTGCCCTTGACATCCAGATGCTTTAATGCAGCCACAGTCAGAAGACCGGAGTTCTCGACGATCATCTTGTGGTTTTCTACCATATCAAGGAATGCTACGATCAGCTCATCATCATCCACGGTAATGATCTCGTCCAGGTTCTGTCTTACATACGGGAAAATCTTGGATCCCGGTGTCTGTACTGCAGTACCGTCTGCAATTGTGCTGACAGGAGATACGGTCGTTACCTCGCCTTTTTCAAAAGAAGCCTTCATACAGGCTGCTCCGGACGGCTCAACACCGATGACTTTGATGTTTGGTTTCAGCAGTTTTGCCAGTGTGGAAACACCGGTAGCCAGTCCGCCTCCTCCGATCGGAACAAGGATATAATCTACGAGCGGAAGCTCCTGAATCACTTCCATAGCGATGGTTCCCTGGCCGGTTGCAACGGTCAGATCATCGAACGGGTGAATAAAGGTATAGCCATGCTCTGCTGCAAGCTCGTATGCTTTTGCACATGCCTCATCGTACACATCTCCGTACAGAACAACCTCAGCGCCGTAGCTCTGGGTACGCTCTACTTTGATGAGCGGTGTGGTAGTCGGCATTACGATGACAGCCTTTGCACCGTAGCATTTTGCCGCATACGCAACGCCCTGTGCATGGTTTCCTGCAGATGCGGTGATCAGTCCTTTTGCGCGCTCCTCTTCACTTAAGGTGCTGATTTTGTAATAGGCACCGCGCAGCTTATAGGCGCCGGTCAGCTGCATATTTTCCGGTTTTAAGTAGACTTTATTTCCCGTCTGCTCGCTGAAATATTTGCTGTAAACCAGTTTGGTCTCCTGTGTTACTTTTTTTACGATTTCAGACGCTTCCTCAAATTTCGGGAGTGTCAGCATTTCTTCTGCCATAGTCTTTTCTCCTTGTTGTCTTTTTTAAGCATTCTCTTCGGATGTATGGAACAGTGCATTTACAAACTGGTCTGCATCAAATTTCTGTAGATCGTGGATGCTCTCGCCCACGCCGATGTATTTGACCGGAATATCAAGCTCGGACTGGATGGCAACGGCGATACCGCCCTTTGCAGTTCCGTCCAGCTTCGTCAGAATGATACCGGTGACATTTGCCACTTCTGCAAACTGTCTTGCCTGCTGCAGCGCATTCTGGCCCGTGGTACCGTCCAGCACCACCAGCGTTTCCAGGTATGCCTCTGGGTACTCTTTTTCCAGAATCCGGTAAATCTTGTGGAGCTCTTCCATCAGGTTCTTCTTGTTGTGAAGTCTTCCTGCCGTATCACAGATCAGCACATCCGCATTTCTGGCTTTTGCCGCTGCGACTGCATCGTATACGATCGACGCCGGATCTGCTCCATTCTGTCCGCCGATGATATCCACGCCGGCGCGGTGCGCCCACTCCGTGAGCTGCTCGCCTGCCGCTGCACGGAACGTATCTGCTGCCGCAAGAACAACCTTTTTGCCCTGATCCTTCAGAAGGCCGGCCAGCTTTCCGACGGAGGTCGTTTTTCCGACTCCATTGACACCGATCACCAGCACTACCGATTTCCGGTTTTCAAATTCATAGGCTGTATCGCCTACATCCATCTGTTTTTTGATGCTCTCGATCAGAAGCTGTTTGCACTCTGCCGGATCGGTAATGTGTTCTTCTGCCACCCGCTCTTTTAAGTGGTCAATAATTTTGGTCGTTGTATTGATGCCGATATCTCCCATGACGAGAATCTCCTCGATCTCCTCATAAAAATCGTCATCAATATTGGAATAGCCGCTGAAAATAGAATCAATTCCAGCTACAATGCTGTCTCGGGTCTTCGTCAGACCGTTGACAAGACGTTTGAAAAAGCCTACTTTCTCCTCCGCCATACCGTTCGCCTCCCTTTATCTTTTCTATCTTACTTCTTTCGTATTGTATCTTATTCGTTTCTATTTGTCCAGTTCTCCCTCGATCAAATCGACAGAAACAAGGGTAGAAACACCCTTCTCCTGCATCGTGATGCCGTACAGACGGTCTGCCGCCGTCATCGTACCGCGCCTGTGGGTGATGACGATGAACTGGGTATTTTTTGTCAGCTTATGCAGATACTGCGCAAAACGCGTTACGTTGGAATCGTCGAGCGCCGCCTCGATCTCGTCAAGTAAACAGAACGGGGACGGCTTTAAGTTCTGGATTGCAAAAAGCAGCGCAATCGCGGTCAGTGCCTTCTCGCCTCCGGAGAGCTGCATCATATTCTGCAGTTTCTTTCCCGGCGGCTGGGAAATGATGCGGATGCCTGCCTCGAGTACATCCGTGTCCTCCTCGAGCTCCAGCGTTCCCTTTCCGCCGCCGAACAGCTGGCGGAACACGCGGTCAAACTCTTTCCGGATCTCCTCGAATTTTTCCGTGAACTGCTTGCGCATACCGGCATCCAGCTCATCGATGATGCCCTGCAGTGTCTCCGCCGCTTTGACAAGATCGGTGTGCTGTGCATCAAGAAATGCGTGGCGCTCCGAAATCTCTTTGTACTCCTCAATCGCATTCACATTGACAGAGCCAAGTTTCCGGATCGCATCTTTTACTTCCAGCACACGCCGCTTTAATTCACTGCGCTCCGGAATCTCCTCCATCTGGAACTCTCTTGCGTGGCCCGGTGTCACTTCGTACTCTTCCCAGAGATACGAGGTCTGTGCCTCTTTTGTCTCCTCCAGCTTTTCTTTCTGGCTGTTCAGACGGAAGCACTCTTTGTCCATCAGGGAAATCTGGTCGGAGAGCTGATCCCGCTTCTCGAAAAATTCTTTGTGATCTGCGCTTAATGCTTCTTTTTTCTCCTGCAGTTCCACAATCCGGCGGTCTTCCTCTTCTTTTGCCTGCACTGCTGCTGCAATCGTCTTCTGTATCTCCACGATGTCCTGCTGTTTCTTTTTGACATCGTCTTTTTCCTCCGCCGCTTTTTCCAGCATGGTGCGGCTTTCCGCTTCCAGTTTTCCCGTCTCTTCCTCAAGACGGCGGATGTTCTGGGCAAGGAATCCATCCTTCTGGGACAGATTTGCGTAATTTAACCGGATTTCTTCAAGATCCTTCGTATATTCTGCTTCCCGGCGGCGAAGCCCTGTAAGCGCCTCCTGCGCCTTCTGGATATTCTCCTGCAGCGTGCTTTCCCGCTCCACCGATTCCTGCATTTCCTGACCGATGACTTTCCGGTTCCGCTCAATCTCGGCGATCTGATTTTCAATCTCGAGACTCTCCTTCTGAAGCGCTTCAAAATCCAGACGGATTTCCGTCTTTTTCTCGCGCGCTTTTTCCAGATTCAGGCGCACCGTATTCTGCTCGATGTACTGCCGCTGCAGTTTTTCATTCAGCTCGGTGCGGAGATCACGGATTTCATTCCGCTTATTTTTCTTCTCTTCAAGTTCCTGCTGGATTTCCCGCAGTTCCTTCGCAAGACCCTGTACGCTCTTTTCGAGTTCCTCAATCTCACGCCGTCTTCCGAGCAGGTTGCTGTTGTTCCGGAACGAACCTCCTGTCATGGAACCGCCCGGGCTCAAGAGCTCGCCCTCGAGGGTTACCATGCGGAGCGTCTGACGGTATTTCCGCTGAATCACAATGGCATGGTCGATCGTGTCGACCACCAGCGTTCTTCCAAGCAGCTGTGCCACAAGGCCCTCATACACCGGGTCGTACGAAACAAGTGCATTTGCCACACCAAGCACACCGGTTTCTCTTGCCGCATCCTCATTCACCTGCGTTTTTTTCCCGCGCATACTGGTGAGCGGAAGGAACGTCGCACGGCCGAAATGGCCCCGTTTCAGGTATTCAATCAGGTATTTCGCCGTCGCCTCATTGTCGGTGACAATATTCTGAATGCTGCCGCCAAGTGCGGTCTCGATCGCCGTCTCGTACTTTTTCTCCGCCTGCAGAAGATCCGCCACAACGCCGTGGATGCCGGGATTCCGGTCTTTCTGCTCCATGACCTTCCGAATACTGTTTCCATAGCCGTCGTACCGCTCGGTGATGTTCTTTAAGGATTCGAGCCTTGACGCTTCTCTGTGGTAATTGGTCTGTCCGGCTTCCATCTCTTTCGTCTGGTTCGAGAGATCCGCCGTCAGCGCGGTAATCTTCTGATCTGCCTCCTGGTACTGCTGTTTCAGGCTGCTTACCGTCTCTTCGAGCGCTTCAAACGCGTTCTGCAGTTCTTCCATCTGCCCGTTCTGTTCGGACTCGCTCGTCTTTAAATGCAGCACCCTCTGGCTTAATTCTGCCTTTCGGATGCCGATCTGCTCGAGCATCGCATCGTAGCGCTGCATTTTTCCCTTCGTGGAACCCCGCTGGTTCAGAAGGCCGATGACTTCGCTCTTATCCTGTTCACTCTGCAGCTCGACTGCCTGGATCTGCTCCTGGCATTCCGAGAGAGCGGCCTCTTTCTCACTCTTTTCCGTTTCTGACGCAAGAAGTGCTTCATGAAGCCCGTCCTTTTCTGCCTGATATGTATTTTTTTCCGCCGTCTTTGTGCGGCTCTCCGCGCGGATCGCCTCCAGACGTTCTCTTAATGTGTCGCTGTTCCTCTCCGATGCATGAATCTGCTCGTTCAACACCTCGATCTGGTTTTCGAGCTGCTGGCGTTTCAGTGCATTCTCCCCCGCCTGATCGCGCGCAGAAAGAATCGTCTGGTCCAGTTTTTCCTGCTCCTGTTCCAGCTTTTCATACTCCTGCTTCGTATGCTCAAAAGCCTCTTTCGTGCTCTTTAACTGCTCTTCTGCAATCCGGTACCGGTCTTCTACTTTCGCGAGATCGTTCCGGATGCGCTCCATCTCGAGCAGAAACATATTGATATCGAGGATCTTTAATTCCTCTTTCTTCTTTAAATAAATCTTTGCCGTCTCAGACTGGCGTTCCAGCGGCTCTAACTGCCTTGTCAGTTCCGAGAGAATGTCGTTGACGCGCACCAGATTCTGCTGCTCTTCCGCCAGCTTCTTTTCGGTCACGGCCTTCCTTCTCTTGAATTTGACAATTCCTGCCGCCTCGTCAAACAGCTCCCGGCGCTCTTCCGGCTTACCACTTAAAATCTTATCAATCTGACCCTGTCCGATGATGGAATAGCCTTCTTTTCCGATACCGGTATCGTAGAACAGCTCGTTGATGTCCTTTAACCGGCACGATGCGCCGTTCATCAGATACTCGCTCTCACCGGAGCGGTAGAGCCGTCTCGTCACCGTGACTTCCTCGAAATCGACATTCAGCTTGTGGTCGGAATTGTCAAGTGTAATTGCAACCGACGCGTAGCCGAGCGGCTTTCTCGTCTCGGTTCCGGAGAAAATAACATCCTGCATATTTCCGCCGCGGAGCTGCTTGGCGCTCTGTTCGCCGAGCACCCAGCGCACCGCATCGCCAACATTGCTCTTTCCACTGCCGTTCGGCCCTACAACGCCGGTAATACCGTCGTGGAACTGCAGAATGGTTTTGTTGGCAAACGACTTAAATCCCTGCATTTCAATGGATTTGAGATACATAATTCACCTACGCTTTTTTTCTGGCAAGAATTGCATCGTATGCCGCTGCCTGTTCTGCCGCTTTTTTCGTTCTGCCCTTTCCGGTACCGAGCGCTTTCTTTCCGACGCTGACCTGTGCCCAGAAGCTCTTGTCGTGATCCGGTCCCTCTTCTTTTAAGATGGTGTAAACAATCTCTTCATCCGTCTCACCCTGGATCAGCTCCTGCAGAATCGTTTTGCTGTCGTAGAAAAGCTGTTTGTGTTCGATATCGTTTAAGATATAGTTCAGAACGAACGTTTTTGCCGGTTCAAAGCCGCCGTCCAGGAAAATCGCACCGATCGTTGCCTCCATAGCATCCGAAACGATGGAATCGCGGTGACGGCCGCCGGTTGCCTCCTCGCCCTTTCCAAGGAGCAGAAAGCTGCCAAGGTCAATCTCACGGGCACAGAATGCCAGTGCCGGTTCACAGACGAGGCTGGCGCGTTTTTTCGTCATCTCGCCCTCCGGGAGACGCGGGAATGTCTTGTATAAAAATTCGCTGGATACAACTTCCAGCACGGCATCTCCTAAGAACTCCAGACGCTCGTTGCACTCCAGGCGCTCCATATGGTGCTCATTTGCGTAGGAAGAATGGCGCATCGCCATCTCCAGCAGTCCGAAATTCTGAAATTTATACTGGATCTTCTTTTCCAAATCCACGAGTTTATCAATATTATTCATAACCTGTTTTAAGCCTGTCCTTCCTCATAGTTACCGTTTGCAGGTGTTCTGCGGACGGTAACAAAGGGGCTGTCCTGTAGCAAACAGCCCCTTCGCCATTTTCTATTATTCTGCCAGTTTCTTTTTGATCGCTTCCACCGCATCCTCAACCGATACGATGTGCTCTGCTTCTTCTGCTTCGATCTGGATATCAAATTCTTCTTCAATTCCCATCACAATCTGAAATACATCCAGGGAATCCGCTCCCAGATCATCTGCAAAGGTTGTCTCCATGGTTACTTCATTCGGATCTACGTTTAATACATCCGCAATGATCTCCTGTAATTTTTCAAACTCCATCTTTCGCTGCCTCCCTGCTGCTCTTATAGTCTGCCAGATGCTCCTGCACTTTCTGCGGAATCTTCTCCTCGCTGAATGAAATGCACTGGAGAATGGAATTTTTAAATTCGTTGGCTTTTGAGCTTCCGTGCGTTTTTACAACGAGTCCTTTTAAGCCAAGCAGCGGTGCTCCGCCGTACTCACTGGCATCAAAAGACTTCAGTGTCTCTTTCAGCGCCGGTTTCACAAGAAGGGCTCCGATTTTACTGCGCAGAGATGTCATCATGCCCTGTTTTACCTTGGAAATCAGGGTCGCGCCGACGCCCTCATACAGCTTTAAGATAACGTTTCCGACAAACGCCTCACAGACAACAACGTCTGCGGCTCCGTTTGGAATTTCTCTTGCTTCGATACTGCCGACAAAGTTGATATACGGGTTTTCTTTCAGAAGCGGATACGTCTCTTTGACGAGCGCGTTTCCTTTTTCTTCTTCCACACCGATATTCACGATTCCCACACGCGGATTTTTAATGCCGACAACGTGTTCCATATAGATGGAACCCATCATGGCAAACTGCACCAGATGGGACGGTCTTGCATCAACATTCGCACCGCAGTCGATCAGAAGGGATACACCGTCTTTCGTCGGGATCAGCGGAGCCAGCGGCGGGCGCTCTACGCCCTTGATGCGTCCTACGATCGTCTGTCCGCCGACCAGGACTGCTCCGGTGCTTCCGGAGGAGACAAACGCGTCTGCCTCTCCGCAGCGCACTTTTTTCATGCCGACAACGATCGAAGAATCTTTTTTGTGGCGGATCGCATTGACCGGCGGCTCTCCCGTCTCAATGATCTCGGTTGCCGGAACGATCTCAACCCGCTCCTTCGGGTACGTATATTTCTGCAGTTCTTTTTCGATGACATCCACCTGGCCGACCAGCTGGACTTTGACACGTTCATCTGCGTTTACGGCCTCAACGGCACCTTTTACCGGCTCCACAGGCGCATAATCGCCGCCCATCGCGTCCACTGCAACTCTGACTAAGTCACTCATGTTTTTTCCTCTTTTCTCTTTTCTAAAGCGCGTTTGAAAACTCTTTTTCTTTCAAAAAACCGTTTTCAACCACGCTCTAAAAGCACTCATGCAAGTGCTGTATTAACTATACTAAACTCCTTTGCAAAAATCAAGCACAAATGCCCATCCGCGCTTTCTCCTGTATTCCAAAAAAGCGGGTGGATTTATCTTTCCAAAATCCACCCGCTCTGTTTTATCTTATTTTTCTTAAGAAACCTTGACTCCGCTCGAATTCATCTCATGACCGTCTATGGTTGTATTCCGTGCCATGACACCGGTATCCGGATCCAAATAATATTCCTCACCATCCTGCGTGAACCAGCCGGTCTGCATCTGACCGTTGTCCGCCAGATAATACCATTCTTCTCCGCTCCAGTACCATCCTGTCACCATGTATGAATTTTCATCAAACACGTACCAGTAGCCGTCGATATTCTGCCAGGTATTGGTTGCATAGCTTCCATCATTATTCTGATACTGCCATCCGTTTTCATTCTGAACCCATTTCCCTGCCGGAATTACCGTAACTTCTGTTACCGTACTCGTCGCCATGGAAACGGTATTTCCAACCGTGTTTGTTGCCACAACGTAATAGTAATCTTTGCCCTCCGCCGAAGTATCGACCTGGTATGTCACTTCTGTTGCGCCTTCAATCGGCGTTCCTCCGCCGTTGGAATTTACGTTGTTCTTATACCACTGATATGTTACTGTGCCTTCTCCCGTTATTCCTGCCTCACAAGTCAGCTTTCCAGATGTATTTCCAACGGGAATCTGCAGGCTCTCCACCGGATTTACCGAAAAAACCGGCTTTTCCAGATTGGCATCTACATGAACAGCATCGCTGTCCTCTTTTGAAATATCTACACTGGCCGAAGACGAAACCGTCGTCTCAGTTCCCATCATTTTATCCATCAGACTGTCTGTGGAACATCCTGAGAGGAATACTACACTGCACATGCATGCTGCCAGAAATATGATTCGTCTATTCTTCATATGCTTTGCACTCCTTTTTTATAATTGTTACGAAAATATTGCAATATTGTTTCAATTCTCACCGAGACCATTATAGCACATCACGACACACCACGTCAAATCTTTTATATGACGCTTCCAGACAACCCGCAGAGACAACAAAAAAGCCCCCGGTGACGGGAGCCTTTTGCTGCATTGCACATCGGAACTGATTCCGATTTATGAATATTAGTCCATTGCAACGACTTCTTTTTTGTTGTAAGAACCACAAGCTTTGCAAACTCTGTGCGGCATCATAAGAGCACCACATTTGCTGCATTTTACAAGGTTCGGAGCAGACATTTTCCAGTTTGCTCTTCTCTTATCGCGTCTTGCTTTGGAAGATTTATTCTTAGGACAAATGGACATAGTTACACCTCCTTAAATTTGCTGAATATATCTTTGATTGCAGCCATTCGGGGGTCTAGCCCTGTGGTATCACAATCACAGGTCTGAATATTCAGATTCGCACCACAACGGCTGCAGATTCCTTTACAGTCATCTTTACACAGCACTCGAATCGGCCATTGGACTATGAGTTCATTACGAACCAGTTCTTCCACATCGAGCGCGTCTCCCTCCACAAACGAAGAGTCCTCTTCTTTTTCCTCGCGTTCTTCCTCTGACAGATTCAGATCAATCTGCAGATCGAACTCGAGCTGGAATGGAGTCGCTACCGGTGTCAGGCATCTTGCACATGGAATCTCCATTGTAAGGTCTGCACTGCCGGTGATCGTGATCACACGATTGCCTTCATGCGTAAGGCCAAGGATAACAGGATGTTTTTCGATTACCCGATAGTCCTGCCCGCCGATCGAAAAAGTTTCGGATGTAAGCGGAATTTCATACTTTTCGGACTTTCCGTCCTGCGCAAATAACTTGGTCAGACTGATTTTCATATTGTTCTCCTAATCACACTTTACCAATTATACCCGGGAAGGTAAGAATTGTCAACTGCTTTTTGAATTATTTTTTATTTTCCTTTTACTAACTCTACAGTCTCCTCGCAGATTGCGATTTCCTCGTTGGTCGGGATCACGCATGCTGTAATCTTGGAGCCTTCTTTGGTGATGATCTTCTCAACGCCGCGGCAGTTATTTGCCTCAGAATCGAATTCCAGACCCATGAACTCAAATGCTTTGCAGATGGTCTCACGAAGCGGAATAGCGTTCTCTCCAAGGCCTGCGGTGAAGGTGATCACATCTACGCCGCCCATAGCTGCGATGTAGGAACCGATGTATTTGATAATGCGGTAAGCGTATGCTTCCAGACAGTTGATGGCATCCTGATTGCCTGCCTCTGCTGCTGCAGATACATCACGGTAATCGCTGGAGATGCCGGTCATGCCGAGCATACCGGATTTCTTGTTCAGAATGTTCAGAACCTCGGATACGGTCAGGTTCTCTTTGTTGCACAGATACTCAACAAAAGCCGGATCGATATCTCCGGAACGGGTTCCCATGATCACACCTTCGAGCGGGGTAAGGCCCATGGAGGTATCTACACATTTGCCGTTCTTTACAGCGGAAAGGGAAGCACCATTTCCCATATGGCATACGATGATCTTCAGATCGTTGTAGTCTTTGCCAAGGAACTCTGCGGTTCTCTTGGATACGAATTTATGAGAAGTTCCGTGGAAGCCGTATTTACGGATTGCGTATTTCTCATAGTACTCTTTCGGAATACCGTACATATATGCTTTCGGAGGCATGGTCTGATGGAATGCGGTATCAAATACTGCTACGTTCGGAACGCCCGGCATCAGTTTCATGCAGGCATTGATTCCCATCAGGTTTGCCGGATTGTGCAGAGGACCGAGGTCAGCGCACTCCTCGATAACTTTGATTACTTCGTCATCGATGATAACAGAGTTTGTGATCTTCATTCCGCCGTGCAGAACGCGGTGTCCGATGGCATCTACTTCTTCCAGGCTCTTGATGACGCCGCTCTTCTCGTTTACCAGAGCGTCCAGAACCATCTGGATTGCCTCTACGTGTGTCGGCATTGCTGCTTCTGTTACCTCTTTTTCGCCGTTCTTTGGCTCATAAACGAGGCGTCCGTCGATACCGATTCTCTCACAGAGTCCTTTTGCCAGGACGTCACGGTTATCGTAATTGATCAGCTGGAATTTCAGAGAGGAACTTCCGCAGTTTACTACTAATACGTTCATTTCTAAATTCTCCTATTTTAAAATTCTTATTAAAACTTCTGGCCGGCCTGTTCTCCGCAGCCGGCCAGAAAACCGCTTGTAATTGGTTTTATTTCGTGCTTACTGTGCCTGGCACTGTACAGCAGTGATTGCTACAACACCAACGATATCCTCTGCGGAGCATCCACGGGACAGATCGTTGACTGGAGCTGCGATACCCTGCGTCATCGGGCCGTATGCTTCTGCTTTTGCCAGTCTCTGTACCAGTTTGTATCCGATGTTTCCGGCATCCAGATCCGGGAAGATCAGAACGTTTGCTTTTCCTGCTACTTTGCTGTCCGGAGCTTTGGATGCACCTACGCTTGGAACGATAGCGGCATCAAGCTGCAGCTCGCCGTCGAGTGCGAGATCCGGGTTTGCTTCTTTTGCAATTCTGGTAGCCTCAACAACTTTGTCTACATCAGCATGTTTTGCACTTCCTTTGGAGGAGTGGGAAAGCATAGCAACTCTTGGCTCGTTTCCGGTCAGCATGCGGTAGGACTCTGCGGAAGACTCTGCGATTGCAGCCAGCTCTTCCGGATTCGGGTTCTGGTTCAGACCACAGTCACCGAATACGAATACACCGTCATCGCCGTACTCGCAGTCCGGAACTACCATCAGGAAGAATGCGGATACGAGTTTTGTGCCTGGTTTGGTCTTTAAGATCTGCAGGCATGGACGTAAGGTGTTTGCGGTAGAATGGCAGGCACCGGAAACAAGTCCGTCTGCATCTCCCATTTTAACCATCATAACGCCATAATATGTATAGTCATTCAGGATGGTCTCTCTTGCTTTCTCCGGAGTCATGCCTTTCTTTGCACGAAGCTCTACCAGCTTATCTACATAAGCCTGTGTTTTCTCGTTTTTCTCTGGATCTACAATAGTAGCTTTGGAGACATCCAGTCCCTCGCTGCCTTTCTTTACTGCCTCTTCGCTTCCGATGATGATCAGATTTGCAAGGTCCTCTTTCAGGATCTGTGCAGCAGCCTCATATGTTCTTCTGTCTTCTGACTCTGGCAGTACAATTGTTTTTTTGTCTGCTTTTGCTCTTGCTTTAATTGTGTCAATAAATCCCATGATCTTTTGACTCCTTTCGATAAATTTACTCGATATTCTCATTGTAGTACGCTTTTTGCCCTTTCGCAAGTATAAAATTCAAAACAACTGGACAAAAAATCCAAAACGGAGGAATTCTTGCATTCCTTTTCTGTTTTTGTTACGATAGGGCTATGTGATCCGCGGTTCCTCTCTATTTGGAATCGTGCTATTTTTTTCGAAAGAAGGTACGTTTTATGACCATTACCGCAGTCATTGCAGAATATAATCCTTTTCATAACGGCCATGCTTATCAGCTGGCAAAAGCCAGGGAGCTTACCGGGGCGGACTATCTTGTCGTGATTATGAGCGGCGATTTCGTCCAGCGCGGCGCACCTGCGATTCTTGACCAACACGACCGTGCGGAGCTGGCGCTTCTTGGCGGCGCGGACCTTATCTTACAGCTTCCGTGTCACTTTGCACTCGGCAGTGCACAGCATTTCGCACGCGGGGCGGTATCGCTTCTTACTGCGCTTGGCTGTGTCGATTTTCTCTGCTTTGGCAGTGAATATGGAGACACGGCGCCGTTTCTGGAACTCGCTGATGTTCTGCTCCACGAGCCGGAGGAATACCGTGAGCTGCTCTCCGGTCTGCTTCGGAACGGACTTTCCTTCCCGACGGCGCGCGCACAGGCACTTTCCGCTTATTTTTCTGACAGCGCTTCCTTCTCTTCGCTTTCAAAAGAAGAACTTGATACCTTTTTAAAAGAACCAAACAATATTTTAGGCATTGAATATGTCCAGGCACTTCTGCTGTCACAAAGCCGCATTCGGCCGGTAACGATCCGCCGGGAGGGCAGCGGCTACCACGAAGGAGCGCTTTTCACACAGGCACTCCCTTCTGCTACAGCAATGCGGAATCTTCTTTTTTCCAATCCGCATAAGGGTCCGGAACTGTCCGCGCTCGCCTCCTGCATGCCGGAAGCAGTCTATCCCGCTTTCCAGGACGCCGTCACCGCACACGGCCTGCTTTCCAGCGATGATTTCAGCCTGCTCCTCGCCGCGCGGCTCCTCACAGAAACGAAGGAATCCCTTTCCTCTTATCTTGATCTTTCGCCGGATCTTGCCAATCGCATCCTCCGCCAGCGCCACGCATGCTCCTCATTCTCGGAGTTCGCCCTGCAGCTCAAAACAAAAGAGATGACCTACACCCGCATCAGCCGTGCCCTGATGCATCTGCTTCTGAACCAGAAAACATTGTACCCGGCCGGCTATAACCGTGTTCTCGGTTTCCGAAAAAGTGCCGGTGCATTGTTAAAAGAGATTAGAAGACGTTCTTCTCTGCCGCTCATTGCCAAGGCAGCCGACGCCCCGCGGCTTCTTACCGGCGATGCACTTGCCGCCTTTGAGAGCGATATACAGGCCTCTCTTTTTTACGAGACTGTCCGTTCTCACAAAACAGGGACACCGTTCGTCCATGAATACACAAAAAAGCTGGTTCTGTTATAGAACCAGCTTTTTTCCAGCAGCAGCATCATCTGCTGCTGTGGAACTGTATAGTCCTCCACAAACAGGAAAACATTTTTTGTATCTGCACTTTCTCTTGTAAAGTCAAACTGCATGAAACGCATCTCACCATTCAGTATAAAATTGATCATAACATGATGCATGATGTGTTCTGCTGTTCCCTGTGTGATTGCTTCCATCGTCATCTGCTGTTTTATCCGATTAAGATCATCTATATTGCCAGATGCATAACGCATGAGTATCTTCAAAATCAATGTACAGGATTTCTATATAATGATTTTTAAGAGCTTTTTCATATATTGCAGCCTGAACCGCTTTCTCCAACAACTGAATTCCTCCTTGTTTTCTCATGTACTATTAATGCTTCATAGCACTCCCGCTATAAATTACTTTCATCAGTAATTCCACATCAACAGGCTTAGCAACATGTTCATTCATCCCTGCTTCTTTTGCCCTTATTCTGTCCTCCGTGAACGCATTTGCTGTCATTGCAATGATCGGTATTTTCTTTGCATCCTCTCTGTCCAGAGACCTAATCATCTTTGTAGCTTCATAACCATTCATGACCGGCATCATAATGTCCATAAGAATGACATCAAATTCACCAGGTTCACTATTTCTGAACAGTTCAACAGCTTCCTGACCATCCCATGTTTTTGTCACGTCGGCACCTTTTTTCTTTCAGGAAATCCTCTCTTAGCTGCCCGCCGTTTTCTGTTTCCATTTTAATATTTTTACTCATTTGTCTGGCACTTTCAATGGCACGGAGGAGACTTTTGGATTCCGAAGATTCATTATAATGGGTGTAGTGGAACACTGCACTTTCACATAGTTTACAATCTCCACCATTCTTTTCTCTGCTTCTGCTTTTTCTGCGTGGAAGAAATAAAACAGAGAGACTACAGCTACACAGATTCCTATCAGACCGCCGAGCAGCTGGATCCGTTTTTCTCCACCTCCAGATACTTCTGGGGATCATCCAGGTATTTTTCAATGATTTTCAGGGATGTGCCATCCAGACGCATCTCTTCCTGTGTCTGGCCCATCTGCTCACAGATTCCCCTGTCATCCTCTTTTGCAAAAGCAACGCCTATTCCGGTGATCATCAGAGGCTCTTCCAGGATACGGAAGCGTCCTAATAAAATTACTATAGTTTTTCTTAATTTCAATGAATGATTATGTTTTTGCTTTTACTACCCCTTTTTTGTCAGCAGTTTTGTGATCGCTCTTTTTAATCGCGGAATATCAATCGGCTTTCCAATATGTTCATTCATCCCGGCCTCCAGACATGCTTTCCGATCTTCCTCAAAAGCATTTGCCGTCATGGCAATGATTGGAATCTTTTTGGCATCTTCACGTTCCAGCATACGAATTGCTTTTGTTGCTTCCAGCCCATCCATTACCGGCATCATCACATCCATGATGATGACATCATACTCATCCAACCTGGAATTCTGAAATATTTCAAATGCCTCTTTTCCGTTTTTCGCTTCTGTAATGTTCAGATGCTCCTCCCCCAGGATTGCATGGGCTATCTCCATATTAATGACATTATCTTCAACAAGAAGCACCCGTTTTCCTGACAGATCCATGTCCTGTGAGTAGCTGTCCTTCTGTGAATCATTATTTTCAACCAAATAATCTATTTCAAATGGAACCGTAACCGTAAACGTGCTTCCTACATTTTCTTCGCTTTCCAGTTCTATCGTTCCACCCATCCGTTCAACAATATCTTTGACAATCGAAAGTCCCAGACCGGAGCCACTGAATGTTGTAGTTGACTGTTTGCCTTCCTGCGCAAAAGCATCAAACGCATGTTTTTGAAATTCTTCACTCATACCAAGACCGGTATCTGAACATACAAACTGAAAAACAGCTATATTCCCATCATCCGATAATTCTTCGCATTGAACATTCACTGTTCCATGAAAATGATTGTATTTAATCGCGTTGGAAGAAAGATTCATTAAAACCCTGCTCAGATGTACCGGACTTCCAATCAAATATCTGTGGCGGATTGTGCTTGCTTCCACGCCGCCTTCAAATCTTACACCATTCTCATAAGCACTCATTGCAACAACCGTCAGATTATTCCTTAACAGTTCTGCCAGATCAAAGGATTTATGTTCCAACACAAGGGAACCGGATTCCAGTTTGCTGATATCCAGGACATTGTTGATCAGATTTTGCAGATAATCGGCGGACTGAAGTACCTTCTTCCTGCATTCCCTTAACTTGACCACATCATTGTTATATTTTTCAGCGATATGGATCATCCCCACGATTCCGTTTAGCGGTGTACGGATATCGTGGCTCATACGCCGGAGAAAGGCTGTTTTTGAAAGATTCGCGCGATGAGCATCTTCCATGCTTTCCTTAAGCTGTTTCTGATACATGAGTTCCCGTGATTTTTCTTCCGTAATATCTCGTACGACATAAAGCACATCCACAGCGTTTCCATGTGCATCTCTGCTCTTTACAATAAATCTGGCCAGCCGCCATTCTCCGTTTACTCCCATAAATTCAATCGAAACAGAATTCGTATTACGAAGTCTCTCTGTCAATGTATCAAAGTCAAGAAACTCCCGGTATTTTTCTCTCTCTTCCTGGGCGGCAAATGCTGTTGGAAGTCTTTCCATAACATCATCAATTTTCCCCTTTTGTCCAAGGATTTTTTGCACAAGGTCATGGCCTTTCAAAAGCTCATATGTCCGCTCTTTAACATTGGCTTGTACGATTGTTACATACAACGTAGCAATTGCGGCAATAATCTCTGACCTCTTTGTCGCCTCATCAAGAGCCTTTTTCAACAGTACCGTACTTTTCAGATTTTCCCTCACACATCCAAGATGTCCGCCAACATCAGACAGCAGTGTAATGGAAATCTCATTCTGCCTCAAATCAGGATTATCTACCCCGATGAATCCATTCATCTGATGATTGGCATAAATCGGCACCGCAATCAAGGAACATATTTCCTGTGTTTTTAACAATTCATATTCTTCCGGTTCAGAATTTTTTGTCGCTTCCAGATCATGAATCACGATTACTTCCTTGTTTTCAAATCGTTTCACCCAGTTCGGCATCGAACTGACCGGGATTGCCTGAAGGTTATCTATCTCTGGTGCCACTCCATCGGCACACCATTCAAATGTATTGCTCAGACTGTCCTTCTGATCGGTTTCCCAGTCAAAAACATATACCCGGTCTGCCCCTGTATAGTTTCCAATCGCCTGCAACAAAGAGTGAATGATTTCTGACAGCTCCTGCTCATTTTCCACCTGATCCATAAGCGATATCTGATGCAGGATCGTGTCCATACTATGTAATTTTATTTGATAGAGTTCCTGAATCTCTTTTGTTTTCATTTTCTATCCCCCCCTGCAGTAAAACTATTATGGTTACGTCTGTGAAATAACACCGTAAGAAAGGATCCTGCTACGGCAGGATTCTCCGCTTAAACTTATGCAAAAAAACTGGTTTTATTATACTGTAACACTTTACTGCACACAAGAAAAACATTACCTTTTAGCGTTAAAAGGCAAAAAAAGAACAGCAACTGTGCCAAAAGTTCCAGTGATGTGTATCAAAAACGGAAATGGACTTTCGGCAGATATATTTTCTTCTGTTTCTCTGTCTTCAGGATCAGATGGAGGAACTGACAAAACAGACACAGACCCGCAATGATAAGATGCAGCTGATGATGGAACAGATCGTGCTGTCCAATAAGAGCAGCCAAAAAGAAAAAACAGATCGGCAAAAAGAATGAAAACAGCTTCCAGATGCCATATCCAGATGTTACCGCTTTGTGCCTGAAAAGTCGAAGTTGAGGAACATCATATTTTGGAGATCTGAAGATCGCAGGGTGCTGGGTACATTACAGGCGCAAGTTCCATGAGGCACTGGAGGTCATACCGAAAGATCTGAGGAAACAGTCTGTTTTGTACCTCATCATGAACCAGATCCGTGCGATTTACCGGGAGGAAGGAAAGCTTTCCGGTCTTTCATCAGACGAACGGACTGCCCATCGACTTTTACATAATAAATTCCGCTGATCCATTTAGATTCCTGCAGCGCTCCGTTCTTATCCATGTAATACCATTTTCCACCGATCTTCTGCCAGCCAGTCTGCATTTTGCCGTTTTTGTTCAAATAATACTTTGTGTTTTCTATGGCGGCCTTCACATCCACATCCGCAGAGGTATTGCTAGAACAACGGCTGCTACCGCTGAAGTTCCCCGTAATAATTCATTTTTTCTTACACTTTTTATGGGTTGCAAGTAAAATTATCAGTATGTAATATATCATACTATACATTCCTTAAAATTACTATTTTTATTTGCGCAGATAGTAAAAAAGCCGGCAGCGATCCTTTCCATTCAGGATCACTGCCGGCTTTTCAGCTGTCTTTTTAGTTTTTAAACGAATGAATCGGAGCCGGGATTCTTCCGGTGCGGTTGACGAATGCCTCGCAGGAGAAGTTGTTGACCGGCATGATCGGTGCATAGCCGAGGAGGCCGCCGAATTCTACGGTCTCGCCCACGCCTTTTCCGATGACCGGGATCAGGCGGACTGCCGTTGTTTTCTGGTTGACCATACCGATGGCAAGCTCATCTGCGATGATTCCGGAGATGGTCGATGCTTTCGTGTCTCCCGGGATGGCGATCATGTCAAGGCCTACAGAGCAGACACAAGTCATAGCTTCCAGCTTCTCGATGGTCAACGCACCGTCGTTGACTGCGTTGATCATACCCTGGTCCTCAGAAACCGGGATGAATGCGCCGGAGAGACCGCCGACATAGGAAGATGCCATAACACCGCCCTTTTTCACCTGATCGTTCAGAAGTGCCAGCGCTGCTGTCGTTCCCGGTGCACCTGCGTGCTCGAGGCCGATCTCCTCAAGGATATCCGCAACGGAATCTCCGATCGCCGGAGTCGGTGCCAGGGAAAGGTCAATGATACCAAACGGAATGTTCAGCCGCTTGGAAGCCTCCTGTGCAACGAGCTGGCCGACACGCGTTACCTTAAATGCGGTCTTCTTGATCGTCTCGCAGAGTACCTCAAAGTTCTCGCCGCGTACTTTTTCCAGAGCATGTTTGACAACACCAGGGCCGGAAACGCCGACATTGATGATGGCATCCGCCTCGGTTACGCCGTGGAAAGCGCCTGCCATGAACGGGTTGTCGTCCGGTGCATTGCAGAAAACAACGAGTTTTGCGCATCCAAGGCAGTTGTTCTCTTTGCTTGCCTCCGCCGTCTTCTTGATGATCTCACCCATCAGTTTGACAGCATCCATGTTGATACCGGTTTTGGTAGAGCCAAGGTTGATGGAGCTGCAGACAAAATCCGTAACAGCCAGTGCCTGCGGGATAGAACGGATCAGAAGCTCATCTGCTGTCGTCATACCTTTGCTTACCAGAGCGGAATAGCCGCCGAGGAAATTGACGCCGACTTCTTTTGCCGCACGGTCCAGAGTCTGTGCAATCGTCACGAAATCCTCCGGCGTTCTGCAGGCTGCTGCGCCGACTAAGGCAATCGGGGTAACGGAAATTCTCTTGTTTACAATCGGAATACCGAACTCGCCCTCGATCTCCTCACCTACGGAAACCAGATTTCTGGCAGTCGTCGTGATTTTGTCGTAGATTTTGCGGTTCAGCTTGTCAAGATTGGAGTCGATACAGTCCATAAGACTGATTCCAAGGGTAATGGTACGAACGTCCAGATTCTCTTTTTCGATCATCTCGTTCGTTTCCTTTACTTCAAACAGATTTATCATGTCGTTTTTCTCCTTCGCTTTAGATACGGTGCATCATATTGAAAATATCTTCATGCTGGCAGCGGATGACAACGCCGATGGAACTTCCAAGCTCCTCCAGATCTTTTGCAAGCTCTGCGTTGGATTTCTCGCTCTTGGAGACGTCCGTTACCATCATCATGTTGAAATATCCCTGCACAATCGTCTGAGAAATGTCTTCGATGTTTACCTGGTTCTCTGCCAGATAATTACATACCTTTGCGATAATGCCCACGGTGTCCTTGCCTACGACAGTGATAATTGTCTTCTTCATGTTTCCATTCTCCTTTTTCTGGTTTTATGTCAAAGCCCCGGAAAAACCGGTAATGGCGGCCTTGCGAAAAACATGGTATGTAGCTCTAAAAATGTATATTTAAACCTCAATTAACGGTGATACTTCGCTTCTTTTAGCGACAGCGAGATGAAAATCACCCGAGTGATACGGATTATCACCCGTTGTGACCTCGCAGGCCACGGTTTCAAAGGCCAGTGCCTCATAATTATTTTCCTTGCTCAGATGGCCGAGCAGCACTTCCTGCAGATTGTCGTGCAGAATCTCGCAGAGGAGATGGCCTGCCGCCAGGTTCGATAAATGGCCTTTCGCCCCGGCGATCCGCTGTTTTAACGGATACGGGTACGGTCCGACCGCAAGCATGTTCTCGTCGTGATTTGCCTCTAACAAAACGGCATCCAGCCCGGTCAGATTCTGAACCGTGTAATCGCTGTAGACACCAAGGTCCGTCGCGATCGCAATTGATTTCCCGCCGGACTCCATCCGGTAGCCGACCGGCTCTGCCGCATCGTGAGAGATCGTAAACGGATGTACGGCGATGTCTCCCAGTGTAAACGTGTCATCCGCGTGAATCATGTGGAAAATCCCCTCCGGGAACTTTCCAAGGCTCTTCGTCTGCTGCATCGCCTGAATTGTTCCATCCGTTGCGTAAATCGGAATACCGTACCGGCGCGCCAGCACGCCAAGGCCCTGGATATGATCGGAATGCTCATGTGTCACGAGAATGCCGTCCAGCTCCTTCGCACTGCGATCGAGAACAGCCAGTCCCGCCTCCACGCGCTTTCCGCTGATGCCCGCATCGATCAGAAGGCTTGTGGTCTCGCTTCCCGCGAAAATGCAGTTTCCGCTCGAACCACTTGCAATACTACAAAGTTTCATATTTTTTCATCCTATGGTCTAACTGTTTTTTTGTTTCCTCAAAATCGCCGCTGTTGTCGATTTCAAAATCGCAGTGGCTGCTGAATTCATCCTCGGAAAGCTGATTTGCCATGATTTCGCGAACTTTCTTCTCGGAATAGCCGCGTCCTTCGATCAATCGCTCCTTCCGGACTTCTTCATCCGCATAAATATACCACAGTTCATCACAAATTTCATCATATTTTTCTTCGATTAAGAGTGCAGCCTCCACAAAGACGTATTCCGTCCCTGCTTTTTCCGCGGCTGCAATGGCTTTTTTGATATACCGTTTTACCGCCGGATGAACGATCGCATTCAGGGCTTTTAACTTTTCTTCGTCCTGAAAAACGATCTCAGCAATCCGTTTCCGGTCAAGTTCGCCGGTCTCTGTGGTGATCTGTCTGCCGAACAGCTTCACAATCTCTCCATAGCATTCGCCGCCCGGCAGCATCACAAGGTAACCTGCCTCGTCCGCCTGGATCACCGTTGCATCATAATTCTGTCCAAGGTACGTGAGCACTTCGCTTTTTCCGGCGCCCACGCCGCCTGTAATTCCAAAAACTTTCATTCTTTTGTATCCTTTCGCTCCTGGTATGAGTGCGCTATTTCGCCTCGTACCAGTTGTTTCCTGTGTGCATATCGATCTCGAGTTTGACAGCCAGATGTGCTGCCCCGGTCATCTCCTCTTCCAGGATCTGTTCTGCCTTTTCGAGCTCGTCTTCCGGCACTTCCAGCAGCAGCTCATCGTGTACCTGAAGAAGAAGTCTGGTCTTTAACTGCTCCTCTTTCAGCCGTTTCGCCACGCGGATCATCGCTATTTTAATAATATCCGCCGCCGTTCCCTGGATCGGCGCATTCATCGCAACGCGCTCGCCGAATGACCGCTGCATAAAGTTGCTCGATTTCAGCTCCGGCATCGGCCGTCTGCGTCCGAACATCGTCACGGAATAGCCTTTCTCTTTGGCATCCTCTACGCAGCGGTTCAAAAACTCATGGATACCCGGATACGTCTCGAAATACTGCTGGATATAGGCCTCTGCCTCTTTCCGGCTGATGCCGAGATCCTGGCCCAGACCGAACGAACTGATGCCGTATACGATACCGAAGTTGACCGCCTTCGCATTTCTTCTCTGCAGCGGTGTTACCTCTTCAAGCGGCACATGGAACACTTTCGATGCCGTCATGCGGTGGATATCCTCCGCCTCGCGGTACGCCTCGATCAGGTTTTCATCGCCCGACATGTGGGCCAGCACGCGGAGCTCAATCTGGGAATAGTCGGCATCCAGAAAGACACAGCCAGGCTTTGGCACGAAGGCTTTCCGGATCAGACGGCCAAGCTCCATCCGCACTGGAATGTTCTGCAGATTCGGATCGGTACTGCTGATGCGGCCGGTCGCGGTGATGGTCTGGTTAAATGTCGAATGGATTCTTCCATCTTTCCCGATCACGGCCTGCAGACCGTCGGCGTACGTCGATTTCAGTTTGGCAAGCTGGCGGTACTCCAGAATATCGGCAACGAGTTTGTGATCCGGTGCGAGCTTTTCGAGCACATCGGCGGCGGTGGAATAACCCGTCTTGGTCTTTTTGCCGCCCGGAAGCTGCAGCTTTTCAAACAGAATCACGCCGAGCTGCTTCGGGGAATTGATGTTGAACTCCTCGCCGGCCTCCTCGTAGATCTGTGCCTCCAGCTCTCCGATCCGCTCCGCCAGCTCAGCTCCGTAAACGGAAAGTGCTTCTTTTTCTGCGGCGATTCCATCCGCTTCCATCTGACGGAGCGTAAACACCAGCGGAATCTCCACATTCCGGTACAGATCCCACATGCCCTGCTCCTTCAGCAGCTTTTCCATGTTTTCCTGTGCGGCAAATACAGCATACGCCTGATGACCTGCATACGACTCCTGCTGTTCCGGCGTCATCTTTCCTGCGGCCGGAATCTTGCTTCCGCCGAAGATCTCTTCCACTGCCGGCACATAGCGGTGTACGTACTCTTTTACGATATCATCGTACGAATACTGTGATTTCAATGGATTTAATAAATACGCGGCAATTCCGGCATCAAACAGATGGGCTTCATCGGCGTCCGGCATATCCTTCAGAAATTCTTTTCCGTCCATGACGCAGAAAACCGGAATCTGCTTCTGCAGCTCAGTCAATTTTTCTTTTAAATAATCTCCGGTCAGGAAACCTTCTGCTGGGAAGTAAACAACATCCGGCTCTCCGCTTCCATACGCAACTGCCATACCGACAAGTGAACGGCTCCGATCTGCCATCGGTCCGTCCTTCGGGGTTTCTTCTGTCAGAAGAGCGGCTCCTGCCTTCTCCTCCTTCGCGATGGTTCCAAAGAGTTCTTCCGCCTCGGAAAAATCCGTTACGGTGCGCAGAAAGACGGCATCCTCTGGTTCTGCATTCGTCTCCTCGAAGCGGCCCAGCAGGTTTTTAAACTCCAGACGTTTGAACATCTCATACGCTTTTGGTGTATAAAAATTCGAGAGTGCCGCTTTTTCACGGTCGAGCTCCACCGGCGCATCGGTATCAATCGTTGCAAGTTTTTTGCTTAATTTCGCCAGATCATAATGATCACGCATCGCCTCTTTTGCCTTGTTCGGTTTGATCTCCTCGAAATGTGCATGCGCATTTTCCAGTGTCTCGTACTGTAGCAGGATTTTCGTCGCGGTTTTCTCGCCGACACCCGGCAGACCCGGGATATTGTCTGCGGTATCGCCCATCAGCGCTTTCAGATCGATGATCTGTTTCGGGAGAAGACTGTATTTTTCCAACACCTCTGCCGTGTGGTAATTTTCAATCGTCGTCACACGCTTTACGGTCTTTGGAATCCGGATCAGAATGTGATCCGTTGCAAGCTGCAGCAGGTCGCGGTCTCCGGATACGATCGTAACTTCCATCCCTTCCGCCTCGCATTTGCGGCCGAGCGTTCCTAAGATATCATCCGCCTCATAGCCCTCTTTTGTGACAATCTCAATGTCCATTGCTGCGAGCACTTCCTGGATCACCGGAACCTGTTCGCGCAATTCCTGCGGCATCGGCTTTCTCGTTCCCTTGTACTGGTCATACATTTTGTGGCGGAATGTCGGTGCATGGAGGTCAAACGCCACGGCAAGATACTGCGGCTGCTCCTCATCGAGAATTTTAAACAGAATATTCAGGAATCCATATACGGCGTTCGTGTGCAGTCCTTCTGCATTGGACAGATCCGGTACGCCGTAAAAAGCCCGGTTCAGAATACTGTGTCCGTCCAGTAATACGATTTTATCACTCATAATAATCCTTTCAGCCAGGGTAATTCTATCACTTCAAAATAGTGCAGAGCCAGGAGCACCAGAAACAGAACGAGAATCAGCATCAGCACCCGGAAAAACGTATCTTTGTACCGGCGGTATCTCGCTTCTTCCTCTTTTTTCTCCAGATCGCGTTCCAGAAGTCCTGTCAGATTGTAGGAATCGGGCGCGTCATCCTCGAAATATGCCATCGCACGGTTCACAATAAAATATGTCTCCAGTTCCTCGTGGCATGTATGGCATTTCCGGATATGGGAAATAAACGGTTCCATCTCTTTCTCCGGCATATTTCCCTGCACGTATGGCTGTATTAATTTTTCTGCTTCTTTACAGTCCATAAAATCCTGCTCTCCTTTTGTATCCGGCCAGATCACTTTTCCCGGCCGTTTTTTCTGCTATCTATCATCATACACTATTTTCTTATAATTTAAAAGAGACAACCCGCCGAAAATGGGTTGTCTCTTGTTCTCTTATAAGATAACTGTTTTCTAGTGGATTTCCATTATGCACGGACAATGTTCGGGGTCTCTTTTCCTGCCTCGAAATCCAGCGCATTCTGCAGTGTGGTCTCTGCAATCGCACGCAGTGCTTCCTCGGTGAAGAATCCCTGATGTGAAGTGATCATAACGTTCGGGAAGGACAGGAGACGTGCTGTGGTGGAGTGCTCCAGAATCTCATCGGAACGGTCCTCGAATACGTTCGGGGTTTCCTCCTCGTATACGTCAAGGCCGACGCCGAAGAATTTTCTTGCACGGATTCCCTCGATCAGGTCGTCTGTCTTTACCAGACCTCCGCGGGACGTATTGACCAGGATCACGCCGTCTTTCATCTTTTTGATGCTCTCGCGGTTGATCATGTGGTATGTGCTGTCCATCAGCGGGCAGTGCAGGGAGATCAGATCACTCTGTGCCAGCAGTTCATCAAGAGTTACGTACGTAACAAAATCTTTTAAGGATTCATTCTGGTATACATCGTAAGCGATGACTTTCATGCCGAAACCGCGGCAGATTCTTGCCATAGCCGCACCGATTTTTCCGGTTCCGACGATTCCGGCGGTCTTCTGATAGAAGTTAAATCCCATCAGTCCGCCCAGGCTGAAGTCGTTTTCTCTTACTTTCGTATATGCTTTGTGCATGTGGCGGTTGACCGTCATGGCCAGTGTCATCGCATGCTCAGCTACAGCCTCCGGGGAGTAACCCGGTACACGGCGTACATCAATGCCGTATTTTGCAGCTGTCTTTAAATCTACGTTGTTGAAGCCTGCGCAGCGCATTAGGATCAGCTTGACGCCTGCCTCATGCAGTGCTTCTACGGTTTTTGTTCCGACATCGGAGTTTACGAAGGCGCACACGGCATCGTAGCCCTTTGCCAGGGAAGCGGTTCTTGCAGCAAGGCCGGTTTTTAAATATTCCACTTCAATTTCTGGAAACTGCTCTTTGGTTCGGTCGAAAGATTCTCTGTCGTAGCTCTGGGTATCGTAAAATAAAATTTTCATAATGTTTTTCCTCCTCGCTTTGCGGTCATCTTATTGTTCCCGCTTACAGGTATTACTATACTTCATTGTTAAAACTTTGTCAATGTATTATTTGTTAAAATTTTATCAATTAGTAAATTTATTTTCAACATCTTTCACAACAGTACAAATTTACTGGATCACCTCGTCCAGGAACCGGGACGGCTCGACTTTCTTTTCAAACCGTTCCTCCACATAACAGAGCGTCAGCTCTTTCCGGGCGCGCGTCATTCCGACGTAGAACATCCGCCGCTCCTCCTCGATCGCCTCCGCAAGGACTGCTTTCTGATACGGCATTACACCCTCGTTGACGTCAAGAAGATAGACCTTGTCGTACTCGAGTCCCTTGACGCTGTGCAGGGTGGAAACCATAACTCCTTCCGCACTCTCTGCGCGCTGCTTCTGTTTTTCCTTCATCTTCTGCTGGTATTCCTCAATATGTGCAAACCAGCCCTCGATGCTTTTCTGGCTCTTTGCCGCCTCCTGCAGCTCGTCCAAAACGGAAATCAGATCATCCTCTTTCAGATGGCGGTATGCAGCATATTCCTTCACATACTGTTCATAGCCGATCGCATAGCGGATGTAATTGACCGCGCCGAACGGCGATAAATGCGTCAGTGTCGTGATATCCTGCTCCAGTTTGCGGATCCGCTGGCACATCCAGTCTTTTTCTTCGTAATATTCCAGAAGTGCATCGAACGAAACAGTCGCCTCCTCAAAGGCATCCCGCGACAGATAACGGTTCGGGCGGTTGGCAATCTTTAAAAACTCGCCGCGCTTCCGGCTTCCCATCGCAAGATTCAGATACGTCAGCAGATCTTTCGCAATCCAGTGGTCATAGAGATCCGGCAGGGTATCCCGCATCTGGAACGGGATCTGTGCTTCCATCAGTTCCTCTACTGCTGTCCGGCAGCCAAGATTCGTGCGGAACAAAAGCGCCATCTCTTCATACGGACAGCCGTTTTTCTCCGCCTCCCGCAGCTCCTCGGCAACGGCACGCATCTCCTCGCGCGGGTTCTTATATCCCCGGATTGCAACCGGAGCGCCTTTCTCGTTGTCGGTGGAAATCGCCTTTTCATACCGCTTTTTGTTGTGGTGGATCAGGCATTGGGACCGCTTCACGATAAATTCCGTACTACGGTAATTTTTATCGAGCACTACCTGCGCCGCGCCCGGGTAATCTTTCGGAAAATTCAGCATGATCTCCGGCTTGGCCCCGCGGAACTGATAAATCGACTGATCGTCATCCCCGACAATAAAGAGGTTATTTTCCGGCAGCGCCAGCATCCGCACAATCTCATACTGCACGGGGCTGATGTCCTGAAACTCGTCAATCAGGATATACTGAAATTTCTGCTGCCAGGCGCGGAGGACCTCCGGCCGCTCCAGAAAGAGACGTTTGCACTGCACCATCAGATCGTCGAAATCGAGTTTTTTGTTCTCCTTCCGCCATTTCTCATACGCCTCATAGATTTCGCGGAACTTTTCCTGCGGCATACAGGCGGAATAGTAATGTTCCAGCGGGATCTGATTGTTCTTCACAGTGCTGATTTCGCGCGCCAGATTTTCCTCGAGATCCTCTTCCTCCAGGTCTCTGGCATAGTGGTTGACCAGCTCGCGCATCAGCCGCTTTTTCTCTTCCTCGCTTAAAATATTGTTGCCGGACATGCGGTACGTATGGCGCAGAATCGCGTAGAATATCCCGTGGAACGTTCCAAAGGTGACCTGGGTACTCGTCTTTCCCATCGCCTTCAAATACCGCTCCTTCATCTCTTTTGCCGCCGCACGCGTAAATGTTACGACAAGAATACGAGAGGCGGAAATGCCGCTCGTTACAAGCTGGCAGGTCCGCCCCGTAATCACTGCGGTTTTCCCCGACCCCGGTCCGGCAAGGACCATCATGGGGCCGGTGGTATGCATCACCGCTTTTTTTTGTGAATCATTATATATCATTTGGATAATTTCTCAATCGCTTTGTCGATGCGGGCAAGAGACTCCTCTTTTCCCAGAACCTCAAGGATTTCCGTTGCGCCGGCCGGTGTCATCTGTTTTCCGGAAAGAGCGGTACGGATCGGCCACATAATATAACCGGTCTTGTATCCTTTTTCTTTTCCGAATGCGCTGAGCATCTCAAAGAGAGCATCATTGCTGAAATCTTCCTGCGCTGCCAGCAGCGGTTTTACTTCCTGAAGAAGTGCAAGGGAGGTCTCCTCGTTTGTCTTCATCTTTTTGTGAGTGTACATCGAAGCGTCGTATTCCGGAACTTCCTCGAAGAAGTCGATGAGGTCTGCAATATCCGGGAATACTTCGATTCTTGTTTTTACCATGGCTGCAATTTTCTTAAAATCGAGCGGACGGTGGATTGTCTTCTGGATATACGGAAGCGCCATCTCATAGAACTTCTCGTCGTCCATTGCCTTCATGTACTCGCCGTTCATCCAGCGGAGTTTTGTCATATCGAAAACGGCCGGAGATTTGCTGATGTGGTGGTAATCGAAGATTTTTACCAGCTCCTCGAGAGAATAGATCTCGCGGTTTCCTTCCGGGCTCCATCCAAGAAGGGCTACGAAGTTGACAATGGCATCTTTTAAGAAGCCCTGATCGATCAGGTCTTCATAAGAAGAATGGCCGCAGCGTTTGGACAGCTTCTGATGCTCCTCGTTGGTGATCAGCGGACAGTGTACGTAAACCGGAACTTCCCAGCCGAATGCCTCGTAAATACGGTTGTATTTCGGGGATGAGGACAGATACTCATTACCGCGGACAACGTGGGTTACACCCATCAGATGGTCGTCGATGACGTTTGCGAAGTTGTAGGTCGGATATCCGTCGGATTTGATCAGGATCAGGTCTTCCAGCTCCTCGTTGTTTACGGTGATGTCTCCGTAGATCTCATCGTGGAAGGTTGTGGTTCCTTCGGTCGGCATATTGAAACGGATGACGTACGGTTTGCCGGCTGCCAGATTGGCCTCTACTTCCTCTTTGGAAAGACCAAGGCAGTGTTTGTCGTAGATCGAGATTTCTTTTCCGCCTACGTTACGCTTGCACTGGCTCAGGCGCTCTGCGTCACAGAAGCAGTAATAAGCGTCACCCTGCTCTACCAGCTGTTTTGCGTATTTCAGGTACAGACCTGCTGCATTACGCTCGCTCTGTACGTACGGGCCGCAGCCGCCGTCTTTGTCCGGTCCCTCGTCGTGTACCAGGCCGGTCTCTTTTAAGGTACGGTAGATGATATCAAGTGCGCCTTCCTGGAAACGCTCCTGGTCGGTATCCTCGATACGGAGCATAAAGGTTCCGTCATCGTGTTTTGCGATCAGATACGCATACAGGGCAGTACGCAGATTTCCTACATGCATCCGGCCTGTCGGGCTCGGTGCAAATCTTGTTTTTACATTGCTCATTTTTCTTTTCTCCTGATTTCTGGTTTTTCTGGAACAATCCTTTTGTCTGTTCCCTTCCACCATTTATTTAGAATGGAAAACAGCCCGGCGTTTCTTCCGAGCTGCACCATCCTTCCACTTTTGCCAGCGGCAATGCTCTTTTTCAGACCTCTACGCCGTGCTGTTTCAAATATTCCATAAAGTCGCCGACGGTAGAAAGGTCTGTCAGTTCGTCGGTGTCGATTTCAATTCCGTACTCGTCTTCTAATGCCATAACCATCTCGTAGAGATCCAGGGAATCTGCACCCAGGTCATCTTTAAAAGAGGTATCTTCGTTGATGCTGTCTGCATCACAGTTGAGCTGTTCTACTAAAATTTCTTTTATCTTTTCTAACATTATTCTGCTCCTTCCTGCCTCTACCCGGCAGCCAGTATTTCTTTCGAAAAAAGTGTATCTGTTATTCCGGCATTTGTCAATAGATTTTTCTACTTTTACTGTTCTTCCGCCTGTGCCTCTCCTTCTCCGCTCTTTCCATCCTGGAACACAATAAAGCGGGAGACGCACAGGGCAATGCCGATTTCCGTCAGGATAAAGAGCACCGATGTTCCTCCGTAACTGATAAATGGAAGGGTAATTCCCGTTGCCGGCATCAGTTTCAGAACAACGCACAGGTTCAGAATAACCTGAATGGAAATATGTGCAAAAACGCCGCTCACCATCAGCATTCCATACGCGTCCGGTGCATTCTGTGCAACCACAAACAGACGGTACAGCAGGTAGCCAAACAGCAGCAATACAAGAAGCGCGCCAAATATTCCAAGCTCCTCGCAGATGATCGAGAAGATCATATCGTTCTGTGCTTCCGGAATTGTTGTAATCTTCTGCGTACTGTTGCCAAGTCCTTTTCCGAGAAATCCACCGGAGCCAATCGCATAAAGTCCCTGCAGAATCTGATAGCTGCCTCCGGAAAGCCATTCATAGATACGGTTCGACCGGAAGTCACCGCCTATTCTTTCAAAGATCTGCAGATTATTTTTTAAAATGATAATCGCAAAAACGCCAATTACCGCCGCGCCCGGAATCACACGCGCATAAAATTTTACCTCCGGGTCCGCCAGAAACAAAATGACGCAGGCGATGAGTCCCAGAATAATGGCGGTACTCAGGTTGTCCGTCAGAATCCACGCAGCCAGCGCCTGCAGCACGCCAAGTCCGAGGACAATTGCTTTTGCGCGGATGGTACGCATATTTTTTCCCATCTTCAGGATAATGTATGGCAAATACAGAATCAGCCCCAGCTTTCCAATCTCCGCAGGCTGAAGACTGCCACCGCCGATCCGGAGCCATCTTCTCGCCCCGTAGGCTTCATAACCAAGCGGCGTAAACCTTACCGCCGCCATCAGAAGGAGACTTCCCCAGTATACCAGTGCTGCAATCCGCTGGAACCATACACTATGATAATCTACAAACTTCGACAATATCACAATCCCCACCAGAACAATAGCAGAAAGCCCCGCCTGATGCGTGAAATAATACATATCATTTCCCTTGAATGTACTGGCCGCCTCGTAGGCACTCGCGCTGTACAGCATAATCAGTCCGAAGCTGACCAGCAAAATAGTGCAGGCCAGCAGGTTATAATCATAAAAATCCGAAGGAAGTTTTTTCTTCCTCTTTTTCTTCTTTTCTTTCTTCTGGGATGGCATGTTTACTTTCTCTGCCATGAAGTTTCCACCTCCATTGTTTTACTCCATTTATTTCAGTGCATAGCCAAGCAGGCTGACAAAGCCCGGATTTCGGTCGGTCGTTCCGAGGATAACCTTACGCACCAGCTCCGGATCGTCCGTGATAATGTTGTCCACGCCGCAGTTGACCATCCGCTGCATATCTCCCTGATAATTCAGCGTCCAGGCACAGACTTCTTTACCAAGACTGTGCGCATGCTCTACAAAGCTTTCGGTGATGTACGTATATTTTACAGAAAAGAAGTCCGCCGCGTCCATATCCTCCAGGCCTCCGTACGACATTTTCATCGTATACCCGGTCTTGATATCCGGATTGATTTTCTTTGCCTGCCTGAGGAAATTGTAGTTCATGGAAGTCAGCACACACTGATCCACAAAGTCATTGTCCTCGATGATTTTCACCACTTTTTTGACAATATTCTGGTTGTGGCCGTTGTATTTTACTTCAATATTCAGGTTGATTTTTCCTTTCGCGTACGCGATGACTTCTTCCAGCTTCGGAATCTGCTCGCCGCGGAATTTTTTGTTGAATCGTACACCGGCATCGAGCTGGCTGATTTCATCGTAGGTCAGGGTCCAGATGCTGGCATTCAGACCGGTTGTCCGCTTCAGATTTGTGTCGTGCATAAGGACAATCTCACCATCACTCGTCTCCTGTACATCGATCTCCGCGTAATCCGACATGCTGTCCACTGCATATTTGATCGCGCTCATCGTATTTTCCGGTGCTTTTCTGGCTCCGCCCCGGTGCGCTGACACCGAAATATACTGGGAGGAAGCCGTTGCCTCTGCACGTGTTGCGCGCATGGCATATACAAGATAAACCGTTTCTCCCGCCAGCATGGCGATCGTGAGAACCACCGCCGTTACCGGACCGCAGAAGGTGCGTACCAGCTTCGAGCTCGGCTTTTTCGTTGTCCGGCTCTTCTGGTAGCCCTTTCGGGAGGAACGGATAAAAATCAGATACAGATACGTAATGCTTCCGACAAGGCCGAACGCTCCGCCGATCAGGCTCATCGTCGATTTGACCCAGTCACCGTAGACGATGACGGTACTGACAACGGTAGACGGCGTTTTCACCAGCTTTGCATAGGCAACGACAGCCGTTCCGAAAATCAGATACAAAACCCACGTAATCAGAAAAATCATCACCTGGAAAAAGACGTTGATGCCAAGCTCACGCAGCACGCGTTTTTCCAGTGTCTGGCGCACCCGCAGATGGGTATTTTTCTCTTTTTCCGTCATCATGCACCGGAACGGGATGGTGTAGGAAAACACAAACGAGAACGCGACAAGCAGAATCGTCAGCACCACCGGGATCCAGTATGCCGGGAAGGCATTGAAAATCTTCGTCAGGGAAACCTGAAGCAGTTTCATACTGCGGATGGCGCTGTAGCTGCTGTGCAGCCAAAGGTACGGGAAGCTCGCTGCCATGTAGAAAAACCAGGTCCATGGGCGGGCACGCACAAACTGTGCAGCTCCTCTTCCGCCGGCAAGCATCATGACAGGAACGGAAATCCGTTTTCGTTTCCAGGAGGCCTCCAGAGCCGCCATGACAGCATAGATTTCAAACAGCATACAGAAAAAGAAAACAAGCAGAATTCCAAAAATCAGCAGAAGGGTCAGCGGATGCAGCATGATCTTGTTGAAGTTTTCCGATGTCATATAACTCGTTCCCAGCTGTTTTAAGGAAAAGTTGATCGCCGCATTGGCGAGTCTTGAAACCAGCTGGCTGGAAAACAGGCGGTAGACCGTCTCAAATATCACGATGCTAAGCAGGTTTTTCTGCAAAAGTTTCCATGCCATATTCAGATAAATTCGTATCATTCCTGCATTTTTTACTGCCTTTTTTCTCATCTGCTGTTGTTCTCTCCTGTCAGCCGCAATTCCCCCGATGAATCTGTATGCAAAAATTACCTTTATTTTTTCTCTTTTGTATTTTACATTTGACACTTCGAGTCTTTTTTGAAGCTCTTTTCTTTCTGTTCATTTTAAACTATCTTCCAGTATAACACAAAACCGGGTCTTTGAGTATTCTTTTTTCTATTTCTGGTTGCACCACTTCTGCAGTTTTTTTACCATGGCGGATGGGCTGCTTACTGATTTTTCCATCCTGCTGTCCGCATCCGGTGCCTGCCGCAAAGCAACACCGAAAAAATACAGCACGAACGCAACGACGATGAGTTCGGGCTTTACATAATTCATTGCTTCCATGGAACATCCTTTCTGACTGTTCTGTTTTTGAAAGTCTTTTTTCTATATTATGATGGGATAATGATTTACGACTGGATAAGATTTTCTTACTGTAAACCCAAAAAATCCCACCTGTTTTTCAGATGGGATTTTCCAGTGGTGTGCTGTTCTTTGATTTTTAATTTACTATCTTGTGCAGCAATTCCCCTGACCTGCCCCTGGCTGCGGTGCCGCACAGAAAGTCTTTGCATCAAACGACGGATTAAACGCATAAAAGTTCTTCGAATTCAATTCATCCTGTACAGAACGCAGTGCTTCACCAAAACGCTGGAAATGCACAACTTCACGCGCCCGCAGGAAACGAATCGGATCTGCAACTTCAGGATCTTTTACCAAACGAAGGATGTTATCATACGTTGACCGGGCTTTCTGCTCCGCAGCGAGGTCTTCGAACAAATCTGTCAAAGGATCACCTTTCGACTGGAACTCACAAGAATTAAACGGAACTCCGCCAGCCGCCTGCGGCCAGATTCCGGCTGTGTGGTCTACATAGTAATTGGCAAAACCAGAGTTCTGAATTTCTTCCAGAGAAAGATTGCAGGTGAGCTGATGAACGATCGTTGAAACCATCTCAAGGTGTGCGAGTTCTTCTGTCCCAACATCATTCAACACCCCTGCTACAATTCGGTTCGGTGCTGTGAAACGCTGAGAGAGATACCGCATGGATGCGCCCATCTCTCCATCCGGTCCACCGTACTGACTCATGATAATTTGGGCGATTTTGGGGTTTGGTGTCGTGATGTTTACAGGATACTCGAGGCGTTTTTCATAATTCCACATCCGTCAGCACCCTCCTTTCCGGTTGACTTCCCACGGCCATGGCTGCATAACCCATTCGAAAGAACGGCTCATGCGGTCGTTGGCGGTATCGATCGTGAGCGGACCGTACTGTTCGGCGTACTGTTTCAGTGCTTCTTTTCGAAGCGCCACTTTTTCCCGGAAAAAGGCAAGTGCATCTTCATCCTCCGGGTGGGTGTCGAGGTAAAGGTTCATTTCAACAACAGCAAAGCTGACCTGATCAATCCATGCGAGCAGCTTTTCACGGGATGGCATCTGCGGCATCATAGGCACTCTCCTCCTCCCTTTCCACAGAATGGTTTACAGAGTTCCGGAAATAAGGTTCCATTTTTTAATGCAGCGGAAAGATCATAGATCTGTTCAAACCGCTGCATCGGAACGTACGCCATTGCAGGTATCATATGATCTACATGCTGCATTTTCCGCGGGAAATTCCTTGGTTCCATCTTCAGTTCCATATTGTTTGAAGCGGCGCGGCGGTTCTGCATATTGTTCGCACCGCAGCAGCCGCGATTCATACGGGATGAATCCATACCATGTTCCTCTTTCATTTTCTGTTCTTTATAGAGTATGAAGAAAATAAGAAAGTGTCAAAAAAGGCAGCGGTTTCTCTTCCGCTGCCTTTCTGTCATACTAATGAAATTTTCATCAAAACTGCATCTCATACAAATGCGCATAAATCCCGCCCTTCGCGAGCAGTTCCTTATGTGTGCCTTCCTCCGCAATTCCATTCTCCGTCAGCACCAGAATCCGCTTTGCATTCCGGATTGTGGACAGCCGGTGCGCAATCACGAAGGTTGTCCTGTCTTTCGCCAGAAGTTCCAAAGATTTCTGGACGACTTTTTCGCTTTCGTTGTCGAGCGCTGAGGTTGCCTCGTCGAAAATCAGGATCGGCGGGTTTTTGAGGAATACGCGGGCGATAGAAAGCCGTTGTTTCTGGCCACCGGAAAGTTTTACGCCGCGCTGGCCGATATCGGTGTCGTAGCCGTCCGCCAGCTCCATGATAAATTCATGTGCATTGGCCGCTTTCGCTGCGCGGATGACCTCCTCGTCGGTCGCATCCGGTCTGCCATAGCGGATGTTGTCGATGATCGTTCCCGCAAACAGATACACATCCTGCTGCACAATACCGATCTCATCGCGCAGATCCTTCAATTTCACATCGCGGATATCCTTTCCATCCAGCAGAATCCTTCCTTCTGTCACATCGTAAAAACGCGGAAGCAGAGAACAGAGTGTCGTCTTTCCGGCGCCGGAGCTGCCGACCAGTGCCACATAGTCGCCGGCCGGGACATGCAGATTCACATTGCTTAACACGTTTTCCTTCGACTCCTCATAATGGAACGAAACGTTTTCAAAGGTTACTTCTCCCTGCACATTCTTCAGTGGCAGTGCATCCGGCTTGTCCTGGATGTCCGGTGCGATGCTCATAATTTCCAGGAAACGTTCGTAACCGGAATAACCATTCTGGAACTGCTCCGTAAAGTTCACCAGCTTTTTCACCGGATCTGTACAGTTGTTGATGTACAGAAGAAAGGTAACCAGATCCGCCGCCCCAAGCTTCCCACCTGTCATCAGCAATGCGCCGACAATCAGCGAAATAACGGTAATCAGCGTCGAAAAGGCTCCCATTCCCGAATTGTAAATTCCCATATAGCGGTAGCTGACCTTCTTCGAATCGACAAAACGGTCATTTCCCGCATTGAACTTACGCATCTCCTCTGTCTCATTTCCAAACGATTTGACAACACGGATCCCCGAAAGGCTGTCCTCGATCTGACTATTGATATCCGCAATTCTGCGGCGGTTTTCCTTGAATGCACTCTTCATGCGGCTGTTCATTACCAAGGCAAACAGCAGCATCACCACAATAACCACAAGCGGCACACATGCCAGCATCGGATTTACCACAAACAGGATAATCATCGCGCCGATCAGTTTGATAAACGAAATGACAATATCCTCCGGCCCATGGTGTAAAAGCTCACTGATATCGAACAGATCGCTTGTGATGCGTGACAGCAGATGGCCGACCTTCTGGTTATCGAAAAAAGCAAACGAAAGCTTCTGATAATGGCCGAAGATCTCGTTCCGCATATCATGCTCAATCCGCGCCCCCATCACATGGCCGTAATAGGCAATATAAAAGTTACAGTACATTTCAACCAGAACCATAGCAATCATCAGAATACCAAGGCGGATAATCTCACCCGTTGCCTGCTCCAGCGGCTTTTCCACAACCGTACTCGTAATATACCGTACAATCAGCGGAATCACCAGTGTAATGGCTGCTCCAAGCATTGCAAAAAACATGTCGGTAAAAAACAATCCCTTATATGGAATGTAATACCGCGCCAGCTGGCGGATTCTTCCCTTCTCTTTTCCGGTTTCTTTTTCTTTACTCATCCTGTCCTCCCTTTCCGTTGGAAACCATTTTATAATCTTTTCGGAACTCAGACGGTGATACGCCGCATGCCGTTTTAAATGATTTCATGAAATGCTTATCATTTTCAAATCCAACCTGTTTGGCAATTTCCGTAATTTTATCTTCTGTTTGAATCAACAGACGCTTTGCCTCCGCAATGCGGATCTCCTTCAGATAGTTCACAAAATTCACACCGGTATGTTCTTTAAACGCTGCTGAAAACAGCGAATAATTCATACAAATATGGTTAGATACCATTGCCATATTCAGATCTTTTGCATAATTTTCCCGAATATATGAAATTGCCTCTTCCATTTTTTCTTTTCCGGCTGTCTGACTTTTCAGGCTTTCCCTGTAAACGTGTATCCATTCTTCAAACGCATCCAGAAACAGATCTGCATCACGGTACTGCAGAGGACGCGGACATTTTTCCTGTTTTTCCGGCATGCGGTAAAAAAGATCCAGTTCTTTGCAGATTGCTTCCGTCACTGTCAGAAGCTGATAGGGGGAGACCCTCTGATGCGCCGCCTCAAAATACCAGTTCCGCATTTTTCGCAGCACAGTATCTGCCCGGTCCGTTGGCACCTGCAGAATAAATTTTTCCTGAAACTGTGCCAGCTCCGGCTTTTCCTCAAAACATTTTTTCTGATATTCTTCCACAGGATTTTTCTGTATAAATGCCATTTCCCGGGCCAGCAGTGCTTCCTGGTATGCCTCTGGAATTTCCATCACAGAACGATGTTCTTTTCCCACTCCGAGACAAAATCTCTCATCTTTTTCTTTCATGATCCGCTCTGCCTCCGGTTCCGGCAGAAGATACAGAACTCCTCCTTCTACGCCTTCCAGCAGAATTCCGCTGCATTTCGAAAACCGTTCCCCATTTGCCTTGCTGGTCAGCAGGATCCGGAAGCTGTCGTTTCCGATGTGGCGCCGGATCCTGCTTTCCATATCCATCCATTCTTTTTCTTCGGCCATTTCTGCATTCATCATCAGATAACGGAGCTGATTTAAAAAGCACCGTTCTTCCTCTTCTTCCGTTTCCCGGGTCTCCGAAAGCTCTCGTTCCAGATTTTCCAGAAGCTGTTCTATCGTCTCCCGCTTGATCGGTTTTAAAATATAGTCCCGAACTCCATGTTTCATCATTTCAACCGCATAGGAAAATTCATCATAGCCACTTAAAACAATAACAACAGGTTTCTGTGACAGCTCCTCCATTTTGTTGACCAGTGTCAGACCGTCCATTTTGGGCATACGGATATCAGTGAACATGACGTCCACCCTCTGTTTTCTCAAAATCTCCAATGCCTCTTCTCCGTTTCGACACTCCAGAATCTCCTCCACCGGCACGCTGCTTCGCCGGATCATCGCCACGATTCCCTGTCGAATCAATTTTTCATCTTCTACAACCAGCAGTGTATTCATTTTCTTTTTCTTCCTCTTTCTCGTCACCCTCTTGATCCATCGGAGAATATTTCCCCCTCGTGATGGGAAGATGAATGCTCACCTTCGTATAGCAATGCTCTTTTGTATAAACTGACAGTCCATACTCTGTTCCAAATTGAATGTGGATTCTGTCCTGTACATTCCGAAGCCCGATTCCATGTTTCGGCTGTGTATCTGAATTCAGGCGCATTCTTAGTTTACGTCTCAGAATTGCAAGCTGCTTTTCTGACATGCCTATTCCGGAATCTGTGATTTCAATCTCAAAGCTCTTTTCATGCTCTATTCCTTTGATTTCAATGACGGCGTCTGCATCCAGCTCCTCAATTCCATGTGTGATTGCATTTTCCACAATCGGCTGAAGAGACATCTTGGGGATATCCTGCCGATACAAATTTTCCGGTATCTGAACAGATAATGTAATTGTGAAATCATACCGCAGATTCATCAGTTCCACATAGTTCTGAATATAATTCATCTCATCCTGAACGGTTACCAGAAATTTATTCCAGCGCATATTGTAGTGCAGCATTTCACCAAGTGCTGTTACCGCATCGGAAATCGTATACTCTTCATCAATCTCAGCCATCATCTTAATGGATTCCAGAACATTATAAATAAAATGAGCGTTAATCTGGTTCTGCATTGCCCGGATTGCCGTATCTTTCAGCGCTGCCTCCCTTTTGATGCTTTCCTCGTTCTGTTTCTGAATTCTCTCCAGCATTCCGTTGATACCATAGCTCATTTCCCGCATCTCTTCTGCGCTGTAACAAACCTTTATCTTTGTTGTTCCATTGTCAATCTGACGCATCTCACACAGGACGTCATAAAACTCCTTCAGCAGGCCACGCACAATCAGATTGACCACCACAATCAGAAGCAGCCCGAAGCCGGCAAATTCAAGCAGCATTCTCTGCTGCTGTTTGATCATGTTTCCGGTTGCATCATCCAAATTGGTCAGTGTTACAAACATTCCATTGAGTTTATCGACTTTCCGAAGCACAATTGCAACGTTTTTCCGGTCAATCACCGCGCTCTGCTGACTCTCTTTTCTGTCACGGATTCCTGCCCGGAACAGAATCAGCCCCCGATAGGACTGCCATTTGCAGGCTGCCGCTGTTTTTCCGCAGTCATATAAATTCCAATTTTCATCAACAAAGCAGGCCCAGCTGCTGTCACCGGATCGATAAATTTCGGGAAATATGTCTGCCATACGCATGGATACCTCGATCACGCCAAGCCTTCCTCCGCTTTGATCCCGCAGTTCCCGTACATAAGTCATCAAATGGGAACCTTCTTTTTTTGTACCGGAGATAATATTTTTTTCCTGTATGTCAAAAAACCACTGTCCTCCGCCCTGATAGCTTCGGTACCAGGCGCAGTTTTTCATCTTTTCCTTCTGGTACAGGATCGGCTGCTGCTCCAGAAAACCATCTGCCATGGCAAAAATATGGATCTGGTACAGATCTGGCATTGCCTCCTGCATTTTATCGATTATGCTGATGCTGTTGTTTCGAAATTGCTGATAATAGCTCTCCGAGATCTCCTCTCCCCTCCTGAGATGAAGAAGATATTTTTCCAACGGTTCATACTCCTGCAGCGTATCTACAACCATTGAGCAGGCATTCGCTTTTGCATTCACCTCCGCACAGGTAAGATCTATTGCCGTTACTGCTTCATTTACCCCATGATCTATGGCATTCTTTTTGATACTCCTAAACCCAAAGCACATCATGCCAAAAAGCGGAATAAAAATAAAGATCAACGTTGTTACGGTAAATTTTTGGTTCAGTTTCAGTCCGCGAAACCAGTTTCGCATTTTTCATCCCCCAGTTTTCTTTTCGGTTCTGTAACCTTACTAATTTTACCAGTTTTTTCTTTAAAAAGCAATTTTTTCAGAAAAATTATTGACAAAAAGAGAAGACGGTACACTTTTTTTCCGTGCACCGTCTCTCTTTTCGCAAGACTCATATATGACGCAAAGCATGATTCCAGGGAAACAGCTTTCGTACCATTGTTATACTGTTGTCAGATCCCACGGTTCATAAATCTTTGGAACATCGCTGATCAGACGTTTGGTATACGCTGCTGTCGGGTGAAGAATTACTTCTTCTGCCGGTCCCGATTCCACAAATTTTCCATGCTCCATAATATAAACATTATCGGATACATAGTAAGCAAGACCAATATCGTGGGTGATGAAGATAATCGTCATATTAATCTCATCACGCAACTTCAGCAGCATATCCAGGATCGTTGCACGTGAGCAGGCATCAATCATAGACGTCGGCTCATCGGCAAGCAGAATCTTTGGTTTCAGAAGGAAAATACGTGCAATCATCAGTCGCTGCATCTGGCCTCCTGACAGCTCAAATGGATATTTGTTTGTCAGTTCTGCGTATTTTAAGTTTACAAAGCTGCAGGCCTCTGTCATCAGACGTTCTTTTTCTTCTTTCGGCAGATTCTTGTCACCGCGCATATTAATGCAATCCAGCAGAACAGAATCTACACGTTTAAACATATTGTAGGAAGCAAACGGATCCTGGAAAATCGCCTGAATTCCCTTCCAGTACTCTTTTTTCTTCTTTCCGTTCGAGATGTCTCTTGGTTTACCCTGGAAATCAATTTCACCTTCCGTTACGCTGATCAGCCCGAGCAACATCTTCGAAAGGGTTGTTTTTCCGGATCCGGATTCTCCTACGATAGAAACAAATTCACCTTCATGAAAATCGAAATCAACATGGTCTACAGCGACCGTTTTTGCATCGCCAAAGCCAAACACTTTCGTTACGCCTCTTCCGGAGAGGCATGGTTTTAATTCTTTACCATCACGCATTTGCATACACCTCCCGAACCTTTCTCTCAGACATCAGGCAGCGGTACTCTCTTCCGTTCGGCAGTTCGATGACCTCTGGTTTCATACCGCGGCAGGTTGGCTGTGCATAAGGACAGCGGTCTGCGAAACGGCAGCCCTCCGGCGGATGCTTCAGGTTTGGCGGAGTTCCCGGAATTGCAGTCAGCTTCTGTTCTCTTACACCTTCCTCCGGAACGATGATCGATCCCATCAGACCTTTGGAATATGGATGCAGCGGATCGAATACCATTTCTTTTGCGGTACCTTTTTCTACAATCTGTCCAGCATACATAACCATAATATCATCGGTTACGTTGTAAAGAAGCGGCAGCTCGTGTGTGATGAAGATCATGGATTTGATAAATCCTTTTTCCATCAGATCACGCATCATTTTAATAACCATTTTCTGGGAAGTTACATCCAGCGCGGACGATGGCTCATCGGCGATCAGTACCTTCGGAGAAAGAATGGTCGAAATTGCGATAACGGTTCTCTGTTTCATACCTCCGGAAAGCTCAACCGCATGCTTCTGCAGTACCTCCTCCGGCAGGCCTAAGATCTGAAAACGTTCTTTTGCCAGATCATAAATATCCTTTCTCGGCATTTTCGGATCATGCGCATGAATAACGTCTTCTACAAATCGGATGATTTTCTGTGTCGGGTTCAGAGCATTCATTGCTGCCTGCGGAATGTAGGCGATCTCATTGCCCAGAATATTTTTCCGGACATCGTCTGGTTTCATTCCGGAAATTTTTCTTCCATCTACGATAATATCGCCGCTGATGTAGTGAAGCGGTGCGAAATAATAGCCCATCAGGGACAGTGCCAGCGTCGATTTACCACAGCCGGACTCACCTGCTACACCGAGGGATTTTCCCTCCTCAATCTTCAGGGAGACTCCGTCTACGGCGTATACATCTTCATGAAAACGAGTTACATATTTCGTTTTCAGATTGTTTACTTCCAGCATTACTTTTCCCATAGCTGCCTCCTTAGTCTCTTAACTGCGGGTTGAATACCTGGTCAAGACCGGTGTTCATCAGGTTAAGAGAGAATGAAATAAGTGCGATTACAAGAATGACTGGGAAATATGCCCACCATGCACCGTTTAAGTGTGCATTGTACTGGGTTGCCCATTGCATCATAAGACCAAGTGTTGCAGTCTTTGTGGTTGCCGGTCCAAGTCCGATCATAGAAAGCTGTGCCTCTGCCAGAATTCCGGAGGAAATCTGGAGAATGAAGGCCATAACAACGTAGGATGCAACGTACGGAAGGATGTCGGTAAGGACAATCCGCAGCATGCTGTGGCCGGACAGTTTGGAAAGGTTTACATGGTCACGGTTTCGAAGAGAAATAACCTGGGAACGTACGGAACGTGTTGTCCACGGCCATGCGGTAATTCCGATCAGGAGTGCCACCATCATGATTCCCCTCTGAGACTCACCTACGCTGTAGGAGATGAGGATCAAGAGAACGAAGGATGGGATAACGGTGAACAAGTTGGTAAAGAACAGAATCAGGTTGTCCACAAAACCTCCAAGGTAACCTGCAAGAAGTCCGAGGAACAGTCCGATCACGGTTGCAATGATTCCCGCAACCAGACCAATTTTCAGGGATGAACCTGTTGCAGAGATCAGCTCGGTCAAAACATCACGACCAAAGTTATCTGTACCAAGCACGAAAGTCTGGCGGTTAATAACATCTTTTTCATTGATGTACTGCTTGCTGTCGATGCTCTGAACCTCTTCCAGCTCACCGGTCTCTTCATTTTTCTCGGCAATAATAGTTGGAACATCTTCTAAAATACCATCGATCTCTTTGTCGAGACGCTGATATTTTTTCTTTTTTGCTGCGATAAGGCCTTTCTGTTCTGCATTTGGGTCATATTTTTCCTCCCAGAGAGCAATCAGACCTTCTGCATCGGTAACATCGATTTCACTGGCATCTACACCGCCGTATTTTTCCAGCCATTCTGCCATCATAGAACGGTTGTCCATTGTCAGTTTGCTTTCAACGATGGATGCGGTTGCATCAACATTCATCTTATACGTTTTGCCGGAATTCACGGTGTCCTGAATCGAAAGATAGGTACCCGGTTTGAAAAAGTTTCCGTTTCCGATCATTGCCAGCGGATCTTTTGCCACAACAAGCGGATAGATGATAATAGTCAGGAGAATTGCCAAGAAGATTACAAATCCTGTCACGAATTTTCCTGAATGAAAAATCTGTTTGATTGTATTTTTCATAGCGTATTCTCCTTTCTAATCCTGCTGGGATGCTTTGACACGTGGGTCAATGACTGCATACAGAAGTTCAACAAGCAGGTTGGCCAGCAGAACCATGATGGTAATGATTAACGTACAGGCAGAAAGCAGCGGATAATCCTGGCCGGTAACTGCTGAGAGCATCGTTGTTCCAAGTCCCGGGTAACTGAATACCATCTCAGCTACCAGGTTGCCGCCGATCATGGTACCAAGGGACATTGCGAGACCGGTGATCTGCGGAAGCATTGCGTTACGGAACACATATTTCACAATCGTATGATCCTTGATACCAAGGAAACGACTGTATTTTACATAGTCGGCATTCAATTCATAAATTGACATTGAACGCATACCAATAGCCTGGCCGCCGATCGTGATGATTACGATAGACCAGAATGGCAACTGGTAATGTGAAAGCACAGATTTCATAAAAGCAAGGCTCATATGCGGAATCATACTGCTCGCATAGCCGCCTGCTGCAGGTGCAATATGTAATTTCAGTGAGAAAATGAACAAAAGTACGGTTGCCATACCAAAGGCAGGTACGTTACTGATAAACAGGAATGCCGGAAGGATTGCCTTGTCGAAAACACCTTTCATATAAGCTGCAATTGCACCAAGCAGGTTACCAAGAATCCATCCAACAATAATGGCCGGAAGCTGTAAACATATGGTCCACAGAACCGAACTGGAAATAATATCGGATACGGTACGCGGATACTGGCTGAAAGAAACGCCGAAATCACCGCGAAGTGCATTTTTTACCCAGGTAAAAAACTGGACATACATTGGTTTGTTAATACCAAATTTTGCTGCATAGTCTTCATATACTTTCTGAATTGCAGTCGCATCGGTCATACCTTCTACCGATTTGGAAGCAATAGTTGAAACCGGATCGCCCGGCATCAGACGCGGAAGAATGAAGTTCAGCAGTACCGCAAAGACTAACGTCAGAAGATACCACAAGATCTTCTGCGTATAATACTTTTTCATTCCTTTCATAGAAGAACCCTCCTTCTGATTTTTAAAAGCGGCCGGAGCACCCCGGCTCCGGCCGCCTCTGTTACAATTCAGTATGAACTTTCTTTCTGTTTGGCAAATCAGCCGTCAACCAGTCCCAGATTGTACAGTGCTGCTACGCCATAACCATCGGTGCAGTCCATCGGAGGAACGTTACTTCCATCGTCTTTCTGCGGATAGTTGGTCCATACGGACTCGTTTACTTCGTGGAATACCTGCGGTCTGTACATCAACGGTACACACGGGCAATCTTCCAGCATAATCTTGGAAAGTTCTGTATAGTAATCTTTCAGTTTTGCATCATCGGTCTCATGAGGAATTGCTGCAAGGATTTCATCTACACGGTCGTTCTGATAATGACCGAAGTTACCACTGAAGTTAACCTCAAGATCGTTGTAATCAGAGCTCATGAAGAAACGGCATCTCATGTACGGGTTGGCAACCGATGTACCAGGGCCGGACTGCATGGTGATTTCGAAGTTTCCGGTACTGTAATCCGTGCTGTAGTTTGCTGCTTCCGGGAAGTAGGTCTCAATGTTGATACCAATATTCTTTCCTGCTGCTGCTACGATTTCAAGGGTTGCATTCCAGTCAGACCATCCTGTCGGGCACTCAGCCTTATAGGAAAGGTTCTTTCCGTTGTACTCACGGATTCCGTCTCCGTCGGTGTCTACGATTCCGGCATCGTCCAGAAGCTTCTTAGCACCTTCTACATCGGCATTGGACCACTGATACTCTTTTAAGGCATCCTGATCCACCATAGCCTGCTCAGCATCGGTCGGGTTCATGACAGAACGCGGAACATCTGCGAAGGTAGGAGACTGTCCGGACATTGCTGAAGAAATAACCTGATCGTAGTCAACTGCCATAGCGATTGCCTTACGAACAGCTACCTGATCCAGTCCTTCTACTTCTGTATTAAAGAACAGGGTAGGCATTGTCATACACAGCTGATACGGTGCTTCATCAACATAGGTAGAAATCGGAAGATCCTGCTCTAACCACAATTTCTGAAGGTCTGTGATGAATAGCTGTGCCACATCAATATCACCATTCTGGAATGCGGTGGTAGCTGCTGCGTTATCTTTAAAGATCGGGTGAGAAATATATTTCGGAACCGGAAGCTTACCCCACATGGAATCTGCCTGTCCCCAATAATTATCATCGCGGATCAGAACTACGTTCTGGTCATTGTCAAAGTATTTTTTGTACGGTCCGGAAGTTACCAGATCGTCCATCTTATCCATTTTAATTGCTTCAGCATCGTTGTTGTTTCTGTCAGCTACGGTCTTTAAATAATTTTCCTGCATGATGTAGAGCATCGGCAGATATCTTTCCGCAAGAACCGGGTTAACTGCTTCGCCGGAGTCATCGGTTGTCAGTTTGAAGACTACGGTACTGTCATCCTGTGCAACAACATCTGCAATGTAGCTCTTCATTTCAGCGCCGGTAGAAGAATTGTAATCTACATGTGCATGATAGGTAGCTGCTACATCTTTTGCAGTAACCGGTGTGCCGTCATTCCATTTTGCATCAGCTTTGATCTTAACGGTAATTTCGGTACGGGCATCGTTCCAAACCGGATCTCCGTCTGCAAGCAACGGATACATTTTTGCATCCAGTGGATTCCACATATAAAGAGTTTCATAAACAAGTACACGTGAAGCATCGCCCTGTGCTATAACCATTGCATTGTTTGAGTTTGCTGACATTGGGTTGTAATCATTGACGGTACCCCACTGCTGTCCTGCGAAGTAAAGAGTTTCATTTCTTGGAAGCTCGCCTACCACATCATCTGAACCTGTGGTATCTTCGCTGGAAGCATCTGCTGTGCTGGAAGATGCTGCTGTGGTATCGCTTGATGCATCTGCTGTTCCGCTGGAGGATGCTGTTGCTCCTCCGCTTGAACTAGTGCTTGTGCTTCCGCTGTCTCCACATCCGGCAAGCATCGTTCCTGCCATTGTCACTGTCATTAACAGTGCAAGGACTTTCATGTTACGCTTTTTCATACTTTTTACCTCCTTAAGGTTTTCGTTCTTGCTTGATGAATTCATTATACACAAAGACTGTTAGAAAAACAGTGTCTATTTTTTGTTTTTGGTGTTCTTTTTTTGTTTTATGTTGGTTAAATTGCTCATTTTACTCTTTTTAACTCCCTTTGTTCTGCTCATTTTTCACATATCCATTTTCGCAACATCTGCACTATTTCGTCATTATGATTATTTGTGCTATTTTTCCGTCTTTTCCGACATTTTTCCGTTCGCTTTTTCCATCTCTTTGTGCTATGATGAATATCGTATCAATTTCAGGAGGTTTTTTCTATTATGAATACTGTTTCTCATAAGTACCGACAGTCAGCGCTTCTGCTTCTGACCGCTGCGATCTGGGGTTCTGCCTTTGTCGCACAGCAGACCGGTATGGATTATGTCGGACCTTTTACGTTCAACGCGGCACGAAACCTGCTCGGCGGACTTACGCTTCTTCCGCTGATTGTCTTTTTCTCCTCGCGTAAAAAGCGAACCCTACCGCCGGATGCTTCGTCAGAAAATGGCACACAGCCAAAAACGCTCTGGGCGGGCGGTATTCTCTGCGGCATCGCACTGTTTGTCGCCTCAACTCTGCAGCAGATCGGCATCCAGTACACAACCGTCGGAAAGGCCGGTTTTATCACCGCACTTTACATCGTACTTGTTCCGGTCTGCGGTTTTTTTCTCCGAAAGCGTGTACAGCCGAAGGTCTGGCTCGCAGTTCTTATTGCCGTCGCTGGTCTCTATCTGCTCTGTATGACAGACGGCTCCTTCTCTTTGCAGAAGGGAGATTTTCTTGTGCTTGCCTGCGCGCTCGGATTTACCGTACATATTCTGGTTATTGATCATTTTTCTCCGCTTGTCAGCGGCATCAAAATGTCCTGCATTCAGTTTTTTACCTGTTCGATCCTGTCCGCTGTCTGTATGGTTCTCTTTGAAACCGTAAACTTCTCCGATCTTCTGCACGCCTGGATGCCGATTCTCTATGCCGGAATTCTCTCTTCAGGTATTGGCTATACCCTGCAGATCATCGGGCAGAAAGGATTAAATCCTACCACAGCTTCTCTGCTTATGAGCCTGGAATCCGTTTTTTCTGTTCTTGCCGGTTGGATTCTCCTTCATCAGGCTCTCTCCGCTCGCGAGCTCTCCGGCTGTATTCTGATGTTTGCAGCGATCGTGCTGGTACAGCTTCCGGGATTTTCCAAAACCAACGCTGTTTCCTGATGCCATTCCTTTTTCAGTGTAAGAAAGATTCCTGTTTTGCGAGCTTCTTTCTTACGACAGCTTGCTTTGATGACATAATTTCCCTCCGCCGCAGTGTGATCCTGCCCGGAGGGCTTTTTTATGCCTTCCGAAAATTTAACAGAATCTAGTAAGTCCCCTGCTTCCATTGCGAATATCCGCTTGCCCAATATTTTCATAGCATAAAAATACAAAATTCTGCATATTGATTGCAGGATTTTTTAATTCGTGCTACACTGTTTTTATTGTACCAATAAGCACTTATTTTATTAGGAGGTTCTGTCATGCCCGTTTTTGATTTCAGCAATTCCCCGGAAAAAGCAAAAGTTTCCGAATGTACGTATACTGTTTTCCGCACAAACGCACCGTTTACTTCTCCGGATCAGCCGATCCTAATTCTGGATACAAAAGAGAAGGCTTTCCCGCATCATCCCTGTGGTATTTTCACAAACCCATCCAAACGGACCTCGTTTGAATTTAAAGAGGAAGAAGAAACCTTTATTGCCGACATTCTTCAGATTGATGCCCGTTTTGTCAGCCTTTTAAAATGGCTCGGTGAAAACCATATCAATGTCCGCCTTTCCGGTACACAAACATCCGACGGTTATGCAGTTTACAAAATCCGCGAGATCGCTTTCGGTGGCGGCGCAAAGCTTTCGGCTGAGGATGGATTTTTACAGTTTATGATTGAACGTCTCCTCGCCAGCAATGCACCGGAAGAAGAAATCGAAGATGAAGACCAGGAAGAAACCGGTGACAGCATGAAACTCACCAGCATCCAATCCATTACTGATTTTATGAACTGCGCCGGAAGAACGCTGCCGGATAATATCCGCCTTTGGGCGCGTCGAAATCTCGCTGTTGCCCGATCCCACGAGGTTTCTCCGGAGGAGCGTCGTCACGCACAGCGCGCCCTTTCCATGATGATGAACATCCAGTGGAAAAGCAATTATTTTGAAGCCATTGATCCGGTAGAAGCACGCCGGATCCTTGATGAAGAACTGTACGGCATGGAACGCGTGAAGCAGAGAATTATCGAAACTATCATTCAGATTAACCGGACTCATACGCTGCCGGCCTATGGTCTGTTACTGATCGGTCCTGCCGGAACCGGAAAATCGCAGATTGCTTATGCCGTTGCGCGTATCTTAAAATTACCGTGGACAACACTCGATATGAGTTCGATTAATGACCCGGAACAGCTGACCGGAAGCTCCCGCATCTACGCAAACGCAAAACCGGGAATCATCATGGATGCTTTTTCCATGGCTGGTGAATCCAACCTCGTCTTTATCATCAACGAACTCGACAAGGCTGCCTCCGGCAAGGGTAATGGAAACCCGGCAGATGTTCTGCTGACCCTTCTTGATAATCTTGGTTTTACCGATAACTATATCGAATGTATGATCCCGACCGTCGGTGTATACCCGATTGCAACCGCAAACGACAAGGACCAGATCAGTGCTCCGCTGATGTCCCGCTTCGCTGTGATTGAAATTCCGGATTACACACCGGAAGAAAAGAAAATCATTTTCTCCCGCTATGCACTTCCAAAGGTGTTAAAACGTATCGGTATGAAAGAAAAGGAATGCATTCTGACACCGGAAGGACTCGATGCCGTAATCTCCTGCCACGAAAACACAAGCGGTATTCGTGATCTTGAGCAGGCTGCTGAGCATATCGCAGCAAATGCGTTATATCAGATAGAAGTCAACCATGTTTCCTCTGTTACCTTTAATGCAGAAATGGTACGTGAACTGCTCTTGTCCTGCTGATCTGCCTTATTTTCTATTTTGAAGGCGTATCAGGGTACGGCGAAAACCAGTGACGCAACAATTCACGCTCTGTGGTGCTGAAATTTTTTGTATTATTTTAGAGTGTGCTGTAAAATAGTTTCCTGTCCCATCAGTCTGTACTTTCGGGCAGGGAACTATTTTATTTCTCCAGATATTTTCATAAAAGAAAGCCCCTGACACTTTCATGTCAGGGGCTTCCTTTCGGTCAATTCAGAAAATTTATTTCTGCGGGCCGGCGGAAACAAGTGCTTTACCAGCAGCGTTTCCTTCATATTTTGCAAAGTTCTTGATGAATCTTTCAGCCAGATCCAGTGCTTTGGTCTCCCACTCGGAAGCATCAGCATAGGTATCGCGAGGATCCAGGATAGCCGGATCAACGCCCGGAAGTTCAGTCGGAACTTCGAAGTTGAAGTACGGAATAGTCTTCGTCGGAGCTTCGTTGATAGCACCGCTTAAGATTGCATCGATGATTCCACGGGTATCACGGATGGAGATACGTTTTCCGGTTCCGTTCCAGCCTGTGTTAACCAGGTATGCTTTTGCTCCGCTCTTCTCCATTTTCTTAACAAGCTCTTCTGCATATTTGGTTGGGTGCAGTTCCAGGAATGCCTGGCCGAAGCATGCAGAGAAGGTAGGAGTCGGCTCGGTAATTCCGCGCTCGGTTCCTGCAAGTTTTGCAGTAAATCCGGACAGGAAGTAGTACTGAGTCTGCTCTGGTGTCAGAACAGATACTGGCGGAAGTACGCCGAATGCATCTGCGGACAGGAAGATAACATTCTTAGCTGCCGGTGCAGAAGAAATCGGGCGAACGATGTTCTCAATGTGGTTGATCGGATAAGATACACGAGTATTCTCGGTTACGCTCTTATCATTGAAGTCAATTTTGCCTTCTGCATCAACAGTAACGTTCTCAAGCAGAGCGTCACGTCTGATTGCGTTGTAGATATCCGGCTCAGACTCTTTGTCCAGGTTGATAACTTTTGCATAGCAGCCGCCCTCGAAGTTGAATACTCCGTTGTCGTCCCAGCCGTGCTCGTCATCACCGATCAGAAGACGTTTCGGGTCTGTGGAAAGTGTTGTTTTTCCTGTTCCGGAAAGTCCAAAGAAAATTGCGGTGTTCTCACCGTTCAGGTCTGTGTTTGCAGAGCAGTGCATGGAAGCGATGCCCTTCAGCGGCAGATAGTAGTTCATCATGGAGAACATACCTTTCTTCATCTCTCCGCCGTACCATGTGTTGACGATAACCTGCTCACGGCTTGTGATGTTGAATACTACTGCTGTCTCAGAGTTCAGACCCAACTCTTTGTAGTTCTCAACTTTTGCTTTGGATGCGTTGTATACAACGAAATCCGGCTCGAAGTTCTCAAGCTCTTCTGCTGTAGGTTTGATGAACATGTTAGTTACGAAATGTGCCTGCCAAGCTACCTCAACGATGAAGCGGATAGCCATACGGGTATCTTTATTTGCACCGCAGAATGCATCTACAACGAACAGTCTTTTGTTGGAGAGCTCTTTTTTGGCGATCTCTTTTACTGCTGCCCATGCTTCCTGGGTTGCCGGATGGTTATCGTTTTTGTACTCATCAGAAGTCCACCATACAGTATCTTTCGAATTCTCGTCCACAACGATGTATTTGTCTTTCGGTGAACGGCCTGTATAGATACCGGTCATAACGTTAACTGCACCAAGCTCTGTCTCCCGGCCTTTTTCATAGCCTTCCAGCTCTGGTTTTGTCTCTTCCTCAAATAACTGCTCATAAGAAGGGTTGTACACAATTTCTGTGGTACCGGTGATGCCATACTTTGTTAAATCGATCTGTGCCATCTTGTAATTAACCTCTTTCCTTTGATAGTAATACTGCTTCATTCTGCAAAATGCAGAAATTTGAAGGTATCCTTTAGAAGAAACCGGACCAGCCGACCTCTTCTACTCTAATTATACATAAAAGGCCAAAAAAATCAACTGAAAATCTTCCGTTTTTTTACAGAACGTGTCCCAAAATCTGTAAAAATTTTATAAACTTCGATTTTTCGAAGTTTTCTGACAATTGCATTTTTGTACACTTCATCCTGCAAATTGACATTTTTTGATTTTTTATGTTATAATATTAATAATTATGTTCGGAAAGAAGTTTCTTTATGTATTACGATCTGACCCGCGGGAAAATCTCCCGCTCTCTTATCCTGTTTGCCCTGCCGATGATCGCAGGAAATCTGTTGCAGCAGTTTTACAACATTGCCGACACCCTGATCGTCGGACGCGTTCTCGGAAGCAATGCGCTCGCCGCCGTCGGCTCCTCCTATACGCTGATGACGTTTCTGACTTCCATTTTTCTCGGCCTGTCGATGGGCGCCGGTGCGCTCTTTTCGATTTATCAGGGACGAAAAGATCTTTCTTCTTTAAAACTTTCGATTCTCCACGCGTTTCTGCTGATCCTTGCCGTTACGCTCGTGCTGAATCTCGCTGTTTATGCAGGCATCGAGCCGATCCTTACGTTTCTTCGCGTCCCGGATGAAGTCCGTCCCGGCATGCGGACGTATCTTCTGATTATCTTTGCCGGCCTTATTGCAACATCCGTATACAATTTCTTTTCCTGTATGCTGCGCGCGCTCGGAAACTCTTCTGTGCCGCTGATTTTTCTCGCTGTCTCTGCTGTGCTGAACATTGCACTGGATCTGCTCTTTGTCGCTGTACTGCCGTTCGGCATCGCAGGCGCGGCGCTCGCTACGGTTCTTGCGCAGTATGTGTCCGCCGTCGGTATTCTGCTCTATGTGCTGCTCCGCTGCCGCATGTGGCTGCCGTCAAAAAAAGAATGGCGTTTCAGCCATTCCATTTTAAAAGAGATTCTGAATCTTTCTTCGATGACCTGCATTCAGCAGTCGGTCATGAATTTCGGCATTCTGATGGTACAGGGGCTCGTCAACAGCTTCGGTCCGGCGGTCATGGCGGCATTTGCGGCCGCGGTGAAAATTGATACCTTTGCCTATCTGCCGGTGCAGGATTTCGGAAATGCCTACTCCACTTTCACCGCACAGAATTACGGGGCCGGAAATCACGAGCGGATCCGGCGCGGCACGAAAGATGCTTTTGCACTGAGCGCTGCTTTTTCCATCGTCATTTCTCTGCTTGTCAATCTGTTCGCGCATCCGCTGATGCAGATTTTCGTGAAAGCATCAGAAATGGAGGTCATCGCGATCGGCATACAGTACCTGCGGCTGGAAGGCTCGTTCTATCTCGGCATCGGATGGCTGTTTCTGCTGTACGGGTATTACCGCGCTGTCAAACGCGCCGAGATGTCGGTTGTTCTGACCGTCATTTCGCTTGGCATGCGTGTGGCGCTGGCATACCTTTTCTCCGCCACGGCGCTTGGCGTTGCCGGAATCTGGATCGCCATTCCGATCGGCTGGGCACTGGCTGATATGACCGGACTTTTCTTCCTGCGGCGTGCATTCCGATCGCAGAAGCCTGCATAAGTTCCGAATCTTATATCGCAGTACGGTTTTCTGCGGATAAACTGCGGAACTGCCCCGGCGTCTGGTGCATGCGTTCCTGGAAGACGCGGTTAAAATAGCTGATATTTCGGAATCCGCAGTCGCTCGCAATCTTGCTGATCGCCTCCTCGGTGGAAAGCAGCAGCCGGCAGCTCTCGGCAATCCGCAGGTTATTGACATACGTCACGGCGGAAATATGCATAATCGACTTAAAGAAGCGGCAGAAAGCGCTCTCACTCATATGAAACTGGCTCGCCAGTTCCGCGATTTCGAGATCCTCACAGAAATGAGCATTCATGTATGTGAGGATCTCTTTCATTCTGCTGACACGGTAATTCGTCGAGGCATCCGTTTTTCCGCCGTTCTTTTCTGCCGCACTGTAATATCCCTGCCAGATTTTCAGAAGTTCCGCTTTTAACAGCAGCTCCCAGCCCGGTTCTTTTCTTTCCTGCAGATTTCGGATCTCCTGCATGGCCTGTGCCGTTTTTTCTGCAAGGCGTGTCCCCCGCTCTGTCTTGGATGGAAAACGGATCTCGGAGGACAGCACTGGTTCGATATACTGCTGCTGGATCCGGTCAAGCGATGTGCCGGACAGAAAACGCGGCTGGAATACAACGGCAAGAAACGTAAATTCCTGTCCGTCGATTCCCTCTACCTCATGCAGACGGTTTGCATTGACAAAGGCGGTCTCCCCTTCCCGCAGGAGAAAGGTCTCGGTATCCATATGAAAAACAGCTTCGCCCTTTACTGCATAAAAGAGCTCCACTTCCTCATGCCAATGGCAGTACACCCGCACGGTACTCTGCAGGTCTGTCTCGAAAACGTGAATGCTCAGTGGAAAAAGCTCATCACCGTGGGGCTGTGTTTCTTTTCGGTAATTCATCTGTGAGAGCATATTTTTGTCTCCTCTCTTGTTTTGCTCTGCTGTCCCAATTGTAACACGAACTTTGCGATTCCGGCAAGTTTCCATGTTCTGCCGGCGAATCGCCCTTCCATGACCGTATTTTTCCTTCTTAAATGATAATAATTATCATATTTTATCAGCTTATTGACATTTCTTTTCATCCGCGCTATATTTTAGATACCCCGATAGGGTATGTGATTTCAAATTTTTCATCAAATCCCAGGAATACAGTCCGGCACGCTTTCGTTTCGCTGTATTCCCGGAAGAAAGCAGGTATTGTATGATTAAAACAGTCTTAAAAATTGATGGTATGATGTGCGGCATGTGCGAATCCCATATGAATGATGTAGTCCGCAAGAGCTGCTCTCCAAAGAAAGTAAACTCTTCTGCAAAAAACGGCGAGACCGTTGTCATCAGCGAAGCGCCGCTCGATATTCCGTATCTGAAACAGCAGATCAAGGACATCGGATATGAGCTGGTTTCGTATACGAGTGAGCCGTATGAGAAAAAGGGATTTTTCCATTTCGGACGATAAGCGGATTTCATGCCCTTCCTTTTGCAGTTTGTGCGTCGAAAAAAAGCACCGTTTCAGAAGTTTATTTCCTTTTGGAAATCTGCCTCTGAAACGGTGTTTTCTATTTTTTATCTATGATTTGATCAGCCGCAGCAGCATCCGCAGGACGGCGGCGTTTCTTTCTCCTCTTTTTTCGGAGATTCTGCGCCCAGATCGTACCAGGTTGGGTCGATGTCGAATCTGCGGTTGTTTCCAAGATAGATCGGATGGGTCGGGTCTGAGGACAGGTAGGCGCGCTCGGTCGAAACCTTCCACTGTGCATCCCAGTCAATCTTCGGAAGTGCCAGATCGTAGTGTGTGCTGGCGCGGAAGCCGTCTTTCTCTCCCTCAATTCTTCCCTTGGCGTCTGCCGGCGGCACGGCAAAATCTGCAAAGAAGGTGTTCACACCGTCGAAATGGCCTTCGTTGCTTCTGGAGAAGGAACTGCGGTATACCGCGTTGTTGATATTATCGAAGAGCCAGAGATTCATCTTATCAATCTCTTCCCGCAGCTCCACCGGATACAGCTCCGGCGCGCCTTTTTTGTGCCATGGGCGGAAGTTGACCTCGAAATAAGTGGTCAGCCAGTTGTAATCGTTGTTGACTACCTTTCCCGTCGTTGTGTCGATCAGCGCCGGAACGGTCGTTCTTCCCTGGTAATCATCATCAGCACGGTAATACGCCTCAGAGAGGAACTGATCGCCGAGCACCGGGTCGATGTTGTTTTCATTGTAAACGTATTCCCAGCCAAGGTTTTTCTCATGCGGGGCATGTTCTACCATATTGACGGAAATCTGATCTTCCAGGCCCTCCAGCTCTCTTACGATCGCCGCGCGGTTGGACCAGTGGCACAGCTTTGCCCAGACGAGACGGTATCTCTTATTACCTTCTGCCTTCAGATCATTTTCACCGTCGCCGAACGGAGTCGTGAAGTGATTCGGCTGTCTGCGAAAATAGCCGTTTTTGTCGATCTCCGATACGGTTTCTTTTGGTCTTACGCGGATTTTTCTTCCATTTACAATCTCATAATCATAATTCGCCATTGATTTTCTGCCTCTCTTTCGCGTGTTCTATCGAATGAATTTTCAAATAGGAAAGCTTTTGTTTTCCTATTATTTCGCTATGTTTTCTATGCAGTTATCATACCATATCTGTCTGGTTACGTCTAATTGCTAATTCTTTGGAGTGGCTATAGGATTTTCTTATATTAAAAGGCTAGTGCCGCATTCTCTGCAAAATGGGCACTGGCCTTGTTTTCGGCGCTTTTTGTTTTTCAGATTTTTCCTTCCCGGCGCAGATACACCAGAAAGCCGTTGCATCCCTCCACGACATCGCGGTACGTCGCCTCAAAATCTCCCGTATACCACGGATCCGCAATATCGCGGCCGGAACCGGCGAAGGAAAGAAATTTGTAAACCTTTCCATCCGGATCATTCTTCAGCATCCGGTTCAGATTGCGGATATTCGCGGTATCCATGACGATGATGTAGTCGGCGCGCTCGTAATCCTTCCATGTAATCTGCTTTGCGTGATGCGGCACGAGCGGAATGTGCTCCTCGCGCAGTTTATTGACTGTCCCGTAGTGCGGCGGATTGCCGATCTCCTCGCGGCTGGTGGCGAAGCTGTCGATTTCAAAATTGTGGGCAAGGCCGAGGGAATTTACTTTGTGGGTGAATACGCTCTCAGCAAGAGTCGAGCGGCAAATATTGCCGTGGCAGATAAATAGTACTTTAATCATCTTTTTATATCTCCATTTAAGTCTTGTATTTCTTCTCAAAAGCTTGATATTTCACAATGTCATTAACTTAAAAGCAGAAGATATTTATTCCGAAATGGATTAGA
>NZ_QUJK01000011.1:0-97909 GCF_003480905.1 Blautia sp. AM28-27
GCGAGCAGTAACAATAGCCCTTTGGAGGGCTAATAATAAACCACCAGTTGAACAGGTGGTTGCTAACTAGAATGTAGGAAACATTGTTTTTCGGCAGAAATACATTTACGGAGCTTCATTTCCTGCTTATGATGTTTGGCATATATCCCATAGTAGCGAAGCATTTTAAAATGTTTTTCGGAGATGTGGACAATGAGTTTTTGAATGAAGTTCAAAGCAGGAATGGTTTCAGTAACAGTTTTATTGTCTTCGTGTCTGGTGTAATGAAAGGTTACATTTTTGCCGTCATAAGTATCAATACGCGATGTGGCAATAACAGGTCTGCCGAGGTATCGGCTGATGTATTTAATGGTGATATCAGGAGTGCAAAGATTTGGCTTTGCACGGACATAAAAGCCGTCAGCGTGTTTCGTGTACATTTCATTTTTGACTTTGCGAAAAGTCGGACCAATGCGGGAGGTAAGTCGTTCAAGCAGGACTTTGCGGAAAGCATTACGAAGGAAACTGTAATCAAAGTGTTTGACAGGACGCCAAGGAGTGATGTTACCAGCCCCACCCTCGGAGATGAGATCGTGGATATGAGGATTCCATTTTAAATCACGCCCAAAAGTGTGAAGAATACAGATAAGCCCAGGAGTAAAGTTTTCGGTTTTATTCATTTTGGAAAACATGCGTAAAACAACATCACGAACAGAATGAAATAAACAATCTAAGAGAGTCCTGTCTTCGAGAAAATAAACGCGAAGTTCCGCTGGGATAGTGAAAACACAATGGCGATGAACGCAAGAAACAAGCTTACAGGACATATGAAAAGAACGAAGCTGGTTGTATTTGTTTCCGCAGGAAGGGCAAAAACGGCTTTTACAGCGAAAGGGAACAAATTTAAGATTTCCACAGTGAGGACAGCCATACATGGCACCACCGTAAGAAGGGTCACCACAATGAATCATCTTGTTGACATTTTCAATGACAGCAGGACGAGGATGGAGTTCATAATAATCGGTAAAGATGGATTGTAATATATTCATAATAGAATTTTACAATAAAGAAGGAGATAAGAAAACCCCTTCCCCTCATGAATGAGGGGTTAGGGGAGTTGAGAGTGTCGCAGACACTTTTTTATTGTGGGAGAAGCCTTGACCGCGGTCTTTGCTGAAGATGCATTGCTGGGCAAAATCAAGGCAAACCCTCTTGGCTGTATGGACAATTTGAGGCAGAACGATTGGTTCGGCTTTTTTGGGGAGACTGCGTTTTTACCGGCTCCCGTTACAGCTCTTCGTACTTGGGCAGCGACTTTACGGTGCCGCCTTCCATGGCGCTTTCGTGGGCCAGGAGACCAACGCCGGTCCAGTAGGCCGCATCGATATCGGAGGGGAAGGGAGTTCTGTCTTCCAGAATGCTGGTAACGAACTCATGGACCAGATGCGGATGGGAACCGCCATGACCGCCGCCCTGCTTGAAGGACAGATGGGGATTGACCTCGTCATAGGCCACTTCGTAGGTAAACCGGCCAATGACGTCCGGAAGCAGATGGGCATAATCGGGGACCTGAACGTATTCCTCATCGATCTTGCCGCCGCGGTTCTCGTTCTCCCAAACCAGATCCCGGCTGAACATCACATGTTTGTCGCCGTTGAGCTGATCCCACTCAAAGGACTTGTTTTCACCATAGATATTAAAGCATTCGCTGTAGCCACGGGCGACATGGTACAGGAAGCGCTCCATTTCAACGGTCGTCTCGCCATCCTCCAAGGCCACCAGAGCAGACTCAAAGGCGAAGGGGCAGCCGTACTGCTTTTCCAGTTCCGGACGGACCTTGCCGGAGCCTCTGCCGAAGACGCTGACCGGACGCTGCCCTGCCAGAGCAAAACAGGGGCCGATGGCATGGGTGGGATGTGCCAGGGGCGGGAAGCCGTCCCAGTAAGAGGGCCAGCCCTCCATATCCTGATAGTGGGCGCAGCGCATATACTGCAGCTTGCCCATTGCGCCGGATTCGTACAGCTCCTTCACATACAGATACTCGCGGGTGTAGACGGAAGTTTCCATGAACATATAGTGTTTGCCGGAAGCCTTCCGCGCCTTGATAACGTCTTCCAGCTCCTTCATGGACATACCCATGGGGATGGTGCAGGCGCAGTGCTTGCCTGCGTTGAGCACCTGAACCGACATGGGCGCATGCAGCGCGGGCGGAATGACCAGATGGACCGCATCCACATCCGGGTTCTGCAATACCGCTTCAAAGTCGGTGGTGTAGTAGCTTTCGTCCAGCAGGTACATATCTGCCAGCGCCTTCAGCTGGTCCGGATTGGTATCCACCATAATGACATGCTCCACATCCGGATGCTTCAGATAGATGGGCAGGAAGCAGCTGCCGAAACCCATGCCCACGATGGCAACCGTCAACTTTCCATTTTTCATAAAATTACTCCTTTCATGCTGTGAGCGACTTGCTGTTTTCATTTTATTTTTTTTTGCATTCCGTGTATGTTATTCGACGAGTGAAATACTGATACAGGCAACGCTGCGGGGTGGAAGCTTCGCCTTGATAATATCATCCTTGACATGAATCATCAGGGGATTTTCCGTAAACGGGGTACCAGGCAACAGATTTTCGGCCTGAAGTACCTTGTTTTCCAGAATTGTTCCGCATTTATTCAGAGAGTAAGTAGTTTCCTCCTGCCAGTTCAGGTTGAGCATCGTCAGGGTCAGCACATGATGATCATCGATGGTGGCAACGACTTCAAAGTCTTCTACACCATCTACCGTACACAGCTTTCCGCCGGCATGCCGGGAGAGCAGCGCAAAGGCCTGACCGGTTGCCGTCAGCTCGGTATGATCCGGATGCACCTGCATGGCGCCTTCGTTAACCGGCTCAAAGTAGCAGGCCATGGGCATGCGCTGTTTTTCGCTTTCATGCATGAACATGTGCAGCATCTGCGCAGTGAAGATGCCCTCCATGGAGGAAGGATTGCGGCACCATGTTTTCCACAGATTCCATTCATCGTAGGAGATGAATGTCTTTTCCGGGAGCATGTCATGCAGCCTGCGCAGGATTCCTAGATTGTGGATGGGCATGCGGATCATTTCGTTATAGCAGCGCTCCATGCCCTCCGGAGAGGTGAAGTCCCAATGGACTGAATTGTACGTATGCAGAGAAACGTATGGCGCAATGGGAGCCAGCTTCTTGATGGAAACATCTACCCACTCCTGATTCGGATAGGGGCCGGAAGAAACAAATTTCAGATCCGGCGTAACCTTCAGCATGGCACGCGCATGCGTTTCCACCAGCGATGCGTATCCATCCGGCGTATTTGCGCCCTCCATGTGGCCATAACCCATTTCGTTGCCCAGCGACCACCATTTGACATTGTAGGGCTCCTGATGACCGCGCTGGGCACGCAGCCTGCCGTATTTGCTCTCGGCAGGGCCGTTGCAGTATTCCACCCAGGCGGCGCATACTTCGGGGGAATCCCAGGCGGCATTGATGGTGAGGAAGGGCTCCGCGCCGATCTCACGGCACAGTGCAATAAAATCGTCGGTGTCTATTTCATGCATGTCATAGCCGTGTGTAAAGGGCTGCGTTTCATTTTCCATGTAGCCCTCCATGGGAGCGCGCCTGTCGGGATGCAGGAACATATCCTGCCAGCGATATTCGCCGGCAAAGTTGCCACCCGGCCAGCGCAGCAGACGCACGCCGATTTCCTTGAGCTTTTCCACGGTGTCCCTGCGCATGGTATGGAAATGATTGTCCGGCATCATGGAAACTGCGCCGATGAGCAGTTGTGCCTGCTCCGTGTAGGTAATGCTTATCACGGCATGCGCATCGTCGACGCCGGGGGTCAGAATCGTCTCAAAGCGCTGCCATTCATCCACCTCTTCCTGTGCATCCTCCTTCGCTAGAACGGGCTGAACAGGAAAAACGGTTTCCGCATAAATCTGCGTACCATCGGCGTTGGTGAGCGCGACGCGCACATCCAGCGGCTGCTGTACTTTGACAACGACGGCAAACGGATAGCTCCTGTCCTTTTGAAGGAAGAGCTCTTTTTGACGGATACCGCTCACCTGATTCGGAATTGGGTTCTGAATCATCTGGGACTGACATTCGTTACGCCGCCACATGCCGTTGTGCGCGTAATGACATACATAAGCTTCGTTTGCGTTGCTACCGGGAAGGCGGTGTTCATTGGCAAAGTACACGCATTCGCCGATGCCTTCCCAGTCCAGCGCTACGCCGTTGCGCGCCGCAGCGCCGGCAAACTTCCGGTTGCGGATCATCTGGGCGCTGAGACCATCCATGATGCTGGCTCTGGTATGCTCCAGGTTGTGGCCAAACAAATGGGGCGACACCGTAGAGGTGGTTTTGAGATCGATATACAGGTAATGGCTGTGCTGCTGCGCCGCAAACAGCGTGTCCTGCGCAGGATCTTCCGTGGTCTGGCAGCCGGGGGTATTACCGAATTTGCCGTCGTATTCATCCAGCAGTTCCTGCACCGTCAGACCCAGAACACGGCATAGAGGCACCAAAAGCGAGATGTCAGGAAGTGTGACGCCACATTCCCACTTGGAAACGGCTTTGTTGGTTACACAAAGCTTTTCCGCTAACTGCTGCTGTGTGAGTCCCAAACGTTCACGGGCTTGGATTATTTTGTTGGAAACAAGGGAGCATCGCATTGGTGAGATCGTCTCCTTTCACTATTGTAGATTGTAGCTATGTGTTGCAACATCACTGCTTATGGCAATATCGTATCATGCTTTTTTCGAAAGCACAATCGCTTTACAAGCGATTTGATGGGGCTGTTGCCCCGAAAGACCGTAACAAGAAAATGAAAAAAGAGTGAGCAAGGATATGTGCGTTGTGCCCTTAAAAAAGACGTGTTGGGGATGTGGGTAGGAGAAAACGAAAGTGCCAAGTACTGGGCAACGGTACTCAACGGGCTAAAAAACGAGGCGTGGAGGACATTTTCATTGCCTGCACGGATAACCTGACGGGATTCTCTGCGGCGATTGGGGCTGTATTTCCCAAGACGGAAATTCAGAATTGCATCATCCATCAGCTGCGTAATTCGAGCAAATACGTAACGCCATTCCTCAATCCAAAGACAAAAGCCACAGTTTTGTTTTGAACTGTGGCTTTGCTCAATTGTCTTGTAGCTTTCTTACACGATTCCCATGCCCATCTCCACTAGCAGCGCCACAATTACAACCAGCGCAGAAATGATGAAACCGTGAATCATGGGGCGGATGCCAGCCTTCTTCATGCTGGCGAAGGAGGTATTCAATCCGATGGCAGCCAGTGCGCAGACCATCAGGAACTTGCTGGCAGTCTTGGTGCCGCTCACCGCCGTACCTGCCCAGATGCCAAAGGCCTGATCCGTCATACCCAGTGCCCGGCCCATGATGGGAAACAGCACGATCATCGCCATGTCAAATAGGAAGGTGGCGGACATGGCGTAGGCAACGTCGTTGTCGTCCGCGTCGATGGTGGGGGCGATAGCGGCAATGGCAGAGCCACCGCAGATGCCTGTGGACTTTGCAATAATTGAAGGCGTGTTCGATAAAGAAAAGTATCCGCACCGCCTCTATAAAAAAGAGAGCTTTTTGGGCATATGCAGCCGCCGTCATTCTTTTGCAGGCAGAACCGTTTCTCTTGAGGAAGTTCTTCAGGAAAGCCTGCTTGTGCGTGAGAAAGGTTCCGGAACACACATGCTTCAGGAACAAGCCGTGGCCGCAAGAGGTTATTCACTGGACAGCTTCAGTCGGCATTCGTCCATCAGTAATTTTTCTATTATTTGCGACTTGGTTGCAATGGATCATTTGATTACTTTTGCATATGAACCAATTAGCCACTGCCGAAATGACTTGGCAACATTTAGAGTGGAGGACATGGAGATCACTGGTGAATTCAATCTTGTTTATATTAACCGTTCGGTTGCAGAACCTAAAGCCGATCTATTTCTTGCAACCTGCTAAAGCTCTGATTTGTCAGATAGTTTCTAATAGAAAAACGAAAGCTCGGTGTTGCACCCACCGAGCCTTTTTTGCTTTATAGGAAATTTCTCAAATCGTCAGAAATAGTGTATAATGGGCTGGAAATAAAAAATGACATAACAAAAGAGCGAAGGGGGCTTCGCCATGACGTTGTTTATGAAGTTTTTTGTTTTGGTTTAGGTTAGCTGCACTATCTGACTATGGAGAAAGAATTATTATGAACATGGATTTATCCATATTTATTTCCCGTCTTTCTGCGAAAGCCACCAATGCGCCATGAAACGTGTTGGTTACCTTCACTTTCTATTTTTGTTCCCTTCTGATATGATGGTTCCATAAGACTGACACACTACAGAACACGTGGAGGTGAGTGGCGGGGCTGTATAGCGGCAACCTCGCATATTTATATGTTGTCGGTCATCCGTTAAGGCATCAATGAGTGGCGCATAACTGTAGCCCGGAAACTTATCTCTTCCGAAGTCGACTCGATCTCGCCGGATGACCAGTCACTGTCCGTTTTATCATTATGCTATCAGGAGGTAGTTACTTGTCTTTTAAAATTTTTAAATTTAACTGCTGTGGACTTGATGTCCACAAAACATGGATTTATGCCTGTATCGGTATCACGGATTCCAATAATCGTACAGAGTATAAGCAGGCTCGCTTTTCTTCCTTTTCTAAAGGTTTGCATCAGCTGTGTGTCTGGCTTGCTAAATACAACTGTAACGATGTCTGTATGGAATCTACCGGCAAGTATTGGATCCCTGTTTTCAATATCTTAGAGCAACACAAAATCCGGGTTACTCTATCCCATCCGAAATACACCAAACCCATGAAAGGAAACAAGACCGACCGCAAAGATGCCAAATGGATCTGTGATCTATACATGTGCGGCATGGTGAAACCTTCTTTTATTCCACCTGCTGACATCAGAGAACTCAGGGATCTCGTAAGATACCGTTTCAAACTCACCTGTATGATTACCGGTGAGAAGAATCGTGCCCAAAATTGTCTTACTGTTTCCAATCTGAAGCTTGATGATGTCTTTTCTGATGTATTCGGGAAATCTTCCCGTTCCATTACGGAACAGATTTTGCAGCACCCTGGGGAAAAATTTGATGTGTCACCCTTTGTTGACAGCCGCTGTAAAACTCCAATAGAAGAAATTCAGGCGGCCGTTGATGGTAATATCTCGAAAGAACAGGATGTAAAGCTCAGACAGTGCCTTGATCACATAGACGAACTTCAAAAGCACATTTCAGAAGTAGAACAGGAAATCCTTCGTCTCAGTGATAAATACGAGGCTGCTTTAAACTTAATAAGAACGGTTCCTGGATTCGATAAGAATCCAATGACTGCAATTCAGGTGCTTTCAGAGATTGGTGGTGATATGCCTGTCTTCCTCACAGCAAAACACCTCGTCTCCTGGGCTGGATGTTGTCCCCGAAATGATAAGAGCGACCGTAAAATCAAATCCACTCGGATTTCCTGTACTGGTTCTTATTTTAAACCAGTTCTGGTACAGATTGCAAATGCTTTAATCAAATCGAAGAAACATTTTGAATTTACCACCCGCTATAAGCGTATCAAAACACGTCGTGGCCACAAGAAAGCCATTATTGCACGCTGCCGTATGATCCTGACCGCTATCTGGCACATACTCACAGATTTAAAACCTTATACATCCGATGGTTTTCTTGAATCACGTCCTGTGAAAAAAGAAAAAGTTCTTACAACTTCACAGGCACTTAATCTTCTAAGGCAACGAGGGTATCTCATTAAAGATGAGCCTTCGCCGGTCTCCTAATTAGGTGTTGCGTTTATATATTCAATTTTCAAAACCAGCTAATCCGGTGGTTTGTTTGCTATGCCCTCTATTTCGTGGCTGTTCTCTACTTATTTGTTTCAAACTTCATTTTTGGTTCTTGGCGAACTCTTGTATCATACACAAAATCTTCAAAAATTACAATAATCTTGAAATAGTGTTATGTTTCTTGGAATTTTATTATATCTTATTTTGGAACTTTTTCTTATAATAACATCATCAAGAAAAACAAAGAAAAGTAATCATAAAAGGAGGATTCAATTATGAAGAAGAAAAAGATTCTTGCACTTGTACTTGCAGCTTCAATGGCAGGAGGAATGCTTGCAGGATGTGGAGCCACATCAAGCGGAGATGAAACAGCGAAAGGAGATAAGTCATCCGGAAAAGTTTATTATCTGAACTTTAAACCAGAGCAGGCTGACCAGTGGGTAGAACTTGCAAAAGAGTATACAGATGAGACGGGTGTTCAGGTTGATGTACAGACAGCAGCATCAGGAACTTACGAGTCACAGTTGAAATCAGAGATGGCAAAAGATGAGGCACCAACATTGTTCCAGGTAAACGGACCGGTTGGACTTGCTACATGGAAAAATTATTGCTATGACCTTTCAGACAGCGATGTTTATAAAGATGTCGAGTCTGACGATTATATATTAAAAGATGGCGACGCAGTAGATGGAATCGCTTATGTTATTGAGACTTATGGTCTGATCTACAACAAAGCTCTTCTGAACAAATACTTCGAATTGCCGGATGCAAGTATCAAATCAATTGATGATCTGAATAACTTCCAGGCACTTAAGACAGTTGCAGAAGAGATTCAGGCACACAAAGATGATCTTGGAGTAGAAGGAGCTTTTACTTCAGCAGGAATGGATTCTTCCTCTGACTGGAGATTCAAGACACACCTTGCAAATCTTCCAATCTACTATGAGTATAAGGCAGACGGAATTGACAGCACAGATGCAATCAAAGGAACATACCTTGACAACTACAAACAGATCTGGGATCTGTATCTGAACAACTCTACATGTGAGCCATCTATGATTTCTTCTAAGACAGGAGATGACGCAGCAAGTGAATTTGCACTTGGCGAAGCAGTATTCTATCAGAATGGTACATGGGCTTACAATGATATCAAAGATAATGAAGTAGCAGATGAAGATATGGGAATGCTTCCAATCTACATCGGAGTTGATGGAGAAGAAAATCAGGGACTTTGTACAGGATCTGAGAACTACTGGTGTGTAAATAAGAACGCTTCAGAAGAAGACATTCAGGCAACACTTGATTTTATGAAATGGGTAGTTGAGAGCGATGAAGGTCGTGACATGCTGGCTAACGAGATGGGATTTGTAACACCGTTCACAACATTCTCAGATTACCTTCCGGACAACCCGCTTGTAAAAGCAAATGCTGAGTATACAGAGGCAGGAAAGACACCAGTAAGCTGGAACTTTACAACAATGCCATCTGAGAACTGGAAAAACAATCTTGGTGGAGCTCTTCTGAACTATGCACAGGGTACAGGCGCATGGGATAGTGTACAGACAGCATTTGTTGATGGATGGGCTGAAGAATACGCAGCAGCAAACGAATAAAAAAGACTTTTCACAGGATAGGCAGATAAAAAGGCTGTGAAATAGAGAAGAAGATCAAACAGCCTGCCAACGAGCATACCGGGGCAGGCTGAAATTTTGTAATTAGAATTGTGAAAAGCAAAGGCGCAGAAAGGCTTTTTACAGAAAAGAAAGACAGGAGGAGAAGAACATGCAAAAAGCAATAAAGAGATATTTTCCGGTATTTGTATTACCGACGCTGATTGCATTCACGATAGGTTTCCTTGCACCGTTTGTGTTAGGCGTATATCTTTCGTTCTGCAAGTTCACAACGGTGACAGACGCTAAATTTATTGGACTTAGCAACTATGCAAAGATCCTTGGAGACGGAGATTTTCTTCACTCTCTTTGGTTTACCGCATTATTTACAATTGTGACAGTATTATTGATCAACATTTTTGCATTTGCGGTAGCAATGCTTTTGACAAAGAATATTAAGGGAACCAATATTTTCCGTACTGTATTTTTTATGCCGAACCTGATCGGTGGTATTGTACTTGGATATGTATGGCAGCTGTTATTAAATGGTATTCTGGCACATTTCCAGAAAACACTTACATATTCTTCAAAATATGGTTTCTGGGGATTGGTTATCCTGATGCTCTGGCAGCAGGTTGGATACATGATGATCATCTACATCTCAGGAATCCAGAATATTCCTGGAGAGCTGATCGAGGCAGCACAGATTGATGGAGCGAATAAAGTACAGCTTTTAAGATATGTTACAATTCCGATGGTTATGCCATCCATTACAATCTGTACTTTCCTGACACTTACAAACGGATTTAAACTTTTCGACCAGAACCTTGCATTGACAAACGGTGGACCGGACAAGATGTCAGAAATGCTTGCCCTGAATATCTATAATACATTCTATGGAAGAACTGGCTGGGAAGGTGTAGGACAGGCGAAAGCAGTTATCTTCTTTATTATCGTAGGAGTGATTGCATTGATCCAGAATAAACTGACAACATCAAAGGAGGTGCAGCAGTAATGAATAAAAAAGTAAAACATGGTACATTATTAACCGTTATTTTTACACTACTCAGCCTGCTGTATCTGTATCCGATCATACTGGTATTTATCAACTCCTTTAAGAAAAAAGCCTATATCAGTAAAGCACCGTTCAAGATACCGACCGGAAAGATGTATGTCGGATTAGAGAACTATATCCGTGGTATTAAGCAGACACAGCTGATTCAGGCATTTGGATGGAGTTTATTTATCACAATCTTATCTGTAGCAGTGATTATCTTATGTTGCTCCATGTGTGCATGGTATATCTGCCGCGTGAAGACAAAATTTACAAAGATCCTTTACATGCTTTGCCTGTTTGCAATGATCGTGCCATTCCAGATGGAAATGTTTACATTATCCAAGATCGCAAATATGCTTCATATGGGAAATCCGTGGGGACTGGTTGTGATCTACCTTGGATTTGGTGCAGGACTTTCCGTCTTTATGTTTACCGGGTTCATGAAATCCATTCCATTGGAGATTGAAGAGGCTGCAATGATTGATGGATGTACACCAATCCAGACATTCTTTAAAATTGTACTTCCGATTGCCAAGCCGACTTGCGTAACAGTTACAATTCTTCAGGCAATGTGGATTTGGAACGACTACCTGCTTCCATCACTTGTACTGGATCAGAGAAAATATAAGACAGTGCCGATGGCAGTTCAGTATCTGAAAGGTGGATACGGTTCTGTAGATATGGGAGCAATGATGGGAACTCTGGTTCTTGCAATTGTGCCGATTATCATCTTCTACCTGTTCTGCCAGAGATATATTATCGAAGGCGTTGTAGCCGGAGCGGTTAAAGGCTAGTGTGGACATTGTCTAAAAAATGAATTAAAATAGAATTATAAAAATTAAAAAAAGACAGCAGAGAGTGAGTGAACATTCCCTGCTGTTTTCGGACGTTATAAAAGGAATAGTGAAAATGTAAAGTGAACGTGTGGGAGGCGTGGGGAAATGATTACAATATTGATCGTGGATGATGAAAAACTGGAGCGAAGGGGAATCCGCTTTCTGTTAAAGAGGGAGGAAGGAGAATTCCAGATCCTAGAAGCAACGAATGGAAAGGATGCACTGGGAGTATTAGAATCAAACCATGTGGATATTTTATTTTCGGATGTAAAGATGCCTTATATGAATGGACTGGAGCTGACGAAAGCAGTGAGAGAAGATCATCCGGATATGGAAATCGTGATCTTCAGCGGATATAATGATTTCTCTTATGCAAGAGAAGCATTGCGGTATGGAGTTGTAGACTATGTTCTGAAGCCGGTTGATCCGGAGGAATTCCATAAGACTTTTCAACGAGTGATGGAAAATATTTCTTCCAAGATAGAGAAAAAAGAGCAGCAGGAAAAGAAAGAAGATTATCTGAAAAAATACTTTTTACTGAAATATCTGTATGGGGGAAAAGAGGAAGATTTTGTTCAGTTTAAGAAACTTACAGATGGAATGGAAGATGATCTGTCCCAATTTACCCGTATGGTTCTTGTCAGTGCCTCAAATGGATTCTTCGAAACGGAAGAGGAACATTTCCTGATGAGCCTGAAGGAAGAGGTGCAGAGAGAGTTTCATTATGTGAATCTGAATTCGAACGAATCCATCTTTTTGTTCACGGAAAAATATGCAGATTATCATGGAATCGTAGAGAAAATGTACCGTTTTTTTGCGCACCAGTTTGACAGTGAATGTTATTTTGCAGTCAGTGAGGAAATCGAAGATGGAAAAAATCTGGCAGAGGAATTTAAGGTGCTGGAAGGAATGTTAGAAGAGCAGTTCTATCAGCCACGTCAGCATCTGTTTTTCCACGGGGAGAAGCAGGAAGAGAAGAAAGCTGATCCAGCAGAAGATTCTGAAATCATGGAACAGATTACGAAAGATATTCAATATAAAGATCTGCCACATCTCCGTCAGGATTTTCAGAGACTGGAAGAAAAATATCGTGCGCATAAGCAATTTTCGGATATGTATATAAAGTTTGTATTTTCTGGAATTATGAAAGAATTGCTCGACCAGATGGAAGGGCTGGATGAAAAGATGCTTTCAAAGAGAGTGGATCGATTATATCGTTGCAGAAACCTTAATGATGTGATTGCTATAGTAGAAGAAGTACTTCAGGAATATGAACATTGCATACAAGAGCAGGAAGATGGGTTCCGATCAGAAGTTACAACCGTGAAGGGATATATTTATCACCATTATAAGGAAAAGGATCTGGGAGCAGAGACACTTTCCGCAATGGTTTTTCTGTCACCGGGATATTTAAGTGCTGTATTTAAAGAAGAAACAGGGATGACACTGAACCGTTTTATCCGTGAAGTGCGAATGAATAAAGCAAAAGAGCTTTTAGAGACAACGAATATGAAAATCTCCCAAATTGCGAAAGAAGTAGGATTTTCCAATAACTCATACTTCTGCAGAAGTTTCAGAGAGTTTTTCGGAGATACACCGGAAGCATGCAGGAAAGGAATAGCGGCGGATGAAAAAACAAATACGGAAGTTGATCCATCGATTTGAAAATCTGAAATTTCGTAAAAAACTGTCTGTTTTGATGCTGATTGCAGGACTGGTTCCGGTAGGATTCCTTGCTTTTTCCATGCAGTATGGCATGATGAATCAATTGCGAGAGAAGGAACAGTACAATCTGGAGAAAATGTTGGAACAGTCAGTGAGTTCGATTGAGAATCAGTCTCAGATCTATAAGAACCTGGTTGATTATCTGTCTTATTCTCAAAATCTCAGGAATATTTTTGATGTGGAGACAGAGTCGGATTATGAGAAGTATTTGAAATATGTGAAGGTGGCTGATCCACTGTTGCAGATGCCGACGATCTATCACAAAGAGATCCAGAGCATTACATTATATTCTGACAATATAGAAGTGCCACATGGAGATACACTTCTTCCAATGTCGGAAGCGGAGAATCAACAGTGGTATTCCAGGTTGAATGAGGGAACATTAATGCAGTGGAGCATCACTCGCGGTGTGAATAAATCAATCATTGCCAGTCGGAAATTCTATGACAATGATACGATCAAAGCGGTGTTGGAGATGCGTCTGGATTATGAAAAAGTTCTTGAACCATTCATGAGCCAGCTTACAGATAATACAGGAGGCATGATTCAGGATGATAATGGAAATATTGTCTATGCCGAGTGTTCTATGGATAAGAAATATCGTCCGAAGGATATTGAGAGTCCGAAAGATATCAGTGAGAATTATTATCTGGTACAGCGGACAATGAAGGATACAGGATGGAATTTCTATATCTATCGTCCAAAGGCAGTAAGTGAAAACGCAATCCATAAGCTTTTGCTCAAAAATATTCCGATTATTTTGATCAGTGTTCTTCTTCTGAGTTTTCTGGGATATGTTTTTTCCCTCCGTATGGTATCGCAGTTGGAGTTATTGACTGAAAATATGAACCTGATCAATATGGGACTTCGTAAAGTTACCGTGCAGAGTAAATCCAAAGACGAGGTGGGTGTGCTGATCCGGTCATTTCGGCGCATGATGGATCAGATGAACCATTTGATCTCAGAAGTATATGAGAGTAAGATCCAGCTTCAGAACAGTGAGATGAGAGCACTGCAGGCACAGATCAATCCACATTTCCTTTATAATTCGCTTTCAATCATCAACTGGAAAGCAATTGAAGCGGGTGAGGATGAAATCAGTCATGTGACATTGGCACTGTCTACTTATTATCGGACAAGCCTGAATCGTGGTGAAACAATGACCACAGTGGCAAAAGAAATTGATAACATCCGTGCATATCTCAAAATCCAACTTGTTATGCATGATAACGAGTTCCGTGTGGTTGAACAGATTTCGGATGGTCTTAATGATTATCTGATACCGAAGTTGATCCTGCAGCCACTTGCAGAAAATGCAATCGATCATGGAATTGATGTGTCAGATAATGAGAATCCGACGTTGTGGCTGACGATTCGTGAAGAGGCTGAGCACATTTTCTTTGAAATCAGGGACAATGGTGCGGGAATGACGCAGGAGAAGGCGGATCAGATTCTGACATATCAGTCCTCCGGTTATGGTGTGCGAAATGTCTGTGACAGAATCCATGTCCTTTATGGAGAAAAAGGTGAGATGAAGATAGAAAGTACTCCAGGAAAAGGAACGCGGGTCTTTATCCGGATTCCGAAGAACACGGAGGCGAAGGTGTTATGAAAAACGATATGAAAAAGCGAATTCTCTCAGCCCATCTTGCATTAATTTTATTGCTGATGCTTTGGTGCGGAACCTATTTTGAGACGAAGGAAAGTCAAAGACAGATGGAACAGTTAAAAGCATCTCAAAGTGAGTCTGGTGCAAGCAATGCAGTTAAAGTGAAAAGAAAGCTGATGTATAAAGCGATGCATACACCACTTGGGAAATATCCTGAGACTGTTACCTATACACTTGGCAAGATTGCAGGGGCGAATAATTCGAATCTTCCTGTAGGAGATACGTACGAAAATAATGCATATACGAGATATTTGAAGAAAATACTTAATATTCAGAATGAAGATGTCTTTGAATTGCAGGATGGCAATACTTATGAAGAGGCGGTCAATGTAGCGATTGAAGATCGTGATATTCCAGACGTGCTTGTTGTGAAGGGAAGAGATAACCTGCTCCGCCTGATTGAAGCAGGCCTGATCGAAGAACTTACAGAAACGTATGAAGAGTGTACGACAGATACGATCAAAGAAATGTATGAAAGTTATGGAGATTCTCTTTTACAGTCTGCAACCGTGGATGGAAAGCTATATGCATTTCCGAATACGGTGATTGACGATGGAACTCCGCTTCTTTGGCTGCGGAAAGACTGGATTGAGAAGTTGGGATTAAAGGAACCGGAAACAGTAGGAGAAGCGTTGGAAGTGATCCGGGCATTTGTAGAACAGGATGCAGCAGGAGACGGTCAGACAATCGGCCTTGCCTGTAGTACAGACGTGGTTGCCGGTGCGGATCAGACTTATGGAGTGGATGCAACTTTTATACATGCCGGTGCAATGCCATGTCACTGGATCCTGGATAAAAATGGAAATGTAGTTTATGGGTCAGTAACACAGGAAACAAAAGAAGCGCTTTTGAAACTTCACAATCTATATGAGGATGAGATACTCGACCAGAGATTCCTGCTACGAAAGACGGAAAACATAGATGATCTGTTAAAAACCGGACATTGCGGTGCTATCTATGGACGCTGGTGGGCTCCGAATAACCCGTTGAGTGCAGCATATAATGTCGATTCAAATGCAGAGTGGAAACCGTATCTTTTAGACAAAGAACAGGTAAATGAGACGCAGAAGATATCAGTTTTTGAATCGTATGACCAGTGGATGTATGTGGTGGTGCGTAAAGGATATGAGCATCCGGAAATTGTAGCAAAGTATGTGAGTGCGATTTTTGATCAGTCTAGATATGCAAATGATAGTGCGGCAAGAGAAGTGAATGATTATTTTTCTATTAATGTAGATCCGACGGCCCGGCCACTGAATATTAATGTGGATTATGAGGATGCACTTTACCGTACGACAGAACATATTCAGGCAGCACTGGATAAGACGCTTGATGTATCAGAGCTTAGCGGTTTGGAAAAGTCTTATTTTAATACATGTAAATCTTACTTGAATGGACAGCTGACAACCGCGAATGGATGGGCGGCGTATGCGTCAAGAATTCAGGCTGTGGGGGAACTGCAGAAGGCAGGAATAACAAGTACATCGACATTGCCTCTGGAAAATGTAAATGCAGAAATTCCGCAAGAATTACAGGAACTGGAACAGGAAGCATTTCTTCAGATCATTAGTGGGGAGAAACCAGTGGATTACTTTGATACTTTTGTGATAGAATGGTATGCAAACGGTGGAAAAGTGCTGACCGAACGGGTGCAGAACGCCTATGAAAGTGGAAAGAACTAAAAAGCTTGGATATTAATCAGAGACTGACAGAAGAATTAAAGAAACAGATTCTGGCAGCGGAAACGCTTGTGGCAGTAGAAGACCTGTATCGCCCATATCGTCCAAAGCGCCGCACACGTGCGACAATCGCGAAGGAGAAAGGTTTTGACAGGTTCTGATCTGATGAAATGTGATGACAGGATAAGCGAAAAAAGGTATAATGATTTCATGAAATCAGAAGCTGGAGGAAACATACATGAAAATTGTGATTATTAACGGAAGTGCCAGAAGGGGAAACACGCTGACGGCGATTGACGCATTTATAAAAGGGGCATCAGAAAAGAATGAGATTGAAATCATCCAACCAGACAGACTTCATATAGCACCTTGTAAGGGATGTGGGGTCTGTCAATGTTATAAAGGATGTATTGATCAGGATGATACAAATCCCACGATTGATAAAATTACTGCTGCAGATGTGATTCTTTTTGCTACTCCGGTATATTGGTGGGGAATGTCTGCGCAGTTGAAACTTATCATTGATAAGTGCTACTGCCGCGGTTTGCAGCTGAAAAATAAAAAAGTTGGAACAATCGTTGTGGGAGGATCCCCGGTGGACAGTATCCAGTATGAGTTAATTGACAAACAGTTCGACTGCATGGCGAAATATCTTTCATGGGATATGATTTTCCAAAAATCATATTATGCAACAGCCAGTGATGAACTTGCAAAAAACAAGGATTCTATAAAAGAACTTGAAAATATTGGAAAAAACTTATAAAGCATATTTAAAGTTCCAGGTTTCAGGAAAGAAAGAAATAAAAATAATGATGAAAGCATTTGTCAGGATGTCTGGGACTCGAAAGAGAAAATAAAAAAATCTAAAAAAACATAAATAAATTATACCATCCCAGAAAAATCGCAACCGGTAGAACACTTACTATAAAGTGAAGCGGCCTTGGTCGTCTCCCGTGAAGACGTGAATTGAAATGAAGAAGAATAACAGAAAAATACACTCAAAATCAATTGAAAAATCAATCGTAAAAAGTTACGATTGATTTTTCGCGTATTTAAACATATAATATAATCATTAAGACTGGGAAAGGAAATGATTGCTATGCGTGAAACAAGAATATTGGAATTCAAGGAAACGATTACGAATACTTTTTTGAAAACAGTCAGTGCCTTTTCGAATTATAATGGCGGAATGATTCTTTTTGGCGTAGATGATGATGGAAATGTAAAAGGCTTGCCAGATGTAAAGCAGGCTTGCCTGGATATCGAAAATAAAATCAATGACAGTATTTCGCCTCAGCCAAATTATATGCTTGAACTACAGAACAATGATCAAACGATAAAACTTACTGTAAAAAGTGGTCTTCAGAAGCCATATTTATATAAATCGAAAGCATACAAACGAAATGATACAGCAACGATAGAGGTAGACACACTTGAATTTTCAAGGCTTGTATTAGAAGGAAAAAATATTAGCTTTGAAGAATTACAGTGTAAAGATCAGGAGCTATCTTTTGATTTTTTACAGCATAAACTAAAAGAAAATATTCAGATTGAAAGTTTTAATCAGGATACTTTAAAGACACTGAATCTGTATGACAATGTAAATGGTTTTAATAATGCAGCAGGACTTTTAGCAGATAAAAATCATTTTTCCGGAATTGATCTTGTTAAGTTCGGTGAGAACATCAGTATTATTCAAAAAAGAGTAACCTTTGAAAATGTATCAGTTTTAGATGTATATGAAAAAACACTTGCTGTATTTAAAGACTATTACCAATATGAAGTCATACAGGGCGCTGATAGAAAAACGATGGAGAAAATACCACAAGCAGCTTTCAGAGAAGCAATTGCAAATGCTTTAATTCATAGGGTATGGGATATTGATTCACACATCAGAGTTTCTATGTTTGATGATAGAATAGAGGTTGTATCTCCTGGTGGATTGCCAGCTGGAATAACAGCCGAAGAATATTTATCAGGTAAACTTTCTGTTTTAAGGAATAGAAATCTTGCAAATGTGTTTTACAGATTGGGATTTGTAGAGATATTTGGAACGGGAATTACACGAATAAAACAACTGTATACAGAGAGTCTGATAAAACCAGATTTTGAGGTATCAGAAAATGCTATAAAAATTGTGCTGCCGCTATTTGAAACGAATGTTAATTTGACTGAGGACGAAAAAGTAATTTACAAATTATTAAGTAAGACGATGTTAAAATCAATAAGTGAAATTGCACCATATGTCCCATTTGGAAAATCAAAAACAACACATTTACTTAAAACCATGGGAGAAAAGGGTGTGGTTGCAGTTGAAGGAAAAGGCAGAGGAACAAAATATATAATTAAGTGACCGAGAACATAGAAGATTCATAGCATTGGGGTCAGCGCCTTACATCAAGAGGAAACATAAAATAATGACTTATGATAATCGAGAAGACCAGTTTTTACGCTAGCGATTGCAGAAAGAAATCCCGATTTTGAGGGCATTAATCCAGAATTTGTATCAGGAACTGGACCGGAAGTTTCATTTAAACGGAGCAAAAATCCCGATAACTTTTGGATTTGACACGGATTCTCTGGGATCCTATACAAGACGACATCTGCAACAGGTACCTGACCCCGCGAACACGGGAAATGCATCAGATCATTTTTGGACACTTGAGAAGCGCATTAGGCAGGACAAGAAAAATCTAGGAGTTCTGATTGAACTTCGGAAATCTACGGCAATTTGGGATATTGCATATTTAGTCGGAGATGGAGTTATTAAGATGGATGAGCTCGAAGGATTTAGTGAGGATCTGATTGATGCAGTAAAGCTGATTCTAGGCAGATAAAGGTTCAAAAGGTCGGAATTAAAAAGTAAGAACTGAAATCTTGTATAATCAAGGAAGAAAGTATGTAAGATAATACGCAAGATTATGGCATACGGCAATTTTGGCTCCAGAAGGGAATATTACAATGAATATACAAATATTTGGAACAAAGAAATGCAACGATACAAAGAAAGCCGAGCGTTTTTTCAAAGAGCGCGGCATCAAGTATCAGTTTGGAGATATGAAGGAAAAAGGCATGAGTAAAGGGGAATTTAATTCTGTAGCTCAGGCAAATGGCGGACTGGAAAATATGATTAATTGGGATGGCAAAGACAAAGATTTATTAGCTTTGATTAAATACATTGCCGATGAGGATAAGCTTCAAAAAGTGCTGGAAAATCCATCTGTAATTAAGACGCCGGTGGTCAGAAATGGAAAACTTTCTACGCTCGGTTATCAGCCGGAGATATGGAAGAAGTGGCAATAGAAAAGCTGGGAGGAAACATGAAAGAATGACTTATTATGATCAAGAAAACCAGTTTTTACGCCAGCAGTTACAGAAAGAAATCCCGATCTTGACAGCATTAATCCAGAAGTTGTATCAGGACCTGGACCGGAAGTTTCATTTGAACGGAGCAAAAATACCGGTAACATTTGGATTTGAGACAGATTCTCTGGGATCCTATACAAGGCAGAGTGCTCATGAAAAGGAACATTTTCATTTTTCCCTGCTCTTTGTTGCGTATGGAGTCAACAATCCGTTGTCAAAAGAGGACCGTATCGATTTATTCAAGCATGAATATGCGCATTACATGCAGTACAATATGCGGATACCTGAGAAGTATAAATGGCAGGCTGGAACACATGGAAGTGCGTGGAAATATTGTTGTTCTCTTATAGGTGCAGCACCGACACCTTATTATAAGGCAGGAGAGGCGCTGTTGGATCATAACTATGATAAAGTATTAAAAAGCCGGATTCATGATAAGACAGTGCCGATTCGAGATACGTATCAGCGCCAGCAGAAAGCACAGAAGCAGAAGGATGAAGTTGTTCAATATAAAATTGGAGACAATATCACACATCCGAAATTCGGAGATGGAATCATAGAAAAGATTAATCTGAGATCTGGTGGAGTTCATCTTCATATTCGGTTTGATGGTGAGGTGAAATGTATTGATCAGAAGTGGTTGATGAGGAGGAAATATACATAGGTTTATAAAAATTTCAGAAAGACAACATGGCAAAGATACTACAAATTATTATAGTAAAAATAAAGGAGGAACCTAGCTATGGACATATCTGATTTTATAGGAGCTGCAAAAACATTTCACGTTCTTGGAATAAAGGTCACAAAAGATGGCGACCTCATAAATGAATGGTACAGCGAACCCGAATGCCGTAGAAATATCTATTCTGCAACGAAGAGCTTCACATCCTGTGCAGTTGGTTTTGCTGTCCAGGAGGGATTATTGTCCTTGGATGAAAAACTGACCGATGCCTTTCCCGAAGATTTACCCGATGTGATCGATGATAATCTGAAAATGGCAACGGTTCGAGACCTGCTTACGATGTGTTTAGGACAGGAACAGGGCAGCCTTATGGGAGAACAGCGGCCATTATACCAAGAGGATGACTGGGTAAAAATGTCTTTGGCGATTCCGTTTCAATATAAGCCAGGTACACATTTTGTATATAATAATGTTGGTCCCTACCTGGCAGGCATTCTTGTACAGAGACGTTCCGGATGCGATCTGGTCTCTTATCTTACACCAAGGCTTTTTAAACATCTTGGAATCAAGCGGCCGACATGGGAGACAGATCCTCTTGGAAACAGTTTTGGCGCAGGTGGATTGTTCCTTACACTTTCTGAACTTCATAAATTCGGATTGTTTTACCTGAATAAGGGAAAATGGAATGGAAAACAGATTTTATCCGAAAAATGGATAGAAGAAAGTACAGCAGCATCCGATACAGACAATTATGGTTATCTTTTCTGGAGAGGAGAATACAATTCCTACCGGGCGGATGGAAAATATTCTCAGATTTCTATGATCCTTCCGGACAAGAATGCGGTTATTTCGATGGTCGCAGAATGCCGGAACGGGGAAGAACTTATGAGTGCTTTGTATGATTTGGTATGTGCAAAGTTATAGATTATTATTGCATAATTGTGAAAAAGGAAAGACCAAAAGAGCTCAAACAGCTCGTCTATATAAGATAGATGGGCTGGATTCCGAAGCTGATGAAGGTGCTGGAATTGATCTTGGAAGAAGGAAAATAATTGCCGATCCTCCGTTCCTGTGCTGAAATGATTCCGGCAAAAGATACAGGATTATGGATAAATTATATTTGATTGGAGATGGAGAAATGTTATTTATATGTTACCCAAAATGCTCAACCTGCCAGAAAGCGAAAAAATGGTTAGATGCACAGAAAATAGAATATACCGAGCGCAACATCGTGGATGTGAATCCAACCTGCGGTGAGTTAAAGGAATGGTATTCTAAGAGCGGCTTTCCACTTAAAAAGTTCTTTAATACCAGCGGCCTTCTTTATAAAGAAATGAAACTGAAGGACAAACTTCCTGCCATGAGCGAAGAGGAACAGCTGCAGCTTCTTGCCACGAATGGTATGCTGGTGAAACGCCCGCTGCTGATCGATGGTGATACCGTGCTGATCGGCTTTAAGGAAGCAGAATGGTCTGAAAAGCTGGGATGATTGGAGAAAGATTGGGAGTCAGATGAACGGATAGAGTAAATTCATTGCCGCATTTTCCCTTCTGTGCTAAAATGGTTTCCGGTATGAAAATTTAAGCAAAGAGAGGAACATGAAAATGAACGAAAAACGTACCGGCCTGTTCGAGAATGGCCTGATCTGGTTTGGGGCAGGTGTCTCGATTGCCGAAATCCTGACCGGAACCTACCTTGCACCGCTCGGCATGGGAAAAGGTCTGGCAGCGATTCTTATCGGCCATATCATCGGATGCCTGATGCTGTTTCTGGCGGGCGTGATCGGCGGAAGGGTCAGAAAAAGTGCCATGGAAACTGTAAAAATGAGTTTTGGACAGAAGGGAAGCATCCTTTTTGCTGTCCTGAATGTATTGCAGCTCGTTGGCTGGACCGCCATCATGATCTATGACGGAGCGCTCGCCGCAGACGGCGTAATGCATACGGGCAGATGGATCTGGTGCCTTGTGATCGGAGTCCTGATTATTCTCTGGATTGTGATCGGAATCACGAATCTTGGTAAAATCAACACGGTTGCCATGGCAGCATTATTTCTGCTTAGCCTGATCCTGAGCAAGGTCATCTTTGCCGGAGGCGGAGCAGGAGCGCCATCGGATGACAGTATGACATTCGGTGCAGCAGTAGAACTTGCGGTTGCGATGCCGTTATCCTGGCTGCCGCTGATCAGCGATTACACAAGAGAAGCAAAAGAACCGGTCAAAGCAACGGCCATCAGCGCGGTTGTCTATGGAATCGTCAGCTGCTGGATGTATGTGATTGGAATGGGAGCAGCGATCATCACCGGAGAATATGACATCGCGCAGATCATGCTGAAGGCAGGCCTTGGCATTGCGGGCCTTCTGATTATTGTATTTTCAACAGTAACAACGACATTTCTGGATGCCTACTCCGCAGGAATTTCCAGCGAGACCGTCGTAAGCAAATGGAATGGAAAGCATGTGGCCATCGTTGTCACCGTCATTGGAACCATCGCAGCGATTGTATATCCGATGGACAACATCACAGATTTCCTCTATCTGATCGGCTCGGTCTTTGCACCGATGATCGCAATTCAGATTGCCGACTTTTTCCTGCTGAAACGGGACAAGAGCAGCCTGGCCGTACATATTCCGAATCTGATCATCTGGGTGATTGGATTTGTGGTATACCGAATTCTGATGAACATCGACATGCCGCTGGGAAACACTCTGCCGGATATGGTGATTACGATTGTAATCTGTCTGATCGTTGGAAAATTTGTTTCATAAAAAGTGAATAAAAAGATCAGATGACTGTTCTGCCTGCATTTGAGCAGGCGGGGCAGTCATTTTGTGTGCCGAGCATGGCACTAATCTTGCTGGTGCAAGTCCAGTCACGGGTATTTACCGCCAAGTGTAGCGGACAATAAATTGTTTAATCCTCTTAATGTCCGTGTATAGCAGATTTGTTTGTACAGTTTTTCAAATTTGCTCATTTATAGCTATACATTTAAAAGTTTTGCACTTGCTTTTTATCTCACCAAGAAAATTGTAAGAGGGTCAGACCCCAATGTCTCTCACACGCTTTCTTTTATACTCTGCGAGATGCTTTTAATCCTCGATTGCTGCCTTACGGGCATTGATTGCCTTTATCACATCCATATCAAACTTGGGTTTACGTTCATAGGTATACAGACCGTTTAACTCCTGCTCCACATCATACAGCTGGGTATAGCAGAAGGCAAACATATGGGGATTGTCCAAAAGGGCATCGGTCAGTCCCTTATATCGGTTCAGGAATTCCTCCTTGGTAGCAGGACCTGCACCATAGCCCCAGCCATCCTTTTCAACACCTTCCTCGTCCCACTTGATACCGCCATACTCACTGATGAAGGTAGGGATACCCTTTACAGGTGTCTGCCTGTAGCCATGATTATCTTCCAAATCACCTCCCTGTTTAAAGGACTCGTAGGTTGCTGCAAACTTTGCCGGATCCTGCTCATAATTGTGTAAGTCATAGATGTCCGTCACCACATGATAATTTCCGCTGGTATCAATGCAGGGTCTGGTGGTGTCATACAGCTTTGTCATCTTATACACATTGGCCAGTAAGCTGTCATCCTGCCTTCTTCCCTCATAATCCCATGTCTCATTAAACGGACACCAGCCGATGATGGCGGGATGGTTGAAGTCTCTCTCCAAGGCTTCCATCCACTCAGGCAGGAAATATTTTAATGCTGCGGGATTGCTGTAATCCAGTCCCCAACAGCCCTGCTCGCCCCATACCAGATAGCCTGCTTTATCGCAGTGATACAAGAACAGAGGCTCAAATACCTTCTGATGGAGTCTTGCGCCGTTGAAGCCTGCAGCCATGGACAGTTCCACATCCTTGACAAGTGCTTCCTCTGTAGGCGCTGTGTAAATGCCATCCGGATAGAAGCCCTGATCCAGCACCAGTCTTTGGAACACGCTCTTATCGTTGATGAGGAATTTCTCTCCATCCAGTCTTACCTCACGCATACCAAAGTAGCTTTCTACCTTATCTTCTCCATAGGTTAATGTAAGGTCATACAGTCTGCCATGACCCGGCTCCCACTTTTCCAGACGGGACAAAGGAAGTGTCATGGTAACGGTGCCGCCCTCTGACTTTGCGCTTACGCTGCCACAGGGCTCTCCCCCATAAAAGGCCTTTGCTTCCAGTGTGCCCTGCCCCTTTACTACCGCCTTAATTCCCAGAGTTGCCTCTGCCAGGTTTGGATAATATTGCACTTTTTCAATGTAGCTTTCCGGTACCCACTCAAGCCATACCGTCTGCCAGATACCTGTCGTTCTGGTATAATCACAGCCTCTGGAGTAGAAGAAATGACTCTGCTTTCCCTTGGGCTGCTTTCCGCCTCTCACATCATCTGCTGCAAAAAGCGTAATGTCATTTTCTCCTTCCTTTACAAGCTTTGTAATATTAAACGTAAAGGAAACATAACCGCCCTGGTGTCTGCCTGCCTCTACTCCATTGATCCATACTCTTGCATCATAGTCCACTGCGCCGAAGTGTAAGAGAAGATCTCCCTTCAGCTCCTCCCCTGTCAATGTGATGGTACGGTGATACCATACGCCGGGGATAAAGTCCTTATAGCCGATTCCGCTCAGATCACTTTCCGGGCAGAAGGGCACCAGGATCTTCTTCTCCCAATCTGTCTTTCCTTCCTGCCATTTCTGATCTATGCCGCTGCATCCAAAGTCAAAGGAAAAATCCCATTCTCCATTCAGGTTTTTCCAATGCTCCCTCTTCATCTGGGGCTGGGGATGCTCCGGTCTGGGTATTTGTGTCATAATTTTGTCCTCCTGTGATCATTTATTTGGGTTGATTTCATTTTTATTTTATATAGTGAAAGCCATAGTTGACAGGCTTGCTCCTTTTTACTACAATGCTGTTATTACATTATTGCAATTTGCTTTCAAAAAATGGAGGAACCACCATGCCTCAGGAAATTACACGCACACAGATTGAAAAATACACTGTCTACACCGGCCCTACCGCGGAAAGCTTTTCTCCCATCATGGCCGGTATCACTTACCCGGATCCTGCCTATGAGATCCTGGTTTATCGCAGACCCCTGTGTGTGTTTGAATACGTTTTAAGCGGCCGTGGACATATCGAGCGAAACGGCAGTATCCTCACTGTAAATGCCGGAGATGCCTATATCCTTACTGCCGGCACCTACCACCACTACTATTCAGACAAAGTTGATCCCTGGACCAAGATCTGGTTCAATGTCAGCGGCAGTCTGGTACAGCATCTTCTCTCCGATTACGGCTTAGACGGTGTCACCCTGATCCCCCGCTTCCATAACGAAACACCTCTGACCCGGATCCTTGATGCCTTTACCGCCGACCCTGTACACTCTGCTGACAAGCTGGCTGTACTGCTCCATCAATATATTCAGGAGCTTGCGGATTTTCTGGCAAACAAAGTTCCCATCAATCCTACTGCACTGGCGATCCGCAATTATATCGATATGCACTTAACAGAAAGTCTGTCCTTGGATCATCTGGCAGATACCGTTTCCCTGTCCCGCTCCAGGCTCATCCACCTGTTCCAGGAGGTATATCATGTTGCTCCCTACCAGTATTACCTGTCCCAGAAATGCAAGCTGGCCCAGTCCATGCTAAGCCGCACCACTCTTCCTGTTTCTGCCATCTCCACACAGCTTGGGTTCTTAGACCCTCACCACTTTTCTTCCTTTTTCAAGAAACAGTGCGGTCTGTCCCCGGCTTCTTACAGAAAACTCCACACAGCGCCTGGGAATTTTCCCACCTAAGTATTATTCTTTCTAAAAATGGAACCAAGGCAACGAAACTACTTTTTTAAGTACTTTCATTGCCTTGGATTATAGTGCATTTTCTTTCTGTTTACGATACAAAATACAGCTAAAAAGGTATGAATTATTGCTACTACATATTTACTCCTAAGGGAGTCAATTATTTCTTACAGTACCTTCTCCTCATTTTTTTCCGGGGACAGGCACCGGAAGCTGTAGCCAATCTCGTGTGGTCTATATTTCTTTGGTGGTCACAGATCAACGATATACAGAAAATGTTAGCTTTGCAGAATAAGCTGCAGTCCAATCGGATTGATATGAAAGGGGTCATACAGGAATATCAGGAGACTCAGAGAACTGCTGAAGTGAGTGAGAAGAAACAAGCCTTTCTTCAGGATTTTAAAGAAATGATTACGGAGGCAATAAGGGCGTTAAAATCGGACACAGAATGGGCAGAGCTGGACTTATCAAAATACTTTGACACACTCAATCATGAAATTCTCATGAACTTACTTCGCAGGAATGAAAAGGATGAACGAGTGGTGCAGCTGATTAAGCGTTATCTGAAAAGCGGTGTAATGGAGAATGGAGTAGTCATGGAAGAAGTTTAAGTCAAAGCTGAAAGGATTATCTTCCCGTAAATCCGTACAGGCAATTAAACCAAGCTTTGTCGTAGCCGATGTATTCAAAATGAACATTCCAGTAGCGTGCCATAAGACGTAAGGTATCATATCCATAGCCGCTTCGTTTTCCGGTTTCATCCTGCATATGGTATCCGTCCATCTCAAAGAATCCCACGCGTATGGTTTCACGCTGTGAAATGGCTTCGGTGGCATAGGGCGATTGTGGATACAGTACGATCACACAGATAAATGTTAATAGTATTTCAAGATATTTTTGGTAGTTTGATATCATACAACATCCCCATTTCATAAGGAATCCCCATTTCCATTATGATTTTTATATATTTGTTTATAAAATATCATATCTTTTGGTATATATTGTCAATAAATGTTGATTTTATCGAGAGTTCATTGTATACTACAAAGTTTTATTCCATATATGGACAAAAAAAATTATGGATGTATACTATTGTAGTATTTACTAAAAAGCAAAAGCAGGAGGAAATAATACTGTGCGCGATGTACTGCGGGAAGAAAAGAAATTTCTACTTAATCAGGCAGAAGCATTAAAACTTCGGAATTATTTGTCAAATGTGGTTCATACTGACTCACATAACGGACCGGATGGTTATCAGGTACGTTCTTTGTACTTTGATTCTTTGTCAAATCGGGATTTTCAGGAAAAGGAAGATGGTCTGGAGTTAAGAAGGAAGTTTCGTTTGCGGGTATATAGTCCTGATGCGGATTTTGCACTGTTTGAAATGAAGCAGAAGCAGGGACCTTATCAGCGGAAGCGATCATTAAGATTATCCAGAAGGGAAGCGCAGGCTCTCATTGAGGGTGATTATTCTGTACTTTTAAACAGTGGCAGTGAGTTTGGACAGGAATGTTATTCAATTATGGAAATGTGGGCATACCGTCCTAAAACAGTTGTAGAATATGACAGATTTGCATTTATCGCGCCGGAAAATTCTATTCGAATAACTTTTGATTCTGGAATACGGGCTAATGAAGTAAATTTCAATATATTTGATAGAAATCTGGTGTTAAACAGTGTAATGTCTCCTTTTGCTGTAGTGTTGGAAGTAAAATATAACGGTTTTTTGTTAAGCTATATCAAGCATATGCTTCTGCCCGTTCAGAAAAGCGAGCTTTCTGTGAGCAAATACTGTATGGCAAGACAAATTGGCTGTGACTACAGATTTTAGGAGGAAAGGAAATGAAAGAGACGATTTATAACCTGCTTGCCCAGCAGGGGGATATGACCTGGCAGCAAATTACAATGCATATTCTGGTAAGTGCTGTCATTGGTCTGTTTATTTTTATTTCATATGTGATCTCACATAAGGGAACGATTTACAGTAAAAAATTTGGAGTAACACTAATCGTTCTGACTGTTATGACAGGAACAGTTATGACTGTCATAGGAAACAATATTGCATTGTCGCTTGGTATGGTCGGTGCATTATCTATCGTGCGTTTTCGAACTGCAATAAAAGATTCCAGAGATACTGTATATATTTTCTGGACGATCATTGTGGGAATATGTTGTGGAGTTGGAGATTATCTGGTTGCTGCAGTAGGCAGTTCTGCTATTTTTATTATCTTTCTTATCATGGGAGCAATCCGCAGTGATAACCGTATGCTTTTGATCATCCGTGCAAAAAGAAGCCGCTGTGAAAATATAGAATCCCAGGTCTTTCGTTATTTTGGGACTGGTGCCGTTCTTCGGGTAAAAAATACGACAGAGGAGAATGCTGAGTACATTTATGAATTATCCAGAAAAATACTGGAAAAAGTTCAGAAACAGCATCCGGCTTTAACAGATGATTTCTATAACCTTGGACAAATTGAAAGTGTTAATATTGTAGCTCAAAGCGATGAGATTTATAACTGATATGAAATATAAAATAATAGGATTTACATGCTGCTTTGCGGTTATTCTGATTGCCGTTTTTGCGCCATTGTTTTATAAGGACTACCGAAAAACAGAGAGAATTCATCAGCATGAACAGGAAATTCCCCAGGAACCATGTACGGATCCTGCGGATGGCGGTCTGTGTACATATCTTCCGATTGTCAAAATTGATACAGATGGGGTGGTAATCCCGGGAAGACCCATTAAGGATGATGGAAACAACCGCATTTATACACGTGCTGCTGATGGGGAAACTACAATTGCTGCTCAGATGGATATAATCGGAAATGACAGCAAAGAGTACCATCATGCAAATGAAACGGCAGATGTATCTTCTGCAATCCGCATACGAATGAGAGGTAATTCCTCAAGAGAGTTTGATAAGCCAAGCTATGCCATCAGACTTGTAGATAAAAAAGGGGAAAACAATCCGCTTTCCATTATGGGAATGGATGCGCACCATGAATGGGTATTATACGGTCCCTGGCTCGATAAAACAGCCATACGAAATTATATGTTTTACAATCTTGCCGGAGAAATGATGTCTTATGCGCCAAATGTAAGATTCTGCGAAGTAATTCTTAATGGTGAATATGAAGGTCTATATGTAATGACTGAAATGATAACCGGCGGAAAAGATGGCGCCAGGCTGGGACTTCGTGTAAATGCCAAGCGCAGCACATTTTCCGGATACCTGCTTCGCCTGGATCATCAGCATGCGGGCGAAGAAGCTTTAAACAGCTTTACAACGTATACCTACAAAACCCCCTTCATGCTGCAGATAGAATATCCCGGAAGCAGGAACAGGGATGCCAGACTGATAGAAGAAATCCGGCAGGATTTTTCAAATTTTGAAAAAACTCTGTACTCATATGATTAGCGCCTATTAGGAAAACACACTGTCAAAGGGGTTTGTAGCGGGGGTTAGCCCGCTACTGCGGTATCTTCCGTAATGTTAATTTCAATGTACTCGGCAATCTTGCGGAGCTCGTCAGCAAATTTGAATTTCACGCTGATATTGCCGTTTTCATAGACTTTGATATAGTCCACAAGTTCAACCAAGATTTCACGGTTGAGGGCTTCAATGTTCTGATACTTCATAAAGGCTACCAGTGCAGGATGCTCGTTGTCCACACCGTTTGCCAGTTCTGCGCGTTCAGCGTTCAGCCGGGTAAGCACCGCGGAAATATCAGAAGTCTGCCGTTCATAGTCAGCCTTCATATCCCGGTATTCCTGCTGGGTGATTTCACCGTCTTTCCAGTCCTGATAAAGAGATTGCTTGTAGCGTGTTATCTTTGTCAGTTCCCGCTCTTTTGCAGCTATCAGATCGTCCAGTCGGTAAGACTGGCTTTTTTTGATTGGAGCGGAATTGATCTGTGTGACGATTTCCGAGTAGGAAACAGCCAAATGCACCTGATGCTGTACAGCGAACAGAACAGCAGCCTCCAGCCGTTCATGCTTGATTGAGTGCATGGTGCAGGCTGTCCGGGAACGGTTCTTGTAGGTTGAGCAAGAATAATATACATTGTTATTCTTGCCAACGCATCGGGTAATGGCCCGCCCGCAATCGGCACATTTCAGAAAGCCGCTGAATAAATGTACCTCACGGCCTTTCGGGGAAGTACGGGTATCACGCTGTAAGAGAGCCTGTACCTTGTCGAAAGTTTCATAGTCGATAATGGCCTCATGCGTTCCAGCCACTTCTACCCATTCCTCGCGTGGAACAGCTTCAATCTGGTGTACCTTGTAGCTTTTCACCCGGCTTCGGCCTTGGGCTAAATCCCCGGTGTAGGTCGGATTGGTAAGAATGGAGTGGATCATGCGGACTCCCCACATAGGATCGTCATACCCTCTTGTCGAAACAGGCAAGCCCTTTTGTACCTTGTAAGCCGAGGGGCTCGGTACGCCGTGTTCGTTCAGGTACAGCGCGATAGCACGTTTTGATGACCCTTGAATAAGCATTGTGAAAATGAGTTTGACATTTTCAGCAGCATCAGGATCAACAATCAGTCTGTGCTTATCCTTTGGGTGCTTTACATAGCCGTAAGGAGCAAATGCTCCGATATACTGGCCGTTGCGCCGTTTGTAATCAAATACCTGCCGGATCTTTTTGGAAGTCTGATAGCAGTAATTATCGTTCATCACGTTTGTAATGGGAACGATGATATTTGAAACGCTGTCGGGGTTCTTGTAGCTGTCCACATTCTCAGCCAGGCTGATAAAGCGAACACCCATTTGAACAAACAGGTTGTCGATCAAACTTCCGGCATCGCTATAATTTCGTGCGAAGCGGGACAGGTCTTTTACTATAACGCAGTTGATTTTACCACTCATGACATCCGCCAAGAGCCGTTGAAAATCTTCACGGTTGGCGTCCGTTCCAGTATGACCATCATCCACATATTCCGTGATGCTTTCAAACTCGTCAATGTTGCGTCGGTAAAAATCGTTCAGTAGGTCACGCTGGTTCTTTACGCTGTTGCTATCGTCTTTTCCTTTTTTCAAATCTTCCTTTGAAAGCCGGATATAGATGCCCAGCCGCCAGCGGCGGATTGTGTAAGAGGGAGAGAAACTCTGCTGATACCCTCTGTTTTTTGCTCGTGCCATTGTTCCTCCTTCCCTATCACATTACACTTATATTATAACTCTGTCCGGGGAGGACAACAAGGATGCCTCCACTTCGGGACACTTTGTCTCGAAGAAGCAAAACGAGCTGTAACCGAAGTTACAGCCCGCTTCTTTGCCGCAGCAGGAAATCCGTCAGCTTGTCTTGGAGAGATGGCCCGCTTTCAGCAAATTCAATTTTCACGCCAACACCACCGATGCAAAAGCAGTATGGATTTTCTACCGCCTGCAAAAACAGAGCGATCCGCTCCTCCCGGGGGAGAGAGGTGTCAAAGGCCATACCGCTCACATCCGGCAGGGACTCGGGAGCCACTGCGCCGATGTCAACGCTTTTCATTTGTTCCAGTTCCTTTGCCGTTAATCTCACGGTAAAACCTCCTTATCAAAAATAGGATACGCCTCCCGCATATCGTGGGGAAACGCAAGAGGGCAGCACCTAAACGATGCCTCCCTTTTACCTTTTGTGTGGATATAAGCCTATCCGCCAATCCATCCGTCGATTTGACGGAAAATGGGCGTAGAAAAAGGACAGTCGATTTCTCGGCTGTCCTTTCGATATGAAGATAGCTCATTCAGTTTGCGGCAGGGTCTTGTTCTGATACTTCTTCAGCAGAAGTTTGGTTATTGGGGAGCGGGTCATACCCGTCTGGGTTTCCGTCGAGGTCTGTGCTATGATAGTTTTCATACAACCAGTATTTCCCGCCAATCCCAACGACGATGTTTTCGCCATATTGATAAACTTCTGAGCCAACAATAGGGTGATTTGCCTGGAAGTTTTCCTTGGGTATACCGTCCAAATAATTACCTGCGTCATTTGTGCCTTGGAAGTTGGTAACATCACTTTCGATGACGCCTAAATAAACAAAATCGTCTTTCAATTCGTTGAACGATGTTTGCGAAGTGGACTGCTTATACAGGGTGTCGTTAACATAAATCATCGGTGCCGCGTCTGCTATACCCGGAGTAGTAACACTATTGTTGTGGGAAAAAAAGGGAATTGCCACAACGCATACTAAAACCAAACAAGCTGCAATAGCTCCCCATTTAGCCCAGATGGGCTTCTTTGCTTTTTGATATACCCTTGCCTCGCTGACATATTTCTCGTTGATATCGCCGAGGACTTCATACAGTTTTTCGTTAGTCATAGTTCAAAGCCCCTTTCTAAAAGGTAGTTGTGTAGTTTAAGGCGGAGGCGGTTAAGGGTCATTGATACTGCCCCATCATTCATGCCGTGCCGGACAGCAATTTCTGAAATGTTATCGGTGTACCAGTATCGGCTGATAAAAATACTTCTTTTCTCTGGAGAAAGACTATCCAGAAATGTATCAATGGCTTTCGTGAGTTCCTTTTGGTCAAATGCCTGTTCAACCTCATCCTTGCCAGATACCAGGTCTGAAAGTTCCTCCAAAACCACAGGCAACTCTCCACCACCTCGTTTGTCGGCAGTGTTATGCTTGTATCGGTTAAACGATAAGTTGCGGACTATTTTCCCAAGGAATGAAGATAGAATGCTCGGCCTATGCGGTGGCATGGAGTTCCATGCGTTCAAGTATGTATCGTTCACGCATTCCTCTGTGTCCTCATGGTTGCCCAGTATGTTCTTGGCAATCGAGGTACAGTAGCTTTCATACTTGTCTGCTGTTGCGGGGATTGCCTGCTCATTCCTATCCCAGTATAACTGGACTATATTTGCGTCATCCATCAGTGTTCACCTCACTTTCAAACTTACCCTTTCACCTATATACACAACTTTTGAACTCAAATCTCACATATTTTTTCAAATATTTTTCTATCCCATAATACCACAATGTTCTACAATTTGGGCATGAAAAGATGCCAAAGTTGCCTTCGGCTCTTTTCGGTATCCAGTACCGGTTAAGTGCGTGATTTAGTGAAATCACCGGAGTTCTACCCTATCCACACAAAGGTTAAAAGGGAGAACGATGCTGCCCTCTTGCCTCACTCCATGTAAGTATAAATATAGAGAACGCCGCTCCCATTTTCTTGCCCTGTCCAAAGACAACCATGCTCAGAGCGGCGTTCCCTCGCAGATAAGAGGGCGGCCCGGAGTGACAGGCGGCCAGCCTGTCCTATGCCGGATCGTGGCCGTGGGGTGGCCCGGCCCAGTTGCGGTGTTGGTGTTGTTCGCTCGTTCTTCCAAAGAAAAAGTCACAGCGCACCCGCCGCCCGGCTCCCCGGACTATGCCCGGGGCCGCCGCTGTTTATCTGCGGAAAGAAGAATATCCCCTTTCATAAATCGAGACATTTTTTCATCATTTCCAAGTGGGGAAAATGAAAAAATCAAAAAGTTTTTTTCATGCGCTCAAGGCCACGCTTGATCGACTGGCGGACAGACTCCTCATGTACGCCCTCGACCTCGGCAATTTCCTTGATGCTCTTTCCGAGAATGATGTGGGCATCAATCCTGCGGCCCTGGATCTCCGGCAAAGAGTTGAGTGCATTCCATAGACGGATGAACAGCTCCATACGCTCCAGTAGCTCCTGGGGCGTTGGCTCATGCAGGCAGGCGGAATATTCGATCCCGTCATCGCAGTCCAGAGAATATTGCGCCTTATGCCGGGAGAGCCGCCGCTGGTAGGCCATTTCGTGTCGGGCATCGGACACAAACACTTCGGCTACCTCGTCAGAAACCTCGATAAACTGATCCTGTGTGTACCAATAATAAAAACCCTTCAGATTGATTGTAGTCATAAATAAACCTCCGTTTCGGTGTTGGGTGGATGAGTGACCGAAACGGGGCTTGGCGGAGAGCGGCATCCTGGGGAGCCGCCCCGCACCTCGGGACAATTTGTCTCGAAGTACAAAAAAGCGCCCGCACAGCAAGACACTATGCAGACGCATGAAATTACATTATCATAATTGTACTGATATATTGTACCTTCATAGCCAGACTGTCCCGGAGGGGGAGCTATGCTTTTTTTAGCTGGTGAAGGTCATGGGAATTGTGAGAAAGTAAGATGGACACGGCGACACCCTCCTATGGGCCGCCGTGGGGTTACTGAATATCCAAAGAGAAACGGCGGCTCTGAAAATCAAAGCCGCCGTTTCAAATGGGCGTGTCAAATTGTCTGCTCTACGACGGCTTTTTTTCTTTTGCCGTCGTGCGGCAGTTAAATGGTTTGTTTAGTTATGGCTTGCATTACCTATGGGTTGGTTTCCAGACATTCCGGCCTGTGTATGCTCGTCAAACTCCTCTTGACTGTATTTCTCGATGCCAGTTAATGTTCCGTGATGTTCGCTGTTCAAGTGGCCGTAATCACGAACGGTATAAATGTCTATTGTGCCAACACCACTTCCAAGCGTTCTCATCTCGCCTCGGAATTTTCCGCTGGTGAGACTTTCACCATTAGAAGTGAGAACATCCCGGAAATAGCGGACTTCCTCACCATTGAAATACCACTGATCTTTTTCGGCATCATAGGTTACTCCAAATGCCTCATACTCTGCAACGAGCTTTGCAGTTTCGCTATCTTCAAGCGGCGTTCCTGCCACAGCAACGGATGTGCTGTTTTTCAACGCCTCAATATCCCGTGCGTCAAATTCCTGCTGGGTAAACTCTTTTAAGCCAATCAGCTTACCCGCCGGATCAACGGAGCCGTCAGCCGCTTTTGAAAAGCTCTCTAAATCCCGTACAGCATACACATCTACTGTGCCGTTCTCATTTAGAAAATCAATACCGGCGGTTTCATTGTTACTGATGGGATAATAGTCCTCAAACCAGCGAACCAAATTCCCGTTATAGGTAAGTTCATCTTTGACCGCGTCATAGGTCATCCCGTATTGTTCATAAGGTGCAAACATTTTTTCTTTGTCTGCGGCGGAGAGTGCCGAGCTGTCCTCGCTGTTTCCCAGCGCCTCAGAGCCGCCAAGAGGTTGACTGATTTCTTCCTTGATAACGGGATTGCCTTGTTCCTGGCTGTTCTGTGGTGTCGTGCTGCATCCAGCCAAACAGCCTAACAAGAGCACGGACGCAGCGCATAATGCAATTCGTTTCATAGTTTTTACCAATCCTTTCTTTGAATGTACCCCAAGTATAGCAAAGCATTTTGGGATACCTTTGGGATTAGTTTGTGATTTATGTGTAGTTAAAAAAGCGGCAGGTTGTTCACCTGCCGCTGATTGTCTGCTAAATCGTGAAGAAGAATTTAACACCGTTTTCTGTGTTGCAAGCCTCACAATAGCTGTTATGTTGTTGTAAAATTCTTTGAACCATATAAAGCCCTAAGCCGCTGCCGCCTGTTCTTCTACTGCGGGATTGCTCCATACGATAAAAAGCGTCAAACAATTTGGGAATATCATCTTCTGGTATATGTGTACCTGTGTTCTCTACGGAGAACAAAAAGCGTCCGTTGGTATTTTGTAAAATAATATCAACGCTTGCTCCATGCGGCGAATACTTTACAGCATTTGAAATCAAATTGGAGAACACCTTTTCAATCAGTAATTTGTTCCCGTTGATAAAAGCGGGAGACTGTATAGCAAGATGTATTTGCAGCTCTTTTGTTGCCACTAAATCATCAATCTCCCTCAAATAGCCATGTATCATGGGAGCGCAATCAAAATGCTCCATTTTGAAATCGACATTGGTTTCCAGCCTTGAAATCGTTAATATTTCCTGCACCATCGTTTCAAGCGTAGCCGCAACTTCCAAGGATCGGGCAAGATACTTTTCGTGGTCTTTATATGCCCCTATACCCAATAGCATCCCCTCTAATTGACCCTTGATAATGGTGATAGGGGTTTTCAGTTCATGGGAAGCGGAAGAAAAGAAATCCTGTTGTGCCCGTTCCAGCGCCTTTTGATGTTCAATATCCTTTTGGAGCTGGAGATTTGCACTTTGCAACTCCTCCAAGGTAGCAGATAGTTTCCGGGACAGCGTATTCAAGCTATTCTCCAGTACACCCAGCTCGTCAGAACGGCGTTCCTCAAGTTGCCATTCCAGCCGCATATCAGACATTTCTTTAGAAATCCGACTGATTTTTAATACCGGGTTTGTAATGATACGAGAATACCCCCAAGCAGTTGCCAATGATACAAGGAGAATAACGCAAAACAAAATCGGTAATACGCTTACAAATGATTGCCGCAGTTCTGCGATTTGAGAGGCTTCTCCATAAACTGTTAAAATATATTGGCTATTATCATCTGCAAATGAGAAGTAATAGCTGTTGGATATAATCGGCACACTTTCATAAGATGTTCCGCCAAGAGCCTCCCCGGTGATCCCATCGTTAAAGTTATTTTGGTTAGACGGTGTTTCCATCAGAACACCATCAGCAGTATAAAGCTCCACCATGCTAATCGTTGTGTTTTGAAGAAACTGATCAAAAAGTCCGCCGCTATCCTGCATACGGATATGTTCTAATTCATATATAAAGTCGCTTGTCTGTTCATCTAATGCCGCATTGAGATTGTTAGAATAGGTTTGAGGCATATACCAAGCCAAAACGCCATAGACAAGAAAGCTCACGCAGAGCAAAACTGTCACAGTCAGAATAAAGACTTTAGCAAACAGACTGCCTTTAATTCTCTTTATCAACTTTATATCCCACCCCTCTGATTGTTTGAATGAAATCTATTCCCAACTTTTTGCGTAGATTTTTGATATGGGTATCAACAACACGCTCGTCCCCATAAAAATCATATCGCCACAGCTTATCCAACAAGTTCTGCCGGGTCAATATCCGACCTTGATGGGTTAACAGTTCCCGCAGTATTTCAAATTCCTTTTGTGTCAGTTCAAAATTAGTTCCGTCCACTGTGGCGGTGTAGCCGTCACAGTTCAAACGCAAATTGCCATAAGTAATGATTTGATACTTTTCATCTGTTCCCCGGTTACTGCGCCGAAGTACAGCCGCAATTTTGCGGAGCAGGACAGGCATAGAAAACGGTTTTGTAATGTAGTCATCCACCTGCAAATCCAATCCTTTAATCTGATCTTCTTCTCCGCTTAATGCGGTTAGCATGATGATAGGAACATCAGATTGTTTGCGTATCAATTCACAGACACCGTAACCGTCAATTTTGGGGAGCATAATGTCCAACACAATCAAGTCATATCGTTCTCCCGCAAATAAAGATAGTGCCTCGACACCATCATTTGCAACAGCTACTTCATATCCTGCTTCTTGTAAAAAATTCTGTAAAAGTTCTTGAATATCAAAATCGTCCTCAACGACTAAAATCCTTTGCATAATAACACCTCCAAAGATAGCGTATCATAGATTTTTGTGATTAAAGTGTAGTTTTCAAATTTTCTTTCTGTTATTATACCTTGTCCGTGTAACATCGGCAACCTTGCCGACGGGCAATAAAATACTACCAAAACATAAAATTGTGTTTCGTTCTCATAGTCAAACCCGAAATGTAAAATAATATAGGGGTGATATGAGAATGTACCAAGACACCAGACGGCTTGACTTCCACGCATTAGGCCGGGAGATCAAGCGCAAGAGAGAGGCAAAAGGTTGGACGCAGGAATATCTTGCACAGCTTGTAGACCGTACCCCACGCTCTATCATGTATTTTGAAAACCGGGGTCAGCATCCAAGTCTGAATACCTTTTACCAAATCGTCACCTTGCTGGACATTTCCGTAGACCAATTCTTTTATCCTGACAGGCAGAATAGCGAAAGCGACTGCCGCCAGCATATTGACAGGCTGCTCAATACAATGGACGAAAAGGAATTGACGGTCATGGAGGCCACAGCAGAGGGACTACAAAAAGCCAGAGAAACGGAGGTCAAGTAAAGAGGGCCTTCGTTTTTCTCGTTTTTAGGGGACTTTTCGAGGGTTCCGCTAAATGGCAAGCAATTCGGGTGTGGCCACACTCCGAAATTTTTGCAGGGCGCAGGGCCCGCAAAAATGCTTGTTGGGGAGCTCCCCAAACCCGCTGTACTTCGGGACAAATTGTCCCAAAGTCCCGGTGCGCTACACCGTAGTCTGCGGCCCGTCACTATCGTTCCTGGGCCTTATTTTCACGCTCGTCTGTTATGCCGAGCAGATGATCAATGTTCGCTTTTATTGCTACGGCCTCCCGCATTTGCCGCTGGGTCTCCCGGTATTCTGCATAAAGATCTTTCTTTTGTCCCGCCAGCTCACGGCGGGATTTTTTTAGTGCTTCAATCTTAGGGAGCTTCGCGCCGTTCAGTATGGTGTTCATGGTATCCTTTGCCGCCCGGTAAGTGGCAAGCTCTGCTTCATGCTGGGCCAGATACTTTTTGCTGTACCGCGCAGCCTTGTACCCATCGAACACCGGGCGGGTCTTGGCATAGTCCACCGTGGCAGCCATCAGCTCCGAGGTTTTGGAAAGAGCCTCCTCCGCTGTACGGAGCTCGTCAGACAGCTTGTGAAAGTGATCCACAGCAGCCTCGGTGCGGGCCGTCAGCGCCGCATAGTCTGTCAGATGATGCTCCTGCAAATACTGGAGCGCGGCAGCCATCTGTTTTAGGTTGTAGACCTTGGCCCATCGTTCATAGGCCGGGCCTTTGCCCTGGGCCATACGCTCTTGAATGTCGATGATGAGATTAACTCGCCGTGGCGGAACCGTGGGCTCCTCGGGTAGCTCGGGGAGCGGACGTTCCCCGGCAATTACCGCCTTGATGTCCTCCGGGTCAAATCCGGCTCCCAGTGTAGAAGCCCGGAGCCGGGTCGGTTTTTCCTGCCCGGGCGCAAGGAATGAGATGACACCGCCGCGCCCCTGTTTCACCGAAAAGCCGGACTCCTCCATGAGCCGAAGAAAGTCGGCAAAGTCCGTGGGCTTTTTCTCCAAAGCGGCGAGAATAGCCAGCCGTACCCGCTGCTTGGCAGAGGGCGGCTTTTCTCCGATCCACTGGCCATAGTGGAGAAAGCGGCCCTTGCTGTGCTGTTTTGGATTTTGGATCACAGAGAGGTCGTGCTCAATGCACACCCGGTCAGAGAGCCGCCGCAAGGCAAAACTGGAGCCGATAAAATTATGGAACTTCCGGGAGCGGTCAAAGGCCGTTGCATTGAAATAAATGTGATTGTGGATATGGGCCTTGTCGGTATGCGTACAGACGAAGAACTGATACTTTCCCTTTGTCCAGCGCATCGCCGTTTCATAGCCGATACGGTTTGCTTCTTCCGCCGTAACCTCCCCGGGCAGGAACGCCTGCCGGATCTGAAAGAACAGGGCCCCGCGAGATACGGCCCGGCCTGTCTCTGCAAGGTATTGACTTTTTACCAGAAGAAACTCGGCGGGGGCCGTGTTCGGATCGCAGAGATAGGAAGATACGGCTCCCAGCTTTTCCGGGTTCAGGCCATAGGTGAAACGATCCTCCATCGTTTGAATTGCACTTTTTCCCGCCGCTGTTTTATAAGGGCGGATGTAGGTGGTCGCCGTAAAAATCCCTCCTTCCGGCAAACAGTATTTTTACTTTGGGACACTTTGTCCCGAAGTAGAAAAAGCCGTGGAGCGGTATCAACCACTCCCCGGATGGATCAGAGCTCTACCAGCGCGGAGAGCTGTTTCAAGAGATCAGACAGCGGCCCCCACAAAGCGGCATAGTCCCGCTGTAAGGCTGCGAGTTCTTCGGGATAAATCGCGCCGTAGGTGTTGGCCTGAATTGCCACTTGGTTCAGATTGTTGGAGCAGCGCCGCTGGAGCGAAACCAGCTCACGAACAGGCGAAAGGTCAACATGAAGCACATACCCACTCAGGGCCATTTTCCGCATATAGGCTCCCATATTACGGATGCCAGCCTCCGCCATACGTTCTTGAATCAGAGCCTGCTCCGCCTCCGACACCATCACATGAAGATGGATCGGACGGCGGCGTTTCTTTGTCATCGCTCCTCACGCTCCCGGCTGCGGCAGGCGCGGGGCGGCTCCTTTACCTTATCCAGCGGCTTTTCCTGTTCGTCTGCCGGAACGGGGTGCGGCAAATGAAATTCACGGTGCAGGCGCAGCACCTCCAGTACAGACAATTCCTGTTCACGTTTCTTTTCCATATACGCACCTCCTTATCTATCGCCACGGTCAGGCTGCCTCCGTTGGGGAGCCGGAGCCTCCGAGCCGCGATCTGCCTCCGCCAACTTTGCCGCATTTTTCATCTGCTCGGCAATCGGACGGGGCCTGTCGGGATTATCAGGCGCAGGACGCAGCTCATAGTCGGATGCCTGTTTTTCCGTTAGCGGGCGGGTATAGGTAAGATAGCCCCAAGCCAGGAACGAGCCATTTTCCACCGGGATGCGCTGATCGTAATTGAAGATTTCATCCGGCTTGTTATAAGGCGGCTTCGGGAATGTCCCGATGTCCACAGGCCGCTGGGTCGAATAATACTTGTAAAGGCCGGGAGCCTCGGTCTGCCTGATCCCCACGTTATAAATACGCTGATAGTCCTGCACCCGGTCTGCAAAATCCTGTTCCATCGCGGTGCGGTCATTTCCATAGTGACCCCATTCATACTGCCGCTGGCCGTCCTTGTCATCATAGCAGGCCCATGTGACATAGCGGGATGGCGCGGTGGGATGTTCGCCCAATGCAAATCCCCGCCCATTTTCCAGCATGACCGCCTTCAAAATAGCATAGCCTTGATTTTTGTCCATAGTACACCTCCCATCATCGAGACATTTCTTTGTTTTCTCTTTTCACAAACGGCTGGAGCTGATAGGGGCTTGTACCGTCCTCGGGTCGCAGATAGTCTATCCGGGCCGCAGCACGGATGGCGTTCTGGTTAAGCTGCCGCTGCCATGCCCCTTGGCTGGGAGCCCACTTAAAGCCGTTGCTTTTCAGTTCCTGCCGCTGATCGGCATCGGGCTTTTCCTCGAAAATAAGCTGCAAACGGTTTTCAGCCTCGTTGATTTTTGCCTCACCTCCGGGGAATGTCCAGCCAGCAAACTCGGAGCGGCTGCTCAGTTCCCCAATGCGCTGGCGTACACGGCGGATGTTGGCGTTGTTGTTGGAAAGCAGATAGGCGGGGTACGGCTTACTTTTGTCCAAGTGCCATGACTGCGCCATATCTGCTTTGAGCTTTTCTGCCTGCTCCGGCGTAAGCTCCGGGCAACCGTCCAGCGTTTTGTGTTTCCGAAAATACGCATTGACCTCCTTCATGGTGGTCTGCTGAGACTCCAGCCCCTCCAGCTTTTTTGTCAGTTTTTCCACGGCCAGATCATCGTCTGCGCTGATCCCACCCATACCAACAGAGCGGATTTTATCAAGCAGCTTTGAAATCTCCGCACACTCTCCATAGTTGCGATCCCGGGCGGCGTTCTGCTTGTGCTTTTTTGCCACAGGAAAATTGCCGCCCCCGGAGATCAGAATAGAGGGCACCCGGGCATCAATCACATTGCGTTCATTCAGATTTTCCGCAAGTTTCCGGGCATAGCGATCCACCAGAGCGTCAATCTTATCGTGGTACATGGGATCGACACGCGCTTTCTGGCGTTCCGCCGCTGCATACGCTTCATCGACCATTGCCCGGTAGCCCGCCGTAGCGGAGCCCGGCTGATAGTCAGAAAAGCTGTTCATATCTTTTGCCCGCTTTGCGGCTTCTTCATTGATCGGATAATATTTCGGCATAGTATCTCCTTCCACAAAAGCCAGAACTTTGGGACAAATTGTCCCAAAGCCCCGGCAGTTAAAATGTTGACAGCATCTCACGGAAACAGGGCCAGACGTAGAAACATACGCCTCCCGCAGAAAAGGGCCTTAAAAAGCCTTGTCACAAGCGGGTTTTGGGTGTCCTAATTGTCAACACATCAGCCCCGCTTTTTTCGCATATATTCCCGCTGCTGTCTGCGGTGTGCCACCTTTGCACAGGCCGCCGAACAATAGGTTTGCCGTCCATCAGGAGCCACGGCTCTGCCACATACCGGGCAAGCCTTGAAATCCGGCCTTGGCCCCTCTGTCAGCAACGCAGCCTCCAGCGCCGGATCAAGGGGCAGAACTGCCTCGCGGAAGTAGCGGCAATAAGCCCCCGTCCAGCATTTTCCAAACATATAGCACTCGCAATCCAGCGGCAGGCAACCGCAGTCCCGGTCATAGTTGGCACACCATTTTGACACCAGCCTGCGGATTGCCGCTTTTTCTGTCCGGGTCAGTTCTCGGCCCACAGTATCACCTCCCGTTGCCCGGTGGTTTAAGCTGCTCCCGGTAGCAGAACACGCAGCCGATCCCGCGCCAGTAAGGGCAGCCGTCACAACTGGAGCCCTTCGGCGGCAGGCTTGGCGGCACACCCTTGAAGTAGCTTTTTTCTTTCATAAATCCCTCATAGGGGTTATTTGTAAATCTCATTCATTATCCTCGCTTTCGGTATCGTCCTCGTCCCAAGGCGGCCCATCGTCCTCGGGATCGTCATAATCGGCCAGTTCCTCGCTGTAATCCTCTTCGGGTACAGCAGCTTTTTCATGCTTCGGGCGGTAGATTTTGAAGTACCAGCCTGCACCGCTGCCCAGAACAGCCACTGCCAAAATCAGCAGAAGTGTCCCGGTATTGCTTTTTTGCTGGGGTTCGGGTTCCGGCTCCTCCACAGGTTCCGTCACCGGGGCGGGTTCGGGAGCTGTGCCAGCACACTCGGTCATGTTGACCGCGCAGACCTCGCAATCCGTATGGATGGCTCCGGGCGCACATTTTTCTGTGCAGGAGCAGGCCGGAAGCTCTCCGCCAGCGGCCTCCAGTGCCGCCAGCAGATCGGCTTCATCCACCATGTTCAGAAAGTAGGTGTGATACTGTTCGCCGTCCTCGTCCACAGGCTTGTCATAATCAATGACAATGTAAAAGGTGTTGCCGCCGCTGGTTTCCACCGTGATGAACTGTTTGTTGGTTGCAGCATCATAGAGCAGATCGCGGGTCACAAGGTTTCCATCCTCCGAAAAGCCCTCGCCCGGGGTAATGGTAGGTGCAGGCTCCGGGGCCGGAGTTTCTTCCACAACAGGCGGTTTCTCATTCCCACTGTCCGAATAGGCGTAGGCTGGAATCGCAGAGCCGCATAAAAGAACGGCGGAGCAAAGCCCCGCCGCCAACATACGAAAGTGTTTCATATTCAGTTTTCCTCCTTCTTTTCTTCTTCGGACTTCGGGACACTTTGTCCCAAAGTGCCGCCGTCCTTCAGTTTCTCAAACAGCAGCGGGAGCTCCGTAAGGGAAATGCTCATGCCGCGCACAATGTCCACGATCTCGCTGTTTTCCGCCTCCAGCTTTTTCTGCTCCAGCTCCTTGAGCCGGGCCTGCTGTTCACTGATTTTGGCCTTGACCTTATCAATCTCGGCCTGAATTTTCATGCTTTTGGTAGTTGCCATTTCAAAACCTCCTGTCACGGTAAACGCCCGTAGGCGTAAAAATGAGATTGCCAGTAGCTTGTATTCAAATTTGCGTAGCCGATGGGATCTCCGCAATGCAGCATTTTTCCATCACCGACATAAATCCCGCAATGACTCACGCCTGGCGTATCATAGGTGCCTTTGAAGAACACCAGATCACCGGGTTTGGGAGAGCTGGTCGGCGTACAGATGTTATAGAGCCCCTGGGCTCCCAGCCTGCCCACATTCCAGCCGGAGTGATTGATGACCCACGAAACGTAGCCAGAGCAATCAAAGGAAGTGGCAGGAGAACTGCCTCCCCACACATAGGGATAGCCGATGTACTTCTGCGCTTCAGCAAGCATTGCAGCAAAGGTTTCATCGTCCAGATATTCTCCGGGCACTTCGTAGTCACCGGGTTTCCCGGTAATGTACTTGTTCACATAGGGAGAATCCGGGAACAGATCGGGGCGGTTTCCCAGCGTTGCCATATAGATGGCATACCGGGAAAGCTGATCCTCGCCTATGACATACACGGGTACATGGGATAAATCAAAGTTCTCCAGCGTGACCGTACAGATGTAATAGTCGTAAGGCACCTGATAGGTGTCTGTATGGGAGTTGCCGTCCTCGTCCGTCCATGTGTCGGTTTCTGTGCGATACCGGGTTTCCACCACCACATCCTCCGTGAGAATGTACTGGCGGTCAAACAGCATTTGCAGCGTTCCCTGGACTTCGTCTATTGTCCATTGTCCCTCATGGAGCGCACACAAAAGAGAAAGCAGCACATAGGGGTCATGTTCGATTTCGTCCAGATCGAAGTGGTATTCGTCATAGTCATGGGTGCTTTCATAGGTGTCCAGATAATGCTGCAAATCATCTTCCAGCGCACAGTAGGCAGCTTCGGCGGCCAGCATATCCCGATCCTCGCAAGGATAGGTGCTGGCCCCTAATGCACCGGCCCCGGCGTTCCCCAGCATAAGCATGGTAGAGGAACAGGACTGCATAGCAAACAGGAGTAACACACAGAGCACCGCAACCACGGCACCTGCGGGATGACTTTTGACAAATTCCACTGCCCGGGCGGTCAGGCGTTCTGTGGCTGTGGCAGTTTTCCCCGCCACAGCCGCGCCCTGCTTTGCAGCCTCCTTTGCCTGCTTGCGATATTGCCTGCGGAGCCGTTGCTTCTGCCAGTAGCGGGTAAGCGCATTTTTCGTCAGCTCCGGGTGCTCCTGTGCGGCGGTGTGAAAATGGTAGTCCGCCGTGTACTTGGTATAGCGGGCCTCGGCCTTGCGTACCACTTTTGCCGGATGTTCCCGGACTTTACGGCGCACAAAGCGGGAGCCATGCCGCAGTGCGGTTTCTCCCACAAGCTCAGAACGGTGTGCGCCTTCTGTGCCGACATTTTCCTGTTCCACTTCAAAAATCTTGCCATGCACGAAGCTGTGAACGGAACCACTGGCAACACGGCCTATGCGTTTTACCGGGCCGGGCTTTTTCGGCGGCTTTTGTTTTGCCAGCTTCTCCCGGGCCTGTTCCAGCTTTTCGCCTTGGGACTCCATACGGAGCTTTGCTGCCGCAGCCTGTTCTTGCTGGCTCTTTTTGCGGAACTTGGACTTTGGGACACTTTGTCCCGAAGTGTCGGAAGCCTCCGGCCCGGACTGCTCCTCGTCAGGGGCGTGGGCGGTCTGCGACCAAGCCTCCTCCTTGGCCTTATTCGTTTTTCGTTTCATTCTTCATATCCTCCGGGCGGGTAGTCAGCAGGTCATAGATTTCTCCGCGAGGGAACCGATCCACAAACGGGATGGTCACATTTCCATAGAACAACAGCCCCTCGCCGGAATTGCTGTGTGTGATATAGGAAAGCTGGTGCTCGGAAATACCGAGCTGTTTTGCCAGAATGGTACGGTCACTCTGCGCCTGCGAAAGCAGAATCATAAAATCCGTGTTGTCCAGAATGTTCTCGATTTCACGGCTTGCCAAAAGGTCTTTGACGTTCTGCGTCAAAGCAGACGGCACACATCCTTTTTTACGCAGCATTTTCCAGACCGCCACAAAGTAGCTGGCTGTCAGTGGATCACGGAGCAGAATGTGAAACTCGTCAAAGTAGCACCAAGTTGCCGCGCCCTCGTGGAAGTTCTGATCCACCGCCTGCGAAACAAACTCGTTTGTGATGTGCATTGCAATCTTTCTAAGGTTTTCGCCCATGTTTTTCAGAACGATGCACACCACACGGCTGTCCGTCTTGACGTTGGTAGGATGGTTAAAGAGATTGAGGGAGCCTGTGCAATAAAGCTCTAAGGCAGTTGCCACGCGCCGGGCTTCGGGCTCCGGCTGGCGTAAGAGCTCTTCGTACAAATCCTGCAACAGCGGTGTTTTTGCAGTTTCCAGTCCGAGCGCCTGTTCCCGGTACACCAAACGCACACAGCGGTCAATGACCGTCTTTTCAATGGGCTGCAAGCCTTCCTTGCCGCCGACCACCAGCTCGCACAGGGACAAAAGAAAATCCGCCTTCATGGAAAGCGGGCTTTCTCCGGCAGCCATATTGAGCTCCACATCCATCGGATTGAGGTGGTGCGGGCTGTCCGGGGCAATCTCGATCACCTGGCCGCCCAGCCTTCGCACCAGCGGAGCGTATTCGCCCATCGGGTCAACCACGATGATCCGATCCTGCGGGATGGTGAGAAACACATTCAAGAGCTCACGCTTTGCGGCAAAGCTCTTGCCGGAGCCCGTAGAGCCCAAGTACATCCCGTTTGCCGATTTCAGCTTTTTGCGGTCAGCCATGATGACATTGTGAGAAAGTGCGTTCATGCCATAGTAGAGGGCCTGTCCAGCCATGCGGAGCTCCCTTGTCATAAAGGGGATAAAAATGGCTGTGGAGCTGGTGGTCATACCGCGCTGGATTTCTACCTCGTTGTAACCAAGGGCCAACGAGGAAACAAAGCCCTGTTCCTGTTGCCAGTCCAGACGGCGCAGAGCGCAGTTGTATTTCTGCGCGATGCCGCCCACGGTAAACACATCGTTTTCCAGCCGCTGGCGAGTAGGGGCAAGGTTTACCACCGTAAAGGTCAGCAGAAACATTCGCTCATTGCGGGATTGCAAATCAGCCAAAAGCTCCGCTGCGTCCTTGCTGAATGTGATCAGGTCAGGGGGAAGAATATCCGGGTCATAGCCGGAGCGCACAGCCTTTCTCTGTTCCTCCACTTTCATTTTTCCGATGTCCGAGATTTTCCCCTTGATGGTCTTAATTGCCTTGAGCTGATCCACGGTCTGAATGTGCATGGTCACGGTCATTTCCGCATCCAGCTCCAAGATTTCCGCCAGCAACTTATCCGAAAGCTCCGATGCCATAATCTGCAAATAGGACACCGCACCCCAATACTGGCCGATGCGGAATGTGCGGGACTGGCGGAAGTCGAGACTGTCCGGGGCAATAAAGTCTTTTGTGCCGAGCCCGGTCTGCGGGATGTCTTTCCACGAAAAGCGAAACGGCTCGCGGCTCCCCGGATGCATCTGGCTATGAAGCAGCGCAAGGCGGGCCCGCCCGTCCATAGGCTCCGAGGGAACGCCCAGCCGCTTAAAGTTTCCCATGACATCAGCCTCCACACGCTCCAGACGGGGCCGTGCCTCCGCAATCCCCTCGGCGGGTATGCCAAAGGTGATGTATTTTGAGCGTTCAATACCGTTGTTGCTCTTGGCAATCTGATTTTTCAGCATCCCGGTAAACTCGTCCCGGACGCTGTTATAGTTGTCATCCGCTTTCGGGATATTGACCTGATAGCGGCTGCGGGAATGAGAACGGCGGTTGATAAAGGAAAGCTGGAACGGCAGCGAACTGTCAAAGTAGTTGAGGAATGAGCTCCATCCGCTGAATATGGCGGTCTGATCCTCGGTGGATGCCACGGAGTAATTGATGTCCTCATATTCCACGGTTTTTGTATAGAGCCCGCCCGGGAGCTTGCACACACCGTCCGGGTGCATGGACAGATACGGGATTGTCTGTTGGGCAGACAGGGTCGCCCGGCCTTTACCCTTGGCGGCGGCTCCGTTTTTGTTCTTTGTGTTTTTCAATCACATCCTCCTTTCCAGCGCCCGGCCCGGCAAAGGGCGCATAAATGTTTTCGGTTCGGTAGGCCCTGATCCCCGGCCTTAGAAACTTGGCCCGGATGATGTTTCGCACAACCTTTTCAAAGGGCAAGCCGTCCTTTTCATACATCGCCAGCAGGAACGCCGGGAGCATAATTCCCAGCATGAGAAACATCGCCCCGGTATTGCCGAGGGTGCCACGGGTCAGCAGATAGGCCGGAATCCCCATCGCGCCCGCGCTGCCGAAGCAGACAAGCTGGCGTTTGGTGAGGTTGAAAGCCATCTTTGTTTTGATTTTGGATAAATCGTTTGGTACGTTTACATAGGGCATAGATCACACTCCTTTCTGCACTTCGGGACAATGTGTCCCAAAGTCCGGGATGGTTGGTGTTACTTCATTCCCCCATACAGCCCAACCGGGCGGGGTCTGCCTGGCAAAGAGCTCCACGCGGGGCAGATCGCCCATCAGGGAAATAATTTTGTCGCGGGCCTCGTCCGGCTTTTTGCTGTGGGCCTCAATCGGGGAAATGATAAATTGATGAATGTTGGCAGCCTGCCGCTTTGGATGTCCCTTGGTTGCCAGCAGGCAGATTTCTGCATTGCCCCTTGTCCAGAAGCCAAGGCCGTAAAACCAGCTATCCGCCTTCTTGTTCTTTTTCAGCCAGACGAAAGCAACGCTTTTGTAGGTGAAGCCCCAAGCCTCGATCAGCCGGAGCGCCTCCGGGAGCTGCGGGAAAGTAGCCCATAAAAAGAGTGCGCTGTCCGGGGCTGCAAGATCAGCCACAGGCAACGCACATAAATCCTCAATGCTCATAGTGGGATAATGATTTTCCGCCGCGCCCTGCACTTTCTTAGCCGAGTAGCGCCAAGGGGGATCGGCGTAAATGATAGAATACTGCTGGATAATTACACTCCTTTCTCGCCAGAACTTTTTACTGCCTGCGCCGCACGAATACGCTCACTGGCGGCGGCATAAAAGGACGGGGCCGTTTCAAAGCATACAAAGCGGCGTTCTGTGTTGATGGCTGCAATCGCGGTTGTGCCGGAGCCCGCGCAAATGTCCGCGACCAGTTCGCCGGGGCGGGTGTAGGTGCGGATCAGATACTCGCAGAGCTCCACGGGCTTCTGCGTGGGGTGGATGCCGCCGGACACTGTAGGCACAAAAAGCACATTTCCGGGATAGCGGCGGCCATCGTTGGACTCCGACCCCTGCCGTTCAAATTTCCCATAGTTGGAGCTTGTACCGCTTCGGGAATGTACGCGGGTATAGGGCTTGCCATAAGTAAACTGAGGATTGTAGACCGGGGACTTCTGATAAAATACCAAGATATTCTCGGACTTTTTCAGTGGAGCCCGGTTTGCATTGAGGAAGCCCGTTCCGCGCTCCTTGTACCAAACCCACTCATAGCGGAGCATGGCGAGGTTGGATGCGCCCAGCACCTTGTCAAAGGGGCACTGTGCGAAAAACAGCACTGCGCCATTCGGCTTGACCGCCCATTTCACCGCCTCCCACAGCTCCGGGAGCGGCAGGGGCACATCCCAATAATTCCGGGTTGTGCCGTAGGGCGGATCAGTCAGCAGCATATCCACGCTATGTTTTGGCAGGGAGCGCAGGCCCTCAATGCCATCCATGAGAAACAAGCCCTCCTTCGGGACACTTTGTCCCAAAGTGCGGCTATCGGTCATTACGGGCCTCCTTTGCCTTGGCAGGCGCAGGCCGGGCAGCGTTTTCTTTTCCCGCTTGCTTTGCAGCCTCGGCCATCTGCTCCTTGATCGGGGCAGGCCGTACCGCCTGGGCCCGTGCAACAAGCTGTTCCACCGCCGCATGATACGCCTCCACACCAGCCGCGTTAATCCGTTCCTGTGTGGCTCGGTCAGGAATCCGAACCGTAGCCCGGTATCCCGTCCGGCTGGCAGGATCAGGTTTAGAGGGAGCGCCGAGGAAAATCCTGTTTTTCCCGTCCACAACCTTAAAATCGTCGATGACCACACCGCCAAAATTGACGCTGGCGAAGCCGATCAGTTTTCCCTGCGGCTCAATCGGGCGGACAGATACCGTGATCGGAACAACCGCCTCCTGCAAGACAGCATCTGTCCGCATTTTTACTGCCTCATCAATGCTAACGCCCTTGACTTCTGCAAGCTCCGCGATGGGAGCATCAAACAGCCAGCGCCGTTCCTCCGCAGCAATCTGCTCCGGGGTCAGCAATACATCGTCTTTCTTACTCAGATAAAATTCCTCCTTTCCGCTTGCCGGAGCAGGCTGGGCGGGGTCGTCCATCAACTCTTTTCTTTGCAGGACGGCCTCTGTTTCCGCCATAAAGCGGTAAGCGTCTGCCTCAGTAAACTCCTCCGGCGTTTTTCCATTCCATAAGCGCGTTCCGTCTGCCCCGTATCTTCTCGGCATAAGCACCACCTCCTGTTAATGAGCGCCAAAGATACGCTGGGCAATGCTCCCGGTCTTAAAGAGCATGAAGCAAAGCAGAACCGTGTAGCCCACAGTTCCCCAAATCGCCCCAATGGGATCGCCGCCTGTTGCGATGCCTTGAATGAGCACTGCGTAAATTGCAACACATACAAGAATCAGCAGCCCTTGAAAGCCCACGGCAAACAGGGACTTGATGTAGTTCTGCCCGGTGCCGCCAAGCTCCCGGTTGGAAAGCGTAGCAACGGGGATGGGGGCCAGACTGGTCAGAAGATAGATTTCCAGCATCCTGCCATGCACCAAAACGAAAATGATAATCCCCATCGCCTTCATCGTAAATCCAATGAGCGCAGACTGCAGCCAAAGCCCCAAAAGCGGCCCCAAGTCCATCGCCTCCAGCGAGGTTTCCAGTTCGGCAAGCATATCCGCCGAAACATCGGTAGAGCCTTGAATGAGCCCGCCTGCCTGCGCGATAACGCTCTGCGACACATCGAACACAGCCATGACGATATTGAATGTATTTGACAGGATTAAGATCGCACAGGCTGTTTTGAACATCCATTTATAGAGGTTCGCAACGTCAACCTCGTGCATATTGTTCTTTTCCAAAAGCATCTGTATGAGCTCATAAGTGGCAACAAAGGTCAGCACCATTCCGGCAATCGGCAGGATCACCGTTTCGGAAAGCTGTCGGATCAGGGAGAAAACCCCGGCGTGCCACGCCGCCGGGGTAGTCCCTACCTGTGCCGCAATCTCTCCGACTTGGGTATTGACAGTATCAAAAAGACCTTCGAGGTTCCCCATGATCCCGCCAATCAGAAGCTCTTTGAGCCAGTTTGTGAGCCAGTCGGTGAGAAAATCCATAAGCGCCTACCTTAAAACAGGCCAGACAGCAGAGGGATCAGTGTGGTGCCAATGACGATGATGCCGCCGCCCGCCATGAGCTGCTTCATGCCCTGGGACTTGGAGCCCGGGTTATCCGAGCCGTAGCCCTCCAGCAGATTAACCACGCCCCACACGCCAAGGCCAGCACCGAGAGCAATAACGAGGGTCTGTAAAGTGTCGATTGCAGATGAGAAAAATGCCATATAAGCCTCCATTTCTCCGGGATTTTCCCGGTAACAAAAAAGCCGCCCTTGCAGGCGGCAGGTTACAAACTTCGGGACACTTTGTCTCGAAGCGTTTATGCAAAGGCGTCTGGATCGTCGATGTCATCATAGTTGAGGATGTCCTCGTCCTCTTCCGTGAGCGCATCGTCCGGCACAGTCACCTCATACATCGTACACGCCTCGTTCAGACCGGGCCGCCTGCGGCGGTTAATGAGCCTGTCGAGGTCAAAAGCGGTTTTCTGTTTATCGGCCTCCGCTGTATAACGGTAGTTCGGATGCCGTTTCAGATCATACTTGGGAGAGAAGAACGGGGGCAGGCCCCGAAGTTGCAAAATACATTTGTCTCCCGGCATGGTTGCAAGTTCGGCTGGGGTCATCAGTTCCCGGCCCAGCCGCTGGGTATTTTGACTATAGCTTTCCGACTGGCCACGGGAACGGCTGTCGGTCTGCATACTGATTGTGGCCTTTCCCAGCCAGTTTTCGGATATTTCCTTGATGGTGCTGGCTTCGCGGCCACCGAGGAACACCACGCTGTCCATGTTGCCGAGGATTGTCTCGGCGTGTTTATCGTAAATGGCCTTGCACTGTGCCAACTGCTGATACAGCAGGCAAAGACTCACCTCGCGGGAGCGGATAACCGCGACCAGCTTTTCGAGCTGGGGCACCTGTCCCGTGTTGGCTGCCTCGTCCCACAGCACTCGTACATGGTGCGGCAGGCGGCCACCGTGAACATTGTCCGCCCGTTCACACAGGAGGTTGAACATCTGCGAAAAAGCAAGCGCCACTAAAAAGTTGTAGGTCTGCGTGGTATCGGAAATGATGAAGAATACCGCTGTTTTCCGATCTCCGATGCGGTCAAGCTCCAATTCGTCATAGGCCATGACTTCACGAAGCTGCGGGATGTCAAAGGGAGCCAGCCGCGCACCGCAGGAAATTAAAATGCTTTTTGCCGTCTTGCCGCTGGCCAATTTGTACTTTTTATACTGTTTGACTGCGAAGCAATCCGGCTTGCGCTTTTCGAGCCCGGCAAACATATAATCCACCGCGTTCATAAAGTCCTCGTCATCCTCCTTGACCTCCATGCCGGAAATCATATCCACAAGGGTATTCATGTTCCGATCCTCGGCAGGCCCCTCGAAAATGATGTAGGCGATCAGAGCACAGTACAAAAGCGTTTCCGATTTCGTCCAGAATGGATCGCCTTCCTTGCCTTCGCCCTTTGTGTTGGAAATCAGGGCATCCACGAATTTCAGAATATCGGCCTCGTTGCGGATATACGCCAGCGGGTTATAGTGCATGGATTTTGAAAAATCTATGCTGTTGAATACCTTGATTTTGTACCCGCGTTTTTGCAGGAAAGCTCCGACCTGTCCCAGCACACCGCCTTTGGGATCGACCACCACATAAGAGGAATGAGCCTGTAAAAGCTGGGGCGTAAGCCAGAAGCGGGTTTTGCCGGAGCCGGACGAGCCGATAATGCAGCAATTCAGGTTTCTGGCATTTGCGGGGATTTTCGGGCGGGTGTTCATCGTGAGAAACTCCGTCCCGGTCAAAATCACGTTGTTTTCAAACCTTGGATCAACAAACGGTTTGATGTCTTTTTCCGTTCCCCACCGGGCGCTGCCGTATTCTGCATCCCGCCGAAACTTCTTAGCGTTCTTGCTTTTGAAATAGATCAGCAGCCGGAAACCAACGGCTCCTACAATACCGATAAGCCAATCCAGCGGGGCAAGACCGGGTGCAAAGTCAGCAAAGGCCGGGCCAATCGTCTGGCCCAGTCCGATGAGCTTATGTGAAAAATCGTTACCCGCTGCCAGCCGGTAGGCCGTTCCCAGCTTGAGGAACGCCCACAGGATGAACAGATAGGGAATGTTCGGAATGAGATATTTTCTGATCTTATCTGTCCTCATGGGCCACCTCCTTTGCACGTTCTTTCTGCTTCGGCTTTTCTTTGGAAAGCTGATCTGCCGCCTGTTGCAGTTGTTCCCGGATGGGAACACGGTTCGATTTTGCTTTGCTTAACACCTTCCGGGAATACTCAGAAAAGCAGGCGGTCATTGCGTCTGCCTGTCCAGCCTTGAAAAACAGCAGGTATTTGTCCGGCCCGGTTTTATAGAACGCATAGTCTACATTCCATTTCCGGGCCACGCGGTCAAAGGACTTGGCATCCCCGGATAGCTCAATGCTGTTGGTGGCTGTACCGTGGGCCATGAGCTTTCGCACACTTTGTTTTCCATGCGGTACTTGCCGCCCACGGTATGCCTTGCGGATCTTCCGGCTCACCATGCCCAGCACATACGCCAGTCCCCGCGCCGTCAGCTTGGTTGTTTTTACGGATATGGCTATCGTGCGCCGGGAAATATCTTCATCAATCAGTTACACCGCCTCCTTCCTTGGGACAATTTGTCTCGAAGTGCCATCACCGATCCCCACGGTCTTTTTTCTGCATTTGACGGTAGCCCTCCAAAGAAGAACCGTCTATGATTTCCTGATAAGCTGCCATTTGCTCCCGGATAGAGAGCTTCGGGAAAGAGAATACCTTATGCTCCTTGGGAATATCCTGCAAGCCGTGATACACTTCCACGAAATGATCGCTTTCTTTGACAACATAGCCGCCCGGGGCAAAATGGCCGTTTTCGTGGATACAGGCATCCCGGCCATACGCCTCATAATCGAAATACGGTTTTACCTGATCCGGCACATCCAACATTTCCAAATCGTCCACATAAATACGCCCCAGCGTTTCCACATCGGATACGCCGGGGTAAAAACCGTAACAGTCCAGATTTTGTGTCAGATTGATGATGTCCCGCACCGAGGAACAGTGATCGCCGCTGTCGAGGACGGCCTCCAATGTTTCCAGCTCCGATGAGGTAAGCTCGGAAAGCAGGCAGGCCAGATGATTAAGCTCGTCCAGATTTTCATACTCGCTCAAATGGTCATAGAGCCCCAGCACATCCCCATCGAAAGAGGTAATAAAAATTTCCTGATAGCGGACGCCATCCACGCCGATCCGTTTCAAGAGAGCCTCCACCTCCTGGGCGGTTGTGGGAAATTTCAGTGTTTCACCCACAAGCTGGCCCTCGCTGTACTTTCCGGCGTTGGTAACGTAGGCTTCAAACAGGGTTGCCATCAGCGGCGGCCCTGTCCCTTGACGGTCAGGATGCCCTCAAGGGTTGTTGCCGTAATTCCCAGCCGCTGGGCCACGGCAATATCATTTTTCATGGCTTCGGTCATACTGTGCCCGCAGACAACCAGCACATGAGAACGGCGGAGCAAGTCACGGCTCATGTCGATGCCGCTTTTATGCTCCTCGGGAACAGCATCGTTGAGAAACAGGGGCAAGTACAAAGGTGGACAAATAGGAGAAAAGCCTGCCTCATACACGGTGCGGCAATACTGCGCCGCCAGTTCTGCGTTTTCACTATCGCCGCCGAGCCATGCAGCGGTGATATAAGCAAGGGGTCGTTTCATCGTTCATACCTCCGATATTTTAATAAGAAAGTTCAACCCAAACCCCACGCCCTTTCCCAGTCTTGGGAAAGGGGGCGGCTCTGGAGGATATACCCCCGCCGCTTGCCGGGGAAATAGCACAGCCGGGGCAGACCGTCAAGGGCGAGCCGCCGAAAACGGCGGTGCGCTGCACCCTTGACGGCCCACTCCCGGCTGTACTAAAAAACAGGCGGCGACGGGGGATATATACCACCAGAGCCTCTGCGCGAGGGCGGGGCCCTCGGGACAAAGTGTCTCGAAGTTGTTACTTGTCAAGTTCCTGCTTTTTCGGGGCTTTTGCCAGCTCCGGCGGCTGTTTTTCTTTCCAGTCATCCAGCAGGGACATAATCTGTTCTTTCATTTTGGCGGGAGTGACCTCCTTGCCAAAATACTTTTCCAGTTCCGCAGTAGAAATAATCACGCCTCGATCCTCCTTTTTCTGTTCTGATAAGATGCCGTCAATGACATCGCCGTTGAGCTTGCCTTCCTTATCCAGCTCCCGGAGCCGTTTAGCTTGGGCCAGCGAGGGCGAAGCCTGCTCCCCGTCAATGGAAACAGCAATAAGCCTCTGATTTTTCGGTTTGATGTAGGAAAGCTCCACGGCAGGCATGAAGCCCATCTTTTTATCGTCTACCTTATCCAGAAGCTCCGGCACAAGGGAGTTGAGCCGCAAGTAGCGCATGACCTTTTTATAGTTCATCTCATGCGCCTCGCCCACAATCTCAACCGAGCGTTTTCCGACATCGCCTTCCGCAACGCCTTTCAGCCGCCCGCCCTGATGCTTGATGTCCTCAACTTCGAGTTCCAGCAGCGCGGCCAATTCGCTGGGGAGCATCCCGTCACGCTGCTTGTTGCTGTCCTTCATGGCCTGAACCGCTTCGTGGTCGGTCATTTCACGGACGATAAAGGGCATTTCCTCCAGTCCAGCCAGCTCACTGCCGTGGGTACGGCGATGGCCCGCTACAATTTCATAGCCGTTTCCGTCTTTCTCCGGGCGGGCAAGACCGGGAACCATTACACCGTTTACGCGGATAGAAGCAACGATTTCCTGCATCTTCGCATCGTCCCGTACCTTAAAGGGGTGCGGACGGAATGTGTGAAACGGATGAACCTCGGAAAGTTTCAGATAAACCAGCTTGCCTTCCTCAACCGGGCGGGGCGGTGTGGTCGGCTCGGGAGCCGTCTGTTCCGCAGTAGCAGTTTCCTTCGGTGCCGTATCCTGTGCGGGCTTAATGGGCTCCTTGGCATCCGGGGCCTTTCCGTCACTTCGGGACACTTTGTCTCGTTTGGACGGCTTGGGCTTGTCAGGGGCCGTCTTATCCGCCTTGGGTGGGCGGCCCTTGCGGGCCCCAGCCGATTTCTCCGATTTTTGATTTTCAGTCGCGGCCTTTTCTGCTTTTGGCGGACGGCCACGGCGCGGCTTTTTCGGTTCCTCCGTATTGGCGGGCTGCGGTATTTCTCCGGAGGCTGCCACCTCCGGCGCTTCGGGGGTTTCCGCCTTTTCGACTTCGGCGCGGGCGTTCTGTCTCTTTTCTGCCATAAGCTCATTGATTTTGTCAAAGGACACAACCACATCGCCGGGCTCAGGTATGGCAGGCCCGGTCTGTTCCTGCTGGGGCTCAGACGCTGCGGCCTGTTCGGGTGTGGTGATAGGCTCGGCGGCCTCCGGGGAAGTATTCTCCGCAGGGCCTGTGTTCAGTTTTTCATCGGCCATTTACGATCCTCCTTTTCGTTAAAGTTGCACAAATTTGAACGCTAAAATTTTGTAGTTATTTTTGTGCCTCCTTTCCGTCTATCCACGCAAAAAAAGCCGCCCGTTTTTCATGCCGGACGGCTTTTTGCGTAATGTGATAGATCAAATATTATTTTTCTGGTTTGTAGGCTCCGAAAAGCCTTGTATTTACAGTGTTCCTAATAGGAAGTAATCATATGATTATGACAGGGAAAAACATGGCTACACTTCTATGATAGATGTAGACAGCTTTGTAGATTACTTTATTATCAATGAGCTTTCCAGTAATGCAGATGCCGGAAACTATTCCACTTATATTTATAAGGGAACAGATAATCTGTATCATATGTGTGTATGGGATTTTAATAATGCCTGTAATAACTATTTCGAGGAGGAACTTCCTTATACTGGATTTTTCCTGAACAACCGATTATGGTTTGAAATGCTTATCAAAGATGAGGATTTTACTGAACGGATCATCCAGCGATATCATTCCTTGCGAAAAGGTCTGTTAAGTGAGGAATCACTTTATCGTTATATCGATGAAACCCTTGATTTTATCGCACCAGCTCTTGCAAGAAACGATGCACGATGGGGAAGTGTAGAACAGCAGGCAAAGGGACTTCTGGTTCCGGTATCAAGAAATCTGGACAGCAGATCTGCCGCTGAAGGACAGTTAAAAGGTTACTTGCGAAACAGAGGAAAATGGTTGGATGAAAACATTGAGACTCTGCGTCAGTATTCAGCATCCTCCCGTGTAAAGCAGTATAATGAGGTTAATGATTAAAATATGAAACGATTTATTATCAGCATATCTGCCATCATTCTGCTTCTATTTATTGGATTTATAGCTGTGTTTTATGGCGGATTTTATATGGACTCAGACCGGGACAATCATATAAACACATTTGTCCGGACTGAGAATAAAGAGATACTTATAAAGGACAAAGATAAGTGGAAACCATTTGAAGTCAGGGGAATTGATATGGGAAGCGGTATTCCTGGTGAATGGTCTACAGATTATGCGATCACCAAAGAAACCTATCTGCACTGGTTTCAGCTGATCCAGGAAGCAGGAGCAAATACGCTGAGAGTCTATTCTGTCCAGAATCCGTCTTTTTATAAAGCGTTCTATGAATACAATTCCCAACATGAGGAGCCGTTATATTTACTTCAGGGAATCTGGGTAAATGATTATATACAGAACTCCCGAGTGGATGCATATGCCGACTCCTTTGCAGGAAAGCTTCTGGATAATTGCCTGGTCACTGTAGATGTGATCCATGGAAAACGACTTATCATCAATAATGATGCAGATACAAGTACAGGACTTTATTTACACGATGTCTCGAAATGGGTGCTGGGATATATTATCGGAAATGGATGGGAAGATACAACAGTTGCATATACAGATGAGAAATATCCGGATATGGAACCTTATAAAGGAACCTATCTTACTGCTTCAAAAGATGCCTCTGCCTTTGAATCCCTGCTTGCCAAAATAGGTGACAGGATGCTGCACTATGAATCAACAAGATATGATGAGCAGCGTCTGATCTCCTTTTCCAGTGGAAATGCAACAGATCCCTTTGATTATCCTAAAGAGATTGCAGAATATTTCAGAAAATGTGCCCGGATCGACACAGAACATATAACTGCAACTGATAAATTTATATCAGGTCAGTTTGCCAGCTACAGTGCATCTCCATATGATCAGGATTACTTTTCCTGTATGGAATACACAACATGGAACAGCTTGTCTGATAAAAAGATTGACTTTAGTGACTGTATCACTCCTGACGGAAAACGGAATACTTATCGGGCATATTTAAGACTTTTAAACGAACATCATACAATGCCGGTTTTGGCTGTTGAATTTGGTGCAGCCACAGGACGAGGTGAGATTCATGAGAATCAGGTGACCAGCAGAGGACTTGGATACTATTCTGAAAAAGAACAGGGAAAGATTCTGGTAGATTGTTATGAAGACATTATGGCTGCCAGACTTTCCGGAGGCTGTGTCTATTCCTGGCAGGATGAATGGTTCAAGCATACCTGGAATACCATGTATGCTGTAGATTTAAGCCGTAATATTTACTGGGAAGATGCTCAGACAAATGACCAGCATTTTGGCCTGCTGGCATTTGACTGTGGGGAAAAAGAAAGTGTTTGTTACGTGGACGGTGATACTTCCGAATGGACGGATAAAGATAGGGTGATCCAATATGAAGACGGCTCTTTCATCAGTGTGAAGTATGATGCCTCCGGTGTTTATTTATATCTCCATAAAAAGGACTTTGATCTGGAAAATGACACGCTGTATGTTCCGGTTGATACGACCAAAAAAACAGGCAGTACCCGTATGGAAAATTGTACAGCAGAATTTGAAAGACCTGCAGATTTTGTACTGATCTTAAATGGAAAAGATAATACTCGTCTGTTGGTTCAGGATCGGTATAATCCCATTCATGCCAATTATGAGGAAGATATTACAGGAAAAGATCCTTATATTGATCCACCAGCCAGGGACAGCGCTGTATTCGAAAATATCAGCATGGTATTACGGGATGTTATTGGTCAGTATCAGGATGCTGCCACACCGTTAAAAACCTTTGAAAGTGGAAAGCTGTATTATGGTAATGGAAATCCATCTGCATCTGCTTATGATTCCAGGGCAGATTTTATCTGTAATGGAGATGATGTGGAAATTAGAATCCCATGGCAGCTGCTGAATTTTTCTGATCCGTCCCGAATGCAGATCCATGATGATTATTATGACGGAAATTATGGCATTGAATCAGTGGGGATCAAAGAGATGTTTATAGGTTTTGGCGGAGAAGGAAATACAATCGAGATGGGAGGCCTTAAACTGAAAGGATGGGAGAATACAGTATCCTACCATGAAAGATTAAAAGAAGCATACCAGGTTCTGAAGACATACTGGACAGGAAAGGAATACGAATGATAGCGCAGCTTGTGATTGTTTTTTATTTTATTGTCTGTGTGGGGATTATCATTTTTAACTGCTTTACAGAGATAATTTCAAGATATCGTTCCTGTGTTCTGAAAAGGAGGGAACAACGATATTGCGAAGAATACAGACAGTTGTTTTCAGAAAATATAACGGAAAATAAAAAGCAGGAAAAAAGGCTGGTTAAAGAGCTTCATTCAGCCAGCAGACTTCTGACGTTCAGTGAAGCATTATCTAAAGTTGAAAACAGTATGCCGGAACAATTCCAGCAGGGAATAGCATCTGTAAGTCGGCTGATGGAAGAACTGATACCGGTTTATAAAAGAAAACCGGATATGGAAAAGGCCTGCCTGGCTTATGTATTTGCCATATTTCATATGACGAAATTCCAGGCTAAGGAAATTGTTTTCCCATTTCTTTTTGACCTGCTTGGAAATAAAAGTCTCTATTGCAGGGAGAATGCTTTGCGGGCATTATACAGTTCAGAAGATATACAAGCGGTTATGCAGGCATTGACATTTCTGGATGCAAATGAGCAGCTGCTTCCGCATAAAAAAATACTTGCAGATGGACTTCTTTCCTTCGATAAAAAAGAAGAACTGATACCACTTCTTTGGAAAAAATTGAGTGAATTTCATCCAAGGATGCAGGTAAGCTTGTTGGATTATATTCGATATGCATCGTCAAACTGGAAGGATGAAATGCTGTCTATGCTGGAAACAAGCCAGGATATGGAAATTCAAATCGCATGTGTCCGCTATTTTGGCAGATATCAGGATGAAAGAAGTGTTTCTTTTCTGCTTCATCACGCTGAAGAAGAAAAGGAAGGGTTCTGGGAATTGCAGAATGCCTGTATTTCTGCTCTTGCTGTGTATCCCGGACCGCAGACACTGGAAATCTTGAAAAAAGAGACTTCCAGTAAAAACTGGTATGTCCGTTATAATGCTGCAAAAAGCCTTGCAGTTCTGAATACAGACAGGGATGCATTAGCTGATATTTTACAGGGAAATGACCGCTACGCAAAAGAAATGTTAGAGTACCAGCTGGATGAAGTAAAAGTACAAAGGAGGGCGGGTTTATGACCGATGCATTTCGTTTTTTTCTGGAATGTGTCAATCTGTTTTTTATTATATACCTGATTGGATATTCCAGCTTTTTGTTTTTGTCGGTTGTAGCAGGCGCAATTGAGCTGTACAGATCATACCGCCTTGAACAGATGCACAATAAACTGTGGCAAAGCTATTACATACCGGTTTCCATTCTTGTTCCGGCTTATAACGAAGAGGTTACGGTGAAGGATACAGTCACTTCACTTCTCAACCTGGATTATAAACTATATGAAATTATAGTAATAGATGATGGTTCTAAAGACAAAACATCTCAGGTTCTGATTGATGCATTTCATATGGAGCGAGTGGAACGCCCGATCCGTCATCTGATCCAATGTCAGCCTGAGGAAGAAATTTATGAATGCCCGAACCAGAAAGTGCCCATTACTTTGATCCGCAAGAAGAATGGAGGAAAAGCAGACAGCTTAAATGCCGGAATCAATGCAGCCAGGTATCCCTGGTTTATCTGTATGGATGCGGACTCTATTTTACAGCATGATTCGCTGGAGAAAATCGTTCGCCCGGTTCTGGAGGACGAAAATGTAATAGCCGTTGGTGGAAGTGTCCGCCCAGCCAATGGTGTTGTCATAAAAAAAGGTCATGTGATAAAATACAGGCTGCCCAGAAATATAATAGCAAGAATGCAATCCCTGGAATATGCCCGTTCTTTTCTGGCAGCACGTATCCTGCTGGATAAAATCAATGCAAACATGATCATATCCGGAGCTTTTGGATTATTTGAGAAAAAAACAGTGATTGCCGTAGGCGGATATGACAACAGTACAATGGGCGAGGATATGGAACTGGTAGTCAGACTTCATGAATTCAGCCGCATGAATCGTAAGCCATATAAGATTGATTTTGCACAGGATGCCATCTGCTGGTCGCAGACTCCGGAAAAATTAAGTGAATTAGGCAAGCAGCGGAAAAGATGGCAGAGAGGATTGTTCCAGTGTATGTGGGGACACCGTAAAATGCTGGCAAACCCACGGTACGGAGCCGTAGGACTTTTATCCTATCTTTATTTTCTGCTTTACGAATTATTGTCACCATTTATTGAACTTTTGGGTGTACTTACAATGGTTTTATCTGTGATGATGGATATGCTGAACGTGAAATTTATGCTGGTATTTCTTGCATACTATGCCCTGTATGGTATTTTACTCACATTAACTGCATATTTTTCAAGAATCTATACCATTGACCAGAGGTTTTCTTTTCGAGAGCTGATCCTTGCTATTACTGCTTGTTTTTTTGAAACAACTTTTCTCCGCTTTTATCTGGAGTTTGTCCGTGTGACTGCATTTGTGGGATACAAGAAGAACAAACTGAACTGGGATAAACTGGAAAGAAAGAAAATGAACAGAATATAGTTTTATTACTATGTCAATTTATCTAGTAGATCAAATAATAAATAACTGGCTACATTTTACGAAACGTCTTCTGGTGAAATTTCATCGGGCTTATAAGTCCAATGATAGACTACTGGATCTGCATTTACTTCATCGAAATATTTATAAATTCTGTCTTCAAGTTCCTGCTTTGTATTAACTCGAATTCCCTTCAGCATCTGCTTTGTCATCTTGCTGAAAAAGCTTTCAATCAAATTTAGCCAGGAACTATGGGTTTGTGTAAATACAAACATGTAGCGTCCTTCTGGTTTTGTTGCAAGGTAGTTCTGAACCTCTTCTTGCAAAATATAACCATGTATGTGCTGCATGTGGAAGAACCCCGAAAGATACAGGGTTTCAGCAGGATCATAAAGTGCCGAGACTTAGAGGGGGAAGTGATGAAATTTCAAATTGGCAACCATTGTGTGATGAATGCAATAACTTTAAAAGTACTGCTTGCAGAGATTGCCAGTTAGATTGTGAAACTTGTTGTTGGGCATATCCTGAAAAATTTAAACCTTTTCATATTCCTGGAGAGTTAGTTAAATGTTTGCGCGAACATGCTCAAAAGCTTGGCAGGAATCCCGATGAATTACTCACTGAAATTATTACAAATTATATTGAAAACCAAAATTAGAAAAACACACAGACTCATGGTTAGTGTAATAAGGGTCTGTGTGTTTTTCTGTTATAGAGGAAGAGAGTAATTATTGTTATGAGGATCAGTGCGGTATTTATATTCCTGTAATTTTTCATCTTTGTTAATTAGCATAGAATAGATAGTCTCTAAGGGGAATGGCAGATAAAGATGTTGTATGTTATAATCTTATAAAATGATGAAAAGTGTAGGAATGGCAGAAGAAAAATTAAATGTGTTATATACCATTGACGATAAAGAATTTCCATCAATGGATTATATAAATGTACTTGAAAAAATGGAAAGGTTATAGAACGCCCAGACCATATTTGGAGTCAATGATGTGAAGTACATCATCCGCTACGATGAGGCAGTCCCCCGTTCTAAAGCCATCCGGTACCCATCTGGAAAAATCAAGTCTTTGTTCTACAAGCACCAGAGGATCTTTACAAAGTTTCTTTGCTTCTTCGAACTGTTCTATGACGAAGTTGCAGTATTCCTCTGTGCAGTTTTCCATCTCCGCATCGTAGTAATCCAAATCTGCAGTCGGATCACGCCCGGATTTTCCAAGAGCTTTCAGAACTTTGTATTCACAGAGTTTATGTGCATCTGTTCCCTGCTGTGCATAAGGACTTGCCCGATCCCTGATCTCAGCACATAACCTTACGGATGGTGGGCAGTTCAATCACTGCTTACTTGAGGGAGCGGAGAGCAATGCGTGTTTAGGCATTGCCGATCACCTCCAAAGCTGCGATCACTTCCGGGTATTTATCAGCAGGAACTCCGGTCAGAGTACCATCGGAAGAAAAGGTTGCTACGATCTTCTTCACATCCGCTTTATACTTTCCGGCATCTGCCTTGGCCTTCTGAACCAGTCTTGCTCTGACATCTTCTTTGGTATAAGTGATGGTTTCGGATTCCTTTTCAGGAGAAACTTCCTGCGCCGCCTCAGATACTTTTTCTGCTTTGACTGTTTTTTACTTTTTCGCTGGAGCTTTCGGCTGTGTCACGTCTTCTGTGGAAGAGTAGATTTCACTAAGCCGTGTGAAGCTGTCAGCAATGGTCTTAAATAACTTCGCCAATTCTTTTTCCTTCATCGTCTTTTGCCTCCTTTGACATATGGTTGACTGCGTTTTTCTTTGCAAGCTGTCTGGTAATGACACTGATTGCAATCAGCACATCTGAGATTTCCTTATCAAGTTCTGCATCGCTGATTATGGCAGCATCTGTTTCTGTAACATTTCCCATCGTTTACACCGCCTTTCTGAAAGACTTTTCCTTTCACTATCCCATGGACACAAAATCCCAAAAAGGGCGGGAGAAAAATTTAAAGTGGTCGGATTGGATTTTTACATTTATATAGAAGAAACCCGCTCAAAGGAAAAAAATTAAAAAAAGTGCCGCCCAATTCGCAGATTCCTGTCCATGGGATAGTGAAGAGATAAATACACATCTCTACCATTTAACGAAAGGAGCTATTCTTATGGGAGTAGGTTATAGAAACCAGGAAGGCTATGCCGATCCGGTACCATATCTGGCAATCTCCAATATGAATGTCCAATATTACCCCTCATGTTTGCAGACATGCAGGAACAAGAGTGCTGCCGATAACAGAAGATGTGGCAGAAATGTTTCGAGCAATCATCGAAGACAGGAATGCTCCTAAAGTGGAAAAATCCATTGATGGCTACAGTGGATTCCTTTTCTACGATGACAATGGAATGCCACTTGTGGCAATGCACTGGCAGCACCGATTCAACCACATGGTCGGCAGATACAATGATATCTATCGGGTGCAGATGCCTAATATCACACCTCATGTATGCCGAAACACCTATTGCAGCAATATGGCAAAATCAGGAATGAATCCAAAGACGTTACAGTACCTCATGGGGCATTCGGATATAAGTGTTACAATGAATGTGTACACGCATATCAGTTTTGATGATGCTGAGGAAGAATTGAAACGTATGGAAGAGTTTAGGAAGGCGCAGGCGGAGGTTGAGCAGAAGAAGGAGAAACCGATGTCGCAGAAAGTGTTTAAAGTTGTATAATATGGAAATGGGATGACGCTCTGGTATAGACTGGGGCGTTATTTTTGTGGAAAAAAGTAGGTTCAGAGGATATAATATAATCAGGGTGATTTAGGAAGATGGGAAAAGCGGTTTTGATTTCATATGAAAGGAATGGTTGTGAAATGTATTACGATGAAAAAACAGCGGAGAAGCCAGAAAAATGGCCTGCGAATGCTCGTGAACAGATTTTAGATACATTATGTGAATGTGTAGAAGAATTTAGGAAAAATCCGTCTTATAAGACAAGAGAAGTCCTTTTGTCTTTAACGTGTGAGCATGATTTGAATTTGAATGAGAATTCTGGATTGGTTCGTGTAACCGAGTATGAAGTTGGGATACTGAATTTTCTCTATTTAGTTGGTAATGCATATCAAATATCTTCATTAAAAACATATATATACAATATTATAACGCAGGTAACTAGATTACAGAAAATTACTTCTTGGTTTAATCCTGTGATTAATTGTGATGAAGAAAATACATATCGTGTAATACCATATGAACAGGGGCTTATGTTCCCACTGAGATTGTATCACATAGCGTATCAAAAGTTCACAATAGAAAAGAATAAGTCATTTGCAGAACAATTAATAGAAATTGTAGAGGAAACGTTAAAAAGCTGCCAAACGGAAGAAGAGATTGATACCTTGACTCATTCATATACATCTATGTTACTGGATATTAGTAATATGCATGGAAGTAAAAGAGAAAAGTTATGGGAATTTACAAGAGAAGAATTATACAAATTATTAGCAATAGAAGCAAAACTACTTAGAATGAATAAGCAGCCTGCAAACATTCGACCAGTTAAGGGTGTGCTTATGATGATGATAAGCAATTTCATTTTAAAATCGAGAAATGGGTATAACAATGATTATATTTGTAAATATCTGCCAATAGAAGTTGCAAAGAGTAGTATTAGTAATCATCAAATTTGGATGAAGAAAACAGAGCTGCTTAATGATGAGCGAGAGAAAAAAGTTATTCCAGAATTGTTTGAAGATATGTCATGGATTCATTATGACTGGATAAAAGACATTGATTTTTCTGAGACACGAAACTATTATGTGTCATGTTTCAGTAAGTCAATAAATAATAGCCATATGCAAGACGGTTATGGAGAATGTTTGTATGGATATAAAAATGATAGAATTGTGGACCTGATTGGACCTATTGGATTATATACATTGACAAAAAAGGCTGACGCTGACGCAGATTTGCCAGATACTATGAAAAGACCATATATAGCTCAAGTAATAACATTTGATGTTTTATATGACATTGAAGAAGCAAAGACGGAATTACAATACTTATTTAGCGTTATAGACATGTTTGATTTATCTGACAATAATAAGAAAATGTTTTTACAGGAGATATTGCAATATTGGATTCTTTCTGTTAAAGATAGCAAATGGAAAGCTGAAAGAGAAAGAAGATATGTTATTTTTTTATATGACGATTATGAATATATTGAAACAGAATTGGATGATACATTCTTGAAAGTTAAAACATCACTTTTTATTACGCCTGATTTTATTATAGGGAAAAATCCTAGCAAATGGGAAATAATGCGACAACTTGCGGCAAAAAGAAAAGCATTGTTTAGTAAAGAATATCTGTTTTGTGAAAATTGTTTAATGCAAGATCATGATGTGGCAATACATGAGAAACCAGAAAAATGTCCGATATGTGGTTCTAAAAATATAAGGATGATATATCACAAGAATGCTTAGTAGTAAGAAGCTTCATTTTACTACCAATTTTACTACTAACAGGTAGTAGCAACGTGCTCAATCTTACTCTGATTTGCCACAATCTGTAATTTCAGAGCATTTAATAAAACACCCGAAAACCCTAGCAAAGCAGGGCGTTTCAGGGCAAAACAAGGAGAAATAAAACAATGATTAAAGTACTTTTTATTTGCCACGGCAGGATTTTCTGTTCAGAATGAAAAGTCTCAAATCGTCTTAAATACTTCTATAAATAGCATTTCTTGTGTTCCATTCTCAATTTTACCAATGATTTACCAATATTTCTGGAGAGTCAGACTTGCAAAACCAGAATGAGGAGATTAAAAATATGAGCAAATTGAAACCAAGAATAACGGAAAACGGAATTGATTATATCCTTGTCGGAGATTACTACATCCCGGATTTGAAACTGCCGGAGGAACACCGCCCCATTGGGAAGTATGGACGGCTACATCAGGAATATTTAAGAGAAGTCCACCCAGCCAGATTGAACACATTGATATTGACCGGGGAGTTATGGACATATCTTGCAGACCTGAACGAACAGGCACAGGAACGGTTAGACATCATCATGGAACAGATGAAAACTGCCGAGGGCGTAACCGAGGAATTGAAGCGTACCCATCAAATGGAATGGGTGCAGCGTTGCAATAACATTCACAACCGGGCAGAAGAAATTGTTTTGCATGAGATGATTTATTCGTAATGATATGTTAAGAGTTAAGCAAATATGAAGTTGTCAAGTTTTTTCAAACAGCCTCATTGCATAGAAATGACAAACAGATTATTCTTAAAGCAGGAGGTGGCAGAAATGGCAAACGAAGATAAGAAAGATTTTAATGCTATGTTGCACGACAATAAGGATATGCCAAAATTTCAAATCATTACAGACCAGAAAAGTATTGAAAAATATGGTGGCAGTAAAATGTATTTTGCACCGCCAATCGACTATGACAAAGTAATGAAAAAAATTCCGTATGGTAAAGTGATTACCGTCGGGAAAATACGAGAATACTTTGCGGAGTTAAGTAGTGCAGATTTTACAGAACCGATTACAGCAGGAATTTTTGTTTCTATTGTGGCATGGGCGAGTTATCAGCGTTCAGAAGATGAAACGCCTTATTGGAGAACATTGAAAGCAAACGGAGAACTAAATGCTAAATACCCAAATGGTATTGAAGCACAAAAAGAAAAATTAGAAGCAGAAGGACACACCATCATTCAAAAAGGGCGTAAAAATGTACGATACTATGTAAAGGACTATGAAAACTCCCTCTTTGATTTGAAATAGGTAAATTTGAATTTGGCAGATGTAAAAGGATTTTGACACTCATAATAAGTGATGTCAAAGCTATTTTGTAGACAATAGTGGGTGTTTTTCCTACAATAAAAGTGCAAGGAGGTATAGTGGCATGGAGCATGATATTGGATGCAAAATCAAGGCAGCCCGAATTGAAAAAAAGCTGACGCAAGAACAGGTTGCCGAATTGTTGGGTGTGAGTCGTCAGACCATCTCAAATTGGGAAAATGAAAAATCCTATCCAGATATTATCAGCGTCATTAAAATGAGCGAATGCTACGATGTCTCTCTTGACTATCTATTGAAAGGAGAACAAAAAATGAAAAGCTATTATGATTATCTTGAAGAAAGTACGAATGTTGTGAAAAGCAATGCCAACAGAAACAAGATTATTACGATTCTCTCCTATCTCTTGATTTGGGCGTTTGCAATGATAGTGTTCTGGTTTTTTGCAAGTGGAAGTGACGCTATGGGTTACAGTTTGATGTTTCTTTGGTTTATTCTTCCTATATCCACATTTATTGTATCTATTGTTATTGGTAAAAATAACTTTTGGGGAAAAGGAAAATGGGCATTCACTCTTTTCTTTGGCGTAATGTATATGCTTGCTGAATATGGCACATTCAAAATGGCAAACAACATTGCTTTTAACAAACTGAATGCCCCTGACTTGGGAATGATTGTAGCCGGAGCAATAATCTCTGCAATCGGTATGTTGGTAGGTTCACTGTGGAATAAGAAACGCCACAATCAAAAAAAATAAGTAACAAGAAAAATCCCAACTTGTTATTCTGAAAATTTAACTGAATAACCACAGCACAAACCGCTGCTACATGGAAGCTAACAAACCATGCAACAGCGGTTTTTCTTTACCGTTTTTTCCTCTGACTGATAGGCGTTCCCATTTTCTTTGATTTTTTGAGAATCCGAATCAGCCAGCGAAATTCTTCGTCTGACAGATTTTTATAGTTGATACCAAGCTGCTTGCAGTAAAGAACAACCAGCTTTTCATCCCGACTGCCCTTGAAATTTTCGACTGCTTCCAGATTTTCTTTCAGTTCATCGGCAACGGTAGTTTGGGGTGCGCTCTCGCTGTCCTTTTTGTGGGCTTCCCGAATATCCCGGATAATGAGATTGAGGTCATCCCGTACCATGTGGCTGAAATACTCATCATCACTGATATGGGCAGCTTGCAGCACCTTTAAATGCGGGTCATCTTCGCCGGGGCGATACCGTTCAATGATTTCATGTCGGACGGTATCGACAAGGGCATTGAGGTTCTGAATCTGCATGGTGGCAATCCCATCCACATAAATCTCAATGTCCGCAAGAAACTTGATAAAGTCCTTATGGGTGGCAAGTTCGCAGAGCAGGCGGTTGTTAATCCGACCGCTTTTCAGGAGTGCCACCATTTCATCACTCAAATGCAGCTCCCTTAATGGCGTGTTGATCTCTGTCCTGTTCTCTGACCGGCAAAAGAGATAATCGAGGGACACCCCATAAAAATCTGCCAGCAGGATAAGGTTGCCATGATTGATTTCCTTATAGTCATCTTTTTCATAACTGCCAAGAGCCGATTTTGAAATACCCGTTTGCTCTGCCAGTTCTTCCAGTTTTAATCCTTTGTTTAATCGTAAATCTTTTAGCCGTTCCTGTATTGTAGTAGCTCCGTTCATTGAAGCAGCTCCCCCTTTTTGACAACATATATAACCGTTGAATTGATTATACCATATCAATTCCGCAATCGTGGAAATTTCTGATTTTTACCCCTGATTCCTACTTTGTGGACATACGGCACAGGGCACAAAAATGTTCTATGATACAGGTAGTTCATCGATGGATTATTCCAATCGAATGACCAGCCTGTGTGGGATATGCTTCCCTGGCGATGTAGCGCCATGACTTTTGGCAGGGATATGGAGGAACCCTGACCGAAACGAGCGTACCAAAGGGAGCGATACGCCGCTGTGAGATTCAGGGGAGGAACGACACCGGGGAGAACTGGCGAGCTGACACCGAAATGATACCGAAACACGACAATCTGATAGGGGGACAGTCTACCCTATCGCTGATACTTCGGGAGATTTTAAGCGGCTCTATGGCTGTAATTTTGCCGAAAATCGCCCCGAAACCATACACTAAAACGGGAGAAAACACAATATGCCGAGAATGAGCAAAAAAAGGAAGCATGAGCTTTCCTTTTACCTCAATGACCGGGGGCGTGTCACTTACAACGAATTATGCCGGAAATGCCAGCATGGGTGCAGGCAGAGCTTCCGGGCGGTTGTGATTGACTGCCCTCATTATTTATCCAAACGAGCCAAGAAAAAGGAGGAACACACAGAATGAATTTTGAATTTATGACGATAGACACACCACTGCCGCCCTGTATGCCATTTCCCAGAGCATTGACAGGGTTTCCAGTCAGCAGCACCGCAAAGGTCATGTACTGCCGGATGTTAGACGCTATGCTATCCAAAGGGCAGGAGGACGAGAACGGAATCCTGTTTGTCTGCTTCCCTGTCACAGCCATTGCCGCAGTCCTGTCCCGCAGCCCCATGACGGTCAAGCGTTCTCTGAATGAACTGGAAACTGCCGGACTTATCATGCGGGTGCGTCAGGGCATTGGAGAACCAAACAGGATTTATGTGCTGATACCGGGAAAGGAGGATACTGCCCTTGCCTGATACCTCAAAGCTGGAAAAGCTCAACCGGGAGTTGGAGAAAAGCGAAAAGAAACTGCGGAAAGCAATCAATGATGAAAAGGCATTGCAGCACCAGCTAAAGCAGCTTACCCGAAAGGAACGGAGGCATCGGCTCTGTACCCGTGGCGGTATGCTGGAAAGTTTTCTGCAAGAGCCGGAACGCCTGACAGATGATGATGTCATGCTGCTGTTGAAACTCATTTTTCACAGGCAGGACACGCAGGAACTGTTGAAAAAACTGCTGGAACGGGAGAAGCCGGAAAACCCTTAGTTTACTAAGGGCGCAATTATACACCACCCAGAGGTTGGTGCATTGCGTTCTCCGAAGGCTCCTCGCCGGAGGGCTGTGATTTTCCGCAGTCATGGTCTGCTCCAAATCAAACAGGGGACGCTACGCTTCCCCTGCGCTGGCTGCCGCCAGCTACCCTTTTGTGGACTTGCCATCTGGGGACACCTTGCGTTGTAAGCTGTTCCCAGCCGACAAGTTTTACAAAAGCTCTCTGTACTTTGAGGGTCGAATAAAGTATAATGAAGTCAATGAGAAATCGGGAGTTGGAGGTATTCACTATGAAAAAGATTATAACCGTAACGCTTTGCATTGTGCTGGTTCTTCTCTTTGCCGGATGCGGAAAGAACGGCGATACATCAAAAGTGGAAATTGATTATGGAGCATCTTCCGTTTATTCAAAAGAAGAAATAGATTCTGCCATTGAGATTATAAAAAAGCAGTTCGCTTCGTTTGAGGGCTGTGAATTGCATAGCCTTTCTTATATGCCAGATGAAGAATGCAACAATGCAGATAACATTGAATGGATGAATGATTTAAGAACGGAAGATAATAAAGAAGCCTTTACGCAATGTATTGCATTTAAAAGTAGTTTCCGTTCGCCAAAAAACGGCGGCGGTGCATGGGAGGCGAACGAAGAATACACTTGGTCATGGTGGCTTGCACGGTGTGAAGGTGGAGAATGGAAGTTAATGACGTGGGGGTATTGATAAGCGTAAGAACTTCCAGTTTGCCACTCACACATCGGGTCAACTTGTCCCGAACTTTTACAACTTAATACCCGCCGCCCACACAGCGGCACACCAAGCAGGAAATCTGAAAAAGGTTGCCTGCTTTTTTTCTGCCCGAAATGAGGTGGTAAAACGCCACCCCATCCACCAATTACCGAAAGGAGGGACACGAAATGTCCTGCCCACACAACGAAATCACGATTGTTCAGCGCAGCCAGCGGCAGTCTGCGGTTGCCGCCGCTGCTTACCAAAGCGGCGAAAAGCTGTTCTGTGAATACGACCAGCAAGTGAAGCACTACCCGGAAAAGCGTGGTATTGTCCACAATGAAATTCTGCTCCCGGCAAACGCCCCACGGTCGTATGCAGACCGCAATACTTTATGGAACGCCGCCGAAGCGGTGGAAAAGCAATGGAACTCCCAGCTTGCAAGGCGGTGGGTGCTTACCATCCCAAGAGAGATACCACCCGACCAGTATGCTGTCCTTGTCCGGGAGTTTTGTGAGCAGCAGTTTGTTTCCAAAGGCATGATTGCTGATTTTGCCATCCATGACCCCCATCCGCCGGGACACAATCCCCACGCCCATGTCATGCTCACTATGAGGGCAATGGACGAACATGGAAAATGGCTTCCCAAGAGCCGCAAGGTTTATGACCTTGACGAAAACGGGGAACGGATAAAACTTCCGTCCGGCAGATGGAAAAGCCACAAGGAGGATACGGTGGATTGGAACGACCAGAAGTATTGCGAAATCTGGCGGCATGAATGGGAGGTCATCCAGAACCGCTATCTGGAAGCCAATGACCGTCCGGAGCGTGTGGACTTGCGTTCCTATGCCAGACAGGGGCTTGATATTGTCCCCACTGTCCATGAGGGGGCTGCTGTCCGGCAGATGGAAAAGCGTGGTATCCAGACGAATATCGGAAACCTGAACCGGGAAATCAGAGCCGCCAACAGTCTGATGAAGTCCATCCGGCAGCTTATCCAAAACCTCAAAGGCTGGATTACCGAGCTGGGAGAAAAACGGAAGGAGCTGCTTGCACAAAAAGCGGCGGAGGAAGCAACATTTCTTCCCAATCTTTTGATGAAATATATGGAAATACGAAAGGAAGAACGGAAGGACTGGACAAGGGCTGGACAGAACCGGGGGACTTCGCAGGACTTAAAGGCAGTCAGCGAAGCCCTGTCCTATCTCCGGCAAAAGGGGCTTTCCACTGTGGAGGACTTAGAAGCGTTTCTGGAATCTTCCGGGAAATCAGCCGCAGATTACCGCAGTCAGATGAAGCCAAAGGAAGCCCGCAGCAAAGTGATTGACGGGATTCTTGCCAGCCGGACAGACTGCAAGGAATGTAAGCCTGTCTATGAGAAGTACCAGAAGATATTTTTCAAGAAAACAAAGGAGAAATTCAAACAGGAATACTCGGAGGTTGCCCGGTATGCGAAAGCCGCCGCCTACCTTGCCAAGCACCCGGACGATAAGGACAGTACCCAAAAGGAGCTGCAAGAGGAGCAGGAAACGCTTCTGGAAGAAATTGCAGCCCTGAAAACACCGCTGACCGAGGTACAGGAGGATTTGAAGAAGCTGCGGGACATCCGCTACTGGGTACGGAAAGCCACCCCCGGCACAGAGGAAAGCCAAGAGCCGCCCAAGAAACAGCCTATCAAAGAAGTCTTGCAGGATAAGGCTGACGAGAAAAAAGCACAAAGAACTGTCCCAGCACAGACGAAACACAAACAACAGGATATGGAACTTTAACAGGCACTTGCCATTTTCAATCAGAGAATGTCAGGTGTTTTTCTTTTTTTCAAGGAGGAATAGATTTGAATGTATTTGAAGCTGTGAAGCAGTCCGTCACAACAAGACAGGCTGCGGAGCATTATGGAATCCATGTAGGTCGGAACGGAATGGCTTGCTGCCCGTTCCATAACGATAAAACCCCAAGCATGAAGCTGGATCGGCGTTACCACTGCTTCGGCTGCGGTGCGGATGGGGATGTGATTGATTTTACCGCCGCCCTGTATGGGCTGGGAAAGAAAGAAGCCGCCGTACAACTGGCACAGGACTTCGGGCTTTCCTATGAGGACTGGAAGCCGCCGGGAAAGGCAAAAAAGCCCAAGCACCGGCAAAAATCCCCGGAGGAACAGTTTCAGGAAGCAAAGAGCCGCTGCTTCCGTATTCTTGCCGACTATCTCCACCTGCTCCGGGCATGGAGAAAGGAATATACCCCGCACTCCCCGGAGGAAGCCTTTCATCCCCGGTTTGTGGAAGCCTTACAGAAGCAAGACCAAGTGGAATATCTGCTGGATGTGCTGCTGTTTGGGGAGACAGAGGAAAAAGCGGCTTTGATTACAGACTACGGAAAGGATGTGATACAGCTTGAACAACGAATGGCAGAGCTTGCAGCCGCAGACGCAGCAAGAACTAAAAAACACCATGAACGCCATGCAGCCGCCCCAGAGCGTTGAGGAAATCAAGGAGGGGCTGGAAACCACCGAGAAAGGCGGTATCCGTCAGAGCATACGGAACTGTCTGACCGTATTCCAGTGTGACCCGCTGCTTTCCGGGGCTATCGCATATAACATCCTGACCGACCGCAAGGATATCATAAAGCCCATCGGCTTCCACAGAGAAAGCACCGCCCTGAACGATACGGACATGAAGTATCTGCTTCTTTATCTGGAAGAAACCTATGGGCTTACCAATGAGAAAAAGATTGATAATGCCATCGGGATTGTGGCGAATGAAAACAAGTACCATCCCATCCGGGACTGTCTCAATACCCTTGTATGGGATGGTACAGAACGAATCCGTTTCTGCCTGCGGCACTTTCTGGGGGCTGACGCAGACGATTACACCTATGAAGCGTTGAAGCTGTTCCTGCTGGGTGCAATCTCACGAGCCTTTCAGCCGGGGTGCAAGTTTGAAATCATGCTCTGTCTGGTCGGCGGTCAGGGGGCTGGCAAGTCCACTTTCTTCCGTCTGCTGGCAGTCCGGGACGAGTGGTTCTCCGATGATTTGCGGAAGCTGGACGATGACAATGTGTACCGCAAGCTGCAAGGTCACTGGATTATCGAAATGTCGGAAATGATGGCAACCGCCAACGCCAAGAGCATTGAGGAAATCAAGTCGTTTTTAAGCCGGCAGAAAGAGGTTTACAAGATACCCTATGAAACCCACCCGGCAGACCGCCCCCGTCAGTGCGTGTTTGGCGGCACTTCCAATGCCCTTGACTTCCTGCCCCTTGACCGTTCCGGCAACCGCCGCTTTATCCCCGTCATGGTGTACCCGGAGCAAGCCGAGGTTCACATTTTGGAGGACGAAGCCGCTTCCAGAGCCTATATCGAGCAGATGTGGGCGGAAGCGATGGAGATTTACCGAAGCGGCAGGTTCAAGCTGGCTTTCAGCCCCACCATGCAACGGTATCTCAAAGAACACCAGCGGGATTTTATGCCGGAGGACACCAAAGCCGGAATGATACAGGCGTATCTTGATAAGTACACCGGGAGCATGGTCTGTTCCAAGCAGCTTTACAAGGAAGCCTTGAACCACACCTTTGACGAGCCGAAGCAATGGGAAATCCGGGAAATCAACGAGATTATGAACCAGTGCATTGACCGCTGGCGGTACTTCCCGAACCCAAGAATGTTTTCAGAATATGGCAGACAAAAGGGCTGGGAGCGTGAAAACCCGGCAACGGACTCCGGCAACCCGTCTGAAAAAACGATGGACGGTTTTGTGGAGGTCGCAGAACAGATGGAGCTTCCATTCTGAAAAGGACAGCCCGTTGCACCCCCTGTTGCTATCCCGTTGCCGAGCCGGTTGCCGGGGGAAATCCCATAACTGCGGGCTTTTCTCCCTTATAACAACCAAAACAACAGAAAAATAAAAGAAAAGTATAAATAGTAAGTAATGCCAGACTGAGATTGTTTGCAAGGTCTTTTGAAGCCCGTTGCCGGACTTCGTTGCCGACACCCTCTGTCTGGCTATTTTCATGTATGGAGGATAACTGCCTATGGCAAATAATAAGATGAATATAGAAGGAAAAAATTACTCGGATATTCCGGTGTGGCGTAGATATACGCTTACCATTGAGGAAGCAGCCAGATATTATCATATCGGCGAAGGAAAATTGAGAACGCTTATTGACACACATCCCAATGAAGATTTTTATGTGATGAACGGCAATCGTGCCCTCATTAAGCGTGAGAAATTTGAGAGGTATCTGGATCAGGCTACGGCTGTGTAAACAGAGCTGACAGATTTACCAATTTCACATGATATAACTATGCGGAGAGCCGGATTTGTGCTATGATAAGAGTGCAAGTCTGGCTCTCTTTTTTTGAAAGGAGAGTTCACGATGAGTGAGAAAAGACGAGATAACCGTAATCGGATTTTGCGAGAGGGCGAGTACCAGCGTAAGGATGGGAGGTATCGGTTCCGCTATATTGATGAGGACGGAAAAGAGAAAAATGTATACAGTTGGCGTTTGGACAAGAATGACCCAATGCCAAAGGGGAAGAAACGGGAGCTTTCCCTGCGTGAGAAAGAAAAACAGATTGAAGCAGATTTGTTTGACCGTATTGTAACAAATGGTGGCAACTATACTGTATTGGAGCTGGTAGAAAAGTATGTTTCATTGAAAACAGGAGTTCGTCACAATACGGTTGCCGGATATAAAACGGTCATCAATATGCTGAAAAAAGAGAGTTTTGGGAATCAGCGAATTGATAAGGTGCGTTTGTCAGACGCAAAAGCATGGCTGATTAAGCTCCAGCAGATAGATGGACGGGGATACAGTTCCATTCATTCGATCAGGGGAGTTCTCAGACCGGCATTTCAGATGGCAGTAGATGATGACCTGCTTCGTAAAAATCCATTTGAATTTGAGCTTGCCTCCGTCATTGTCAATGATTCTGTTACCAGAGAAGCGATCACCCGAAAGCAGCAGAGAGATTTGTTGAAGTTTATTGAAGATAAACATTTCAGCAGATACTATGATGCAATCTATATTCTTTTTCACACAGGGCTTCGTATCTCAGAGTTCTGTGGACTGACGGTTTCAGAAATCGAGTTTGGAGAAATGCGTATTAAGGTAGACCATCAGTTACAGCGTACTGCACAGATGCAGTATGTAATTGAAGAGCCAAAAACTGACAAAGGCATCCGCTATGTGCTGATGACGGAAGCTGTCGCAGCGTGTTTTCGCAGAATCATTGCCAACCGCAAGACACCAAAAGTTGAACCGATGGTGGAAGGATATGCAGGATTTTTGTTTCTGGATAAAAACGATATGCCGATGGTTGCCCTTCACTGGGAAAAGTATCTGGAGCATATCATTCAGAAATACAACAGGATTTACCGTATCCAGATGCCGAAAGTTACCCCTCATGCGTTGAGACATACGTTCTGCAGTCGATGCTTTGAAAAGGGAATTACCCCAAAGGTTGTTCAGCAGCTCATGGGACATGCTCATTATTCCACAACAATTGATATATACACACATATATCAGAAGAGATGATGGGAAATGAATTGGAGAAATTCAAAGTAGCAATGAATGCCTGATGGACGGCTGCTTACGAAGAGAAGTTTTCGTAAGACTTCGTAAAATAAATCCTACGAAAATGATAAAAACCTTTACGAAAATAATGACAAGGCGGGTATCGGGGGTAGAAAAATAGTAAAAAAGTTGTACGAAAAAAAGCTTCGTAAAATAAAAATGAAATGAAGCAAAGCTGCTAGTGGAAAACACGAAAATAGTCAGTAAGTAAGCCACTTTTGAGGGTTGAGTCCAAGAGGCTCAGGTTCAAGAAGTTGCAAAACAGATGGGCATGTAAGCGAAGCTTGCACTTCAAATTAAATAAGATTTTTTAAAGGCTCTGAAAGCCTTATAAACACTTTATTCTCTGGTGATTATAAGTTTTTCGGAGCTTTTTTCTATGGAAAAAGGGAAATATAGGCAGTCTGTACCACCTGCATCCTGCAATTTTTTTCGTAGATTACTGATGTGCTTCTTAAGCGAACGTTCTGTGCAGTCTTGTGTATCCAGGCTTAAGTGACCGATCGACAATGACTGTCTCTCTGTCTGTATTTCATTTCCGAAGCTGAACAGTAATCCGTGCAAGAAGTTCTTTTATTTCAAACGGTTTGGTCATATAGTCAGCAGCATCACCGAGCAAAAGATTCAACATCAATCTTGGCACTGAGGACAATTACAGGAACATTCTGAATCTAGGGCAGAACTTCTGCCAGCATATCTCCAATCGAAATATCATCATCAATAATTTCTATGGTTTTCATTTTTTCCTCATTTTCTCCAATTATGGATTGCGGTGTGATCATTGGAACACAGCTTGCCATCTGTCTCTTGTTGCGGGAAAAATTATTATCAGACATATAAACGCAGGATCAAGTTTCAGAGGTGGTGTTTAAAAACTCCCCGATGAGTATCGGGGAGAAATATTATTCGTATAGAGTTACCAGAAATTCAGAAGGAAAAAAAACCGATACACAGATGAATCGTCTTTACTTAGAATAAGTTTGCATGAATCAACCGGTTACGAATCTGTGGTCCCAATATCATAGCAAGAACCATTTTGATTAAATCTCCCGGAATAAACGGGATGACACCTGCCATCAATGCGGCCAACAGATCCATGTGTGCTTCATATGCCAGACATGCAGTACCAAAGGCATAGCATACAACATGATAAAGCAAAGCAATCTGTTATTAATCTTGCGGTTAATTACCATTCCTGCTATGATAGCCATTGGAATAAATCCAATAAGATAACCGCCTGTCGGTCCAAACAGTTTTCCAGGACCACTGGTAAATCCGGAAAATACAGGAACTCCCACCAGTCCGATCAGTAGATACACCAGATAGCTGATGGTCCCTCTTTTTACCCCCAACATATACAGTACAAAATAAATAGCCAAGTTCGTCAGTGAAATCGGTACCGGCCCGATTGGCAGTGAAAAAGGTGCCAGCACACAGATTACTGCGGTCATTACTCCAATCGCAGCAATCTGCTGAATGGAAAATTTTTCTTTTGTATTAACTGTAAGATTACTCATTTTTTTAAGCCATCTTCCTGTGATAATTTCTTTCACAAGGTTTCTCATAATCCCTACTCCGAAGCTGTAATAAACCATCTAATGTAATTCGATTTTATCATTGACTTGGAGAAATAGCAAGTTGATTGAGGAGTGACCATGGTCACCCTGCCCCGCTATACATGCATCAGTTTTTTCCGAAACTGCGAAGGCGAACAGTGGTTATACATCTGAAAACTCCGATTAAAATTACTGACAGAAGAGAATCCCGAGGCCAGTGCAATATCAGTGATTGAGATTTTGGAATCGGTCAGCAGTTCTTCTGCGTGGCGGATACGCTGGCGTGTGAGGTATTCTTGGAATGTTATTCCTGTAAATTCTTTAAAAAGTCTGGAAAAATGATATTTACTGAATCCTGCGATTTCTGCAGCCTGTTCAAGTGTCAGATTTTCCCGAAATGAGGTATCGATATACTGACAGACCGTTGTGAATTTTTCCATGTATTCTCTGCGGGAGGAAAAGGATACATCGGTAAATCGAGGAGTATGTTCGAAATTATGGCGTACTAGCAGAAGAACAATCTGAATAACAGCAGAGGATACCCAGGTATCGGCCAGATAATTACTTTTTTCAGCCTCCCGGATGATTTCCTTGAATTTTGCAGACACTTCCTGAAAGAGTTCCGGACAGGAAGCCGGCGTAAGGCAAACAGCTTCCGGTAACAGCAGCAGTGCGCTTCCCATACCGGGTATAGAATAAAAAAGCGACAATGGTGCCTGAAAAATCAGGCGCTTACCGGTGGCAGGCGCCTGCAGTGAATGAATTTCCCCACTGTTGATAAATAACAGATCAAGGGGATTTAGTGTGTAGCACTCATTTCCTATTACGGCCTGATAGCCGTTTTCTAAAGGCATGATAATTTCAATACTTGTATGCCAGTGTGGCGGATAATCTTCAGTCTCCTGATTTTTCATCAATCGAAACTGTGAAGAACCATATGCAATCGTTTCTTTCATTCCTTTGAGATCTTCAATCATAGTAAAAGATAATCCCTTTCAAAAATAGCAAAATATAGGAAAAGTATAGCAAGAATCAATAAGGAAAACAATAGATTCTTTTTTATAATATAGAAAATGAACAAAAAAGGAGATTACTTATGGCTAAAACATTTAGAGAACGGGCGGAAGAACTTGTAGCACAGATGACGCTGGAGGAGAAGGTTTCCCAGACACTTCACGGAGCGGCAGAAATCGAGAGACTGGGAATTCCCAAATATAACTGGTGGAATGAGGCACTTCACGGAATTGCTAGAACGGGAACAGCGACATTATTTCCACAGGCAATTGGTCTGGCTGCATCTTTTGATGAAGAACTGGTTGCGGAGATGGCTGATATCATTGCCACTGAAGGACGTGCAAAATATAATATGCATGTGAAATATGGTGACAGAGACATCTATAAAGGCTTAACATATTGGGCACCTAATGTAAATATTTTCCGTGATCCGCGCTGGGGAAGAGGTCATGAAACGTATGGTGAGGATCCCTATCTTACATCACGCCTGGGCGTGCGGTTTATTCAGGCACTTCAGGGAGATGATCCTGTATATATGAAGGCAGCAGCCTGTGCAAAGCATTTTGCTGTACATTCCGGACCGGAAGGAGAGAGACATTATTTTAATGCTGTTGCATCCAAACAGGATATGTATGAGACTTATCTGCCGGCATTTAAAGCCTGTGTGCAGGAAGGAAAAGTAGAAGCTGTGATGGGTGCATATAACAGGACAAATGGAGAACCATGCTGCGGCAGTAAGACACTTCTGCAAGATATTTTGAGAGAAGAATGGGGATTTGAGGGGCACGTTGTCAGTGACTGCTGGGCAGTGCGTGATTTCCATGAAAATCATCATGTAACAAATGCACCGGTGGAATCCGTAACGATGGCTATGAATCACGGTTGTGACTTGAATTGTGGTTGTACATACCCTCATCTGGTTCAGGCAGTACGTGAAGGAAGAGTTGATGAAAAACGAATCAATGAGGCGGTCATCAATCTTTTCACCACACGTATGAAGCTTGGTATGTTTGAAGAACCGGGAACAGTTCCATTCGATAGTATTCCTTATACAGAAAACGACACACCGGAACATAACCGTATAAACGAAAAGATTTCTGAAAAAACTCTGGTTCTTCTGAAAAATGAAGGAGGACTTCTTCCTCTGAATAAGAATAATATGAAAACCATCGGAGTCATCGGGCCAAATGCCAATAGCAGAGCAGCACTTGTGGGTAACTATGAGGGAACTGCTTCCCGTTATGTAACCGTTCTTGAAGGAATTCAGGATTATGTAGGCGATGATGTTCGTGTCATGTACTCGGAAGGATGTGCTTTATTTAAAGACCGTGTCTGTGTTCTCTCAGAACCAAACGATCGTCTGGCTGAAGTGAAAGGCGTATGCGAGGCCAGTGATGTGGTTATTGTCTGCCTTGGATTGGATGCTACACTGGAAGGTGAAGAGGGCGATACAGGAAATGAATTTGCCAGCGGTGACAAACCGGATCTGAACTACCCGGGGCTGCAGAATGAAATCCTCAAAGCGGCATATGAAAGTGGAAAACCGGTGGTTCTCGTTTCATTGACCGGAAGTGCTATGGATCTTAGCTGGGCTGACGAGCATATTCCGGCTATCGTACAGGCATGGTATCCTGGATCAAGAGGTGGAGAGGCTGTGGCACGTTTGTTGTTTGGAGAGTGTTCACCGGAAGGTAAACTGCCGGTAACCTTCTATCGTTCCGTGGAAGAACTGCCGGAGTTTACGGATTATTCCATGAAAGGAAGAACTTACCGTTATATGGAACAGGAAGCGTTATATCCCTTTGGCTATGGACTGTCATATACAGAGTTCAGTCTGTCAGAACCTGAGATTACAGTTTACGAAGGAGATAAGGTGTCCGAAACAGGAATCATCAGAAAGGGTACAGGAATGACTGTACGGACAGTGATTCGAAATATCGGTAAGATGGCCGGAGGAGAAACCGTACAGGTTTATGTAAAATCCTGCTGTGACGGAACTCCAAATCCCCAGTTAAAGGCTTTGAAAAAGGTATTTCTGAATCCGGGCGAGGAGCAGGAAGTCGTTCTGACTTTAAAACCGGAAGCTTTCGAACTGTTTGATATCGATGGCGCTGCACAGATTCTATCCGGTGAATACTGTGTTTATACAGGCACTTCACAGCCGGATAAAAGAAGTAAGACCCTGACAGGAAAAGGTGGATTTGTCAATACATTCGCAGCTGAAGTGTAAAACTGCGGTCTGGAAAGGAGCATGGGAAAAGTGATGAGATTATCTTCGTTAATCAGTGACGAGATGATTCTCCAGCGAGATGTAGAAAACAGTATCTGGGGATATGGTGAAAAGGGAAGAACGGTAGAACTGTCTTTTGAAAATTTTCAGGTTAAAACCATCTGTGCTGATGACGGATACTTTGAATTGATGATACCGGAAATGCCTGCCGGCGGTCCGTGGGAGTTCAGGATGACAGATGGGGAAGAAGAACTTGTGATTCATGATGTACTGTTTGGTGATGTATTTCTTCTGGGATGGCAGTCTAATATGGAACTGCCCATTGAGCGGGTGATGGACCGGTATGCAGATGAAATTCTGCATACTTCAGAGGATGAAATCCGTATGTTCGAAGTCCCCAAGGAATATGTATTTGGAGAAAAACGTCAGGAATTGGAAAAGGGCTGCTGGATTAAAGCGAAGGGAGAAGAACTGCAGCTGTTTAGTGCTGTGGGATATTTTGCTGCAAAAGAAATTCATGATAGGGAAAGAATACCGGTTGGACTTCTGCAGACTGCTGTGGGAGGTACACCGGTGAAATCCTGGTGTAGCGAGGAGACTGTTACAGCTCTGGGTTATGATGCTGTGGAGATTCAAGAATGCCGGCAGAAGGAATATCCGGAAGCAACCATCAAAGCGGAGGAAGAAAGAGAGCTTTGGTGGAGAAAAGAGGCGTTGAAAGAATCGGGTATGGATTATGCGGCAGATAATAAGGGCAGTTTTTGTATTCCTGGTTTCTTTGAAAATACTGTGTTGGATCAGTTTTATGGAGGATTGCGCTTTACAAAAACTTTTGTGCTGGATGAAAAAGATAAACCGGAAAAAGGAAAAGCTATTCTTTATTTCGGTGCTATGATTGATGCAGATAAGATTTTAATTAATGGCACATTGATCGGAGAGACGGAATACCAGTACCCACCCAGAATTTATCGGATACCGGAGGGAATTCTTCATGCAGGAGAGAATATCATCGAAGTTAAATTGATGGTTTTCAGACAGGAAGGAGGATTTGTACCTGGAAAGGTGTATGAACTTTGTTATGGCAGCAATCTGGAGAAAAAGGTATCTCTTTCCGGTGACTGGAATTATGAAATCATCCACCGGATGGAATCGCTGCCGCAGATGACATTTTTCCAGTTTAAAGCATGTGGACTTTATCAGGGAATGCTCTATCCCATCAGAAGATGGAAAATCAAAGGATGTTTCTTCTATCAGGGTGAATCCAATACCGGGCGGCCGGAAACCTATGAGGAGGAATTTAGCACGATGATCGAGGAATGGAGAACCCTCTGGCAGATGCCGGATATGCCGTTCATTTTTGTGCAGCTGGCAGGATTTTCTGATGGAAAACTTCATACGGACGGCATACAGTGGGCAAGACTTCGTGAGGCTCAGAGAAAAACAGCCGGTTTGCCGTATGCCATGATGGTACAGGCTTATGACTTGGGAGAATACAACGATCTGCATCCTACCGATAAGAAAACAGTCGGCGTACGTGCGGCACTTGCGGCAGAAACATTAATTTATGGCAGAAACGTATCATACCGAAATCCGGAGCTTGCTGCAGCCATTAGAAATACTGGAAGTATAAAGTTTGTTTTCGAACCGTCAGGCATTGTATTGCATACAGAGAAAAGAACTCTGGATCTGAAAGAAGTACCAGGAGTTTCTCTGCGACAGGATAAGAATGAACCGGTCAGAGGTTTTGATATTATTTGTAAAGATGGAAGCCGTAAAGCAGCCGAGGGAAAACTGACAGGAGAAAATACTGTCGAAGTATCCATAACGGAAGATACCGTTGGAGTATCCTATGCATGGAATGACTGTCCGTGGGAAGCAAATTTATACAGCGATGAGGAATTGCCGGTAGTTCCTTTCCAGATTATATTTCAGGAGATATCATAAGAAATGAAAATATTTGATGGTGGGTACTGTGTACCGTTTCTAGTAGAGTAAGATGCTTATGAGGATGTAAAAATGAAGATGGCTGCCGATATCCGGTGAGAATGTATGTGGAACCTTTTGGAAAACCTCGCCTGATGGTTTCACGTACAGATGATGACAGAATCCTTGTGAAAAATTATGGGGTCTGTGAATCACTGGAAATCCGAGATTTTCTCTATGCGGGAAACCGTGAGGTTATCATTGAAGTGGCGAATGACGGTGAGGGTTCTTTTCTCTGTGAAATAGAAGCAGAACCCTGCAAATGGCTGAAACTGGAAATGAGCAGCAGAGAGGTAAAAGATCAGGAAATTCTCAAGCTGATTTGCTGCCTGGGCAGTTCCGGAGAACTATCTGGCGGGAAATCCGGATGATGATTTCTGGGCTGTGGGTATTATAGAACAGGTTCATAAAACCTGCGTACCGATTTCACTGCACAAAGGATTCAATGAAGTGCAAATAGAATTTTTAAGCAAAATTTTTGCAGTAGAGAAAATAGTTTTCTATAGGGAAGGCACCGTCCCCCGGATCTCATGTATGGGTCCGACAGAAAGCTGGAAGAGATAGTTCTGGATGTTTGGAACATAATATGGTATGATGGCTACAGGAGGGCAGCGTATGAAGAGACTGATTGATAGATTAGAAAATACCATGAATGACTTTAACCTGAAGAAAAAGCTTCATATTCTGTATATCTATTGTATGCTGATACCACTTATCATTACAGACAGTGTTATTCTATTTATTGTGGTTCAATCCGAGAGAGTGGAGCAGCGGCATGTGATGGAAAATGATGCAAGTGCTGTTATATATAATCTTTCCCGGGAAGTGGAAAATGCCGCAATGAAAGCAAAAAATATTTATATGAACGGGTATATCGAGGAGTTTTTGAATCGACAGTATGAGACTCCTCTGGATTATGTGACGGGACATCAAGCATTTATGAAGAATTCACTGTTTGAGACCAGTATGGGTACGGATAATACAGTGGTTACGATTTATGCGGACAATGATACTATTATCAATGGCGGACATTTCATCCGTCTGTCTGATGTGCGTGAGACAGAATGGTATAGATATTTGCAGGAAGCGGGAAATAATTCAGTATTGTATTTTTATTATGACCAGTGGAAAAGTTCTGCAGTGCAGCCGCGGCGCAGCGTGTTATTTATCAGAAAACTAAATTTTTCCGGACAGGACAGCTGTGAAAAAATAGTGACGATTGAAATGGATTACAGTAGTCTTGTACGCAATCTGGATAATATGAATTATGAGTCTGAGATCTATATATGTAAAGATAATCAGATTTTGCTTTCTAATAACGGATATAATCAGCCAGGGTGGCCTTTTAGCGAATGGAAGGAAAACATACAGCCGGATTATCAGAAAGAATACAGTGCTTATGGAGAACATCTACAGATTGCAGTCTGTAAAAGAAGTCGTGGGATACGGGCACAGATATGGAATCATATGCCGTTGATTGTTTTTCTGGTGTTGATTAATACGGTGATGCCGTGGATTCTGATGCGGCTTATTAATCGTTCTTTTACTGCCAGGGTGGAAGAATTGAGCAAAGCATTTGATCACGTAGATGCGGATCATCTTCAGGAAATCTCATATGTGCGGGGGAAAGATGAAATAGGCAGTCTGATGCTCAATTATAATCACATGGCATCCCGCCTGAATGATCTGATTCAGACGGTGTATAAGGATCGTCTGAGAGAACAGGAGATGGATATTGCCAGACAGAATGCAGAACTTCTGGCACTGCAGAGTCAGGTGAATCCTCACTTCCTGTTTAATGCCCTGGAGAGCATTCGGATGCACAGTATCTTAAAGAAAGAGTATGAAACTGCGGATATGGTGGGAAAACTGGCCGTGATGGAACGTCAGAATGTGGATTGGAGTACAAATTTTGTCAGAATGAAAAAGGAACTGGAATTCGTGGAGGCATATCTGGGACTTCAAAAGTATCGTTTTGGAGACAGGCTTTCCTATGAGCTGGACATAGAACCGGAATGTGAGGATATTCAGATTCCAAGACTGACTGTCGTAACTTTTGTGGAAAATGCATGTGTGCACGGGATTGAGAGTAAAACAGCTTCCTGCTGGATTTTTGTCCGGGTTTATCGTAAACATGAGGATATCTGGATCGAAGTGGAGGATACCGGAAGCGGTATGGATGAGGACAAAGTGGCTGAAATAAAGGAAAAGATGTGTAATGCAAGCATCGAGAAACTAAGAGAAAAGGGGCGTGTAGGTATTATCAATGCCTGCCTCAGACTGAAAATGATAACGGATAACAAAGTGTGTTTTCATATAGAGAGTGAAGTAGGAATCGGTACTACTATTCAGATCAGGATGCCGATAGACGCTCTGGATGATAGAATACAGATGCACAGATAAGACTTCAACAGGGGTCTTGGGAATGGAAAAGAAACAAAGGAGATAAGAACATGCTGCGGGTTTTGCTGGTTGATGATGAACCTTTTATTGTACAGGGGCTTATGGTGTTTGTTGACTGGGAACAGGAAGGGTATGAGATTGTATATACTGCTGCCGATGGAGCAGAAGCACTTACATATCTGAAAGAGCATAAGGTGGATCTGGTCATTTCAGACATTAAGATGCCGGTAATGAGTGGACTAGAACTTTTGGAGACAATACGCAGAGAAAATATTTCAGATGCTTATTTTATAATTTTAAGTGGTTACAGTGATTTTTCCTATGCACAGCAGGCAATTCGTTATGAATGTATGGAATATATTCTGAAACCGGTGGAAAAAGAGGAGCTTTTGGGTGTACTGCGCAGAGTAGCCAAAGTGTCAGAAGCTGCCAGGGAAAATGAAAAGAAAAAACAAAAGCTGGAACATGAATATTTGACCAGAAATATTATTGCTCTTCTCTGTGGAAAGTATGACACGGTGAATCTGGAATATATAAAAAGTCACATGAATCTTTCTGACAGTGTCAGATATGTTTATTTGGAACCCTATGATATAGGAGACATGTCCGAACAGGAGGATGGGGAATACTGTCTGATTCAGAGAAAACTGCATCAGGCCTGTCAGGATTTCCTGAAAGAAGACAGCAGTCACTGTTTCTTTGATGTGTCCTGGAATGAGAAGAATTACGATATAGGTTTTATTTACTGTGATTATATGGCGAAGAACCGGGCAATCAGTGAAGTTGAGTATCTGAGCGACTTTCAGGAGAGTCTTGAACTGGCAATTCAGCGTCCTGTAAAATTGCTGGCGGGTAAAAAAGTATCAGACATTTCTGGACTCGCAAAATCCTATAGTACCGCCTGTGTATTGAACTCTCTGGAAGCATTCCGTGCAAAAAAGAAAATGTATTTTTATGAAGAAGAGGTACAGATTCATAATGGGGGTATTATCCTGTGCAAACAGAGCCTGGATGCGTTGATATCAGCCATTGAGCAAAACGATAAGATACAGATCCGTAAATGTGTGGAAAATCTGTATGAAGAAATGCGGCAGATGGGACTTGCCGCAGATACAGTCAATCTTAACATTAATTATTTCCTGTTTCAGCTGATTTATCTGGCAACTGAGCAGGATGATTGTGTCGATCAGAAAGAAATTCTACATTTCATTGGTGAAAGCACATTTGAAGAGGGAGTCACCAGAGGCAGCAGTGTGCATATGGTGCGTTTTGCTCTGGAGTATGCAGAATATCTGGCTCAGCTTCGCAAAAATATTTCCAGGGGAGGCGTAATTAGAGATGTTGAGAAAGAAATACGCGAAAATTATGCAGAGAATCTTACTTTGAGAGAATTGAGTAAAAAGTACTATGTGAACAGTGCTTATCTGGGACAGATATTCCGGAAAAAGTTCGGACAGTCATTTAAAGAGTATCTGAATAACTATCGGATGGAGCAGGCAGTTCAGAGACTGTTGTATACCAGTGATAAAATCTATCAGATTGCTCTGGATGTGGGATATAAAGACTGCGATTATTTTATTAACCGTTTTATTGCGGCAAAGGGATGCACACCTGCAAAGTTCCGCAGACAGGGCGGAGTATTGAAAAACTGAGAAAATGGAAGAAATTTTCCAACTGAAAAAAGACAGGATAAATGATAGGGTTCTATAATTTGTCCTGTCTTTTTGTATGCTTTGTCCGGTTGAGGTTTTTTTTGTAGAAGGTACAATATAGTTACTTGATAAGTCGTATTTGTTCTGCAGACGAATAGGAAAATATTTATAGTATCAAAAGAAATAGGAGGATGGAGTCTATGAAAAGAAAAAGTTTAATATCCCTTATGCTGTTAGCGGCGGTGTCCATGGCGGCCTGTGGCAAAGCAGAAACAGACACAGGTGCAGAGTCATCTGATGGCGAAGTAAAAGAATTTACTGCATTCTTTGCAGTTCCCGGTACAGAAATCAATGATGATAATGAAATTCAGCAGAAAATTGCTGAGATTACAGGTGCTAAATGTAAAGAGACATGGCTTACAGGACAGACTGCTGAGGAAGCTGTAGGAACCTTGATCGCCGGTGGTGAGTATCCGGATTTGATTGATGGTGGAGATGGTATGGCTCAGCTCTATGATGCCGGTGCCTTGGTTGCTTTGGATGACTATATTGATCAGTATCCGAACATTAAAGAGTTCTTTACAGAGGAAGAATGGGATAAACTTCGCCAGGAGGATGGACATATTTACTGGATTCCACAGTTCAGTAATATTTACGGTGAGGAAAAAGCAACAACACACAATGATGAAGCATTCTGGATTCAGACTCGAGTTCTTGAATGGGCAGATTATCCGGATATTCAGACCATGGATGAGTATTTTGATCTGATTGAAAGATACTATGAGGCCAATCCTACAATGGAAGATGGTACAACCAATATTCCATACACAATCCTCTGTGATGACTGGCGTTATTTCTGTCTGGAAAATGCACCTCAGTTCCTGGATGGATATCCAAATGATGGAAGTGTTATGGTAGATACGGAAACCTTGCAGGTCATTGATTATAATACAACACCTACAGCTAAGAGATACTTCGGAAAATTGAATGAAGAATTCAAGAAAGGTATTGTAGACCCGGAATCCTTTACACAGACTTATGATGAATATATTGCAAAACTTTCCACCGGACGTGTGCTGGGAATGATCGACCAGTGGTGGGATTTTGCATATAGTGTAAACGATGCACTGAAACAGCAGGGGCTGGGTGAACAGGGATGCAACTACGTTCCGCTTCCGATTACAATTGAAAGAGGAATTAAAAATCAGTGGCATAACTCCGGTAGTGTTCTGAATGTTTCCGCCGGTCTTGCTATTACAACAAGCTGTGATGACGTGGAAGGTGCACTACAGTTTGTGAATGATCTTCTTTCTCAGGAAGTACTGGATCTGCGTTCTTGGGGCGTAAAAGATGTTGACTATAAAGTAGATGAAGATGGTAAATACTATAAAACTCAGGAAATGAGAACTCAGGCAGCTGATACTGCTTATAAAGCATCACATTTTTGCGGTTATTCTTATTTCCCAGGGTATACCGGAACAAGCCGTGATGGAATCAACGCAATGTCGCCACAGTTCCAGCCCGAAGAATTCTATGATGGACTGCCGGATGATGTGAAAGCATGTTTCGATGCCTATGGTGCTGAAACATATGTAGACATGCTTGGAACCAGTGAGGCTCCGGGACCATGGTATCCAATGTATTCTTTCTCAAGTACTATGACAACAAGCACACCTGGTGGTATTGCATGGACAAAGATGGGAGAAATCAAGCATGAATATCTTCCTAAAGTAGTAATGGCATCAGATTTTGAAGCTGCATGGGATGAGTACATGAGTGTATACGAAAAATGTAATCCTCAGGATTTCCTGGAAGAAATGCAGACAGAGCTTGATCGCAGAATGGAAGAAGCCAAGAAGTATCAGTAGAATATAAGTGAATAAATCGGGCAGATGTCGGTTGCGGTATCGTGTGACAGACCGGTTCATCTGCCCTCTCTTTTTAGGAGGAGACTATGGCTGCTATAGAAAAAAGAAAAAAAGAAAAAGTAACAGAAATGAAAGTGAAAATCACTTGGAAAGAAATAAAAAGACAGAAAGCTCTGCTGATCTGGTCAGCCTTTATTGTATTATATGGTGTGATTTTCTGCTATTTGCCATTGGGAGGATGGCTGATGGCTTTCCAGAATTACCGTCCCAAGGATGGACTTCTGCATTCTCAGTTTGTAGGATTGGCAAAGTTCCAGCAGTTGTTTTCTGATGCCACATTCCTGCGTGTTATCAGAAATACACTGGCTATGGGTGTAATCAACCTGGTAGCAACCTTCTTTATGGCAATTTTATTTGCTATTTTGTTGAACGATGTAAAGTCTCAGGGTGGAAAAAAAGTAGTGCAGACAATCTCTTACCTGCCGCACTTCTTGTCCTGGATTATCGTAACTGGTATTCTGCATGACGCACTGTCCGGAACGGGTATTGTGAATGAGCTTCTTTTGAAATTCGGTATTCTTGATCAGCCTTTGAATTTCTTCGCTCATCCAAAATTCTTCTGGCCAATCGTGGCATTTGCCAATGTATGGAAGGAAACAGGATGGAATGCCATTATTTATCTTTCTGCAATTACATCCATTGACCCTTCCCTTTATGAAGCGGCCAATATTGATGGGGCCGGAAGATGGCAGAGAATCCGCTATATTACATTACCGGGAATCCGTCCGACTATTATGATTCTTCTTCTGATGAATGTAGGTAACGTATTAAATGCAGGTTTTGAAATCCAGTACCTGTTAGGTAATGGTCTGGTACAGAGCGTGGCACAGACAATTGATATTTACGTATTGAAATGGGGTATCAGCCAGAATGACTTTGCAATTGGTACTGCGGCAGGTATCTTCAAGAGTTTTGTCAGCATCGTGCTTGTTGTCATCGCCAATGAGATTGCAAAACGGACCGGTGACGAGCGGCTGTTTTAGGAAAGGAGAAATCAGACTATGGAAAAACTTCACAAAAGGAAAAAAACATCGGTTGGGGATACCATCTTCGTGATATGTAATACCCTGTTCATGATTCTATTCGTGCTGATTACACTATATCCGATTCTGAATACAGTGGCAATTTCACTTAATGACGGTACGGATGCATTGAGGGGTGGGATTTATCTGTTGCCCCGAAAATTTACCTGGAAGAACTATCTTACCGTTTTACAGAAAGATAACCTGCTGACAGGTGCTTATGTTTCTGTGGCAAGAACAGTAGTTGGAACTTTGCTGGCCCTGATTGCCAATGCAATTCTGGCATTTATCGTCAGCAGAAAACATTTCCTGTTCAAAAAACAGTTGTCACTATTTTGGGTTATTACCATGTATGTAAACGGTGGCATGATTCCAACATTCCTGCTGTACAAAAACCTGGGAATGACAAACAGTTTCTGGGTTTATGTAATTCCTGGTATGTTCAGTGCCTTTAATATGCTGGTTATCCGTACCTATATGAACGGTCTTCCGGAGAGTCTGGAAGAGTCTGCACAGCTTGATGGTGCCGGATACACAACGATTTTCTGGAAAATCACTTCACCGCTGTGTAAACCGGTGTATGCGACCGTAGCTTTGTTTGTGGCAGTTGGTCAGTGGAACTCCTGGTTCGATGCCATGCTGTACAACCGTATGAGTGTACACCTGACAACCTTGCAGTATGAGTTGATGAAACTGCTTTCTTCCGTTACCAATCAGGGTAATTCTGCAGAAGCTATGAAAAATGCAGCAGGTGCAGTTACTCCAACCTCTGTACGTGCAGCAGCTACCGTATTGACCATGTTGCCGATTGTCTGCCTGTATCCGTTCCTTCAGAGATACTTTGTAGCCGGTCTGACCATCGGAGGAGTAAAGGAATAAGATAAAGATGGAAAAGGGAGCCGTTTACACAGGAATTTATCCAAATATATTCGAATTAGCCGGATATGAGAAAAAGGAAATAGAAAATAGAATAGATCAAATATTTCAGACTCTTTTTTATGGGAGTGATGAGGAAAGAATTTATCATCCCGTCGGTTGTGATCTTGGATACATAGAGGATACCGGTAATCTGGATGCACGTACGGAAGGCATGTCTTATGGCATGATGATGTGCGTGCAGATGAATAAAAAAGAAGAGTTTGACAGGATATGGAAATGGGCAAGAACCTATATGTATATGACTGAAGGTGAAAATGCCGGATATTTTGCATGGTCTTGTGGAACAGATGGCACAAGAAACGCTGATGGCCCGGCACCGGACGGAGAAGAGTTCTTTGCAATGGCATTATTTTTTGCCTCTCATCGCTGGGGCGACGGGGAAGGGATTTTTGCTTATAGCGAAGAGGCAAAAAAGTTGCTGCATACCTGTATTCATAAAGGAGAAAACGGAGAAGCGGGACGTGCCATGTGGGATCCGGATAACCACCTGATACGTTTTATTACCGAAGTGGATTTTTCAGATCCTTCCTATCATTTGCCTCATTTTTATGAATTATTTGCACAGTGGTCTTACGAAGAAGACCGTTCTTTCTGGGAGGAAGCAGCGAAGGCAAGCAGGGAATACTTGAAGAAGGCATGTCACCCTGTGACCGGCCTGTGTGCAGAGTATGCAGAGTATGATGGAACCCCTTGCACAAAAGGGCAGAATATCTGGGGGAGACATGACTGGTATTACAGTGATGCCTATCGCACGATTGCTAATATTGCTCTGGATTATGCCTGGTTTGGTGCAGATGAGTGGGAAGTGGAAGAAGGAAAGCACTTTCTGAAATTTTTCTGTGAGACAGCAGGGGAGGAACATCAGGATGGAATTTTTGCCATTGATGGTACGGTAATCCCCGGAAAAGCTTTGCATCCGGTGGCCATGACAGCAGTGAATGCACAGGCAGGATTGCTGGTACAAAATGAGCATGCCCTTGCCTGTGTCCGCAAGTTTTGGAATACACCTCTGCGTACAGGAAACAGGAGATATTATGATAATTGCCTTTATTTCTTCGCTTTTCTTGCATTAAGTGGAAATTATAGAATCTATTAACAGGAGATATTATTATGCATTATGCTAACAATCCAATTTTACCGGGTTTTCGTCCTGATCCTTCCATCTGCAGAGTGGGAGATGATTATTATCTTGTAACATCAAGCTTTGCTTATTTTCCTGGTGTTCCTGTTTATCACAGCAAAGATCTGGCTAACTGGGAGCAGATCGGTCATGTGCTTACCCGAGAGTCACAGCTCCATCTGGAAAATGCCGGACATTCCAGGGGAATCTATGCACCGACCCTGAGGTATTTTCAGGGACGCTATTACATGATTACAACAAATGTTTCACATCGAGACAATTTTATTGTAACTGCTGAAAGCCCGGAGGGTCCCTGGTCTGATCCTTATTATCTGGATGAAGATGCTCCGGGGATTGATCCCAGTCTGTTCTTTGACGAAGATGAAGATGGAACAGTTCATTGCTATTATGTAGGAACAAGACCAAACCAGAAGCACGGAGTTCGTTATAATGGGGACTGGGAGATATGGGTTCAGGAACTTGATTTGAAGACCATGGAGCTTATTGGTGAAAGCAAAAAAATCTGGAAAGGTGCCATGCATCATGTGATCTGGCCGGAAGGACCTCACCTTTACAAAAAGGATGGTTATTATTATCTGATGAATGCTGAGGGAGGTACAGGACCAAATCACAGTATGACGATTTCCAGAAGCAGAAGTGTGTGGGGACCATATGAGGGCAATCCCAATAACCCTATTCTGACGCATCGTCATCTGGGAAATGATTATCCCATCACTGCTGTGGGTCATGGTGATCTGGTGGACGATGGCCATGGAAACTGGTATGTGGTTATGCTGGGTTCCAGAAAATGCGAAGGCTATGTAAATACAGGTCGCGATACATTTCTTGCGAAAGTGACATGGGAAGATGGATGGCCTGTTGTGAATCCGGGAGTCGGTATGCTGGAGTCGGTAGTCGAACTTCCGGGAGATGGGGCAGAAATGAAACCTGAAAGCCAGGTATACCATTTCTTCGAGAAGAAACTCCCGATGGAATGCATGACTCTTCGGAAGCCTCTTTGGGAAAAATACGATCTTTTCCAGAGAAGTGGATATCTGAGACTTCCGACTTTGCCGCAGACATTAAATGAAACATCCTGTCCTGCTTTCGTTGCTGTAAGACAGAAGGAATATCTGTATCTTGCATCTGCGGGAATAGAGTTTTCCCCCTGTGTAAATGGGGAGGAAGCTGGTCTTGCCATTCTGTGTGATGAGACACATCATGTTCGGTTTACCAAAATGATGTGTGACGGTAAGGTGCAGCTGTTACTCAATCGTCGTCTGGGTGACAAAGAAGAAAAACTGGCGGCTGAAGAAATCGAAGATGGATTTGTAACTCTGGAAATCAGAGGCAGAGGACAGAAGACAGATTTCTACTATAAAGTTCAGGGAAAAGAAAAGATGCTGCTTGTTTCTGATGTGGATATGACAGGATTGAGTACTGAACTGGCGGGCGGTTTTACAGGTTGCTGCCTGGGAATGTATGCATCCTCCAATGGTGAAATTTCAGAAAATCATGCGGACTTTGCATGGATGGCTATTGAAAACCAGTAAGAGTATCCGTTATAATAATTAAAGATTCTAAGCTGTGTACTCGGAAATTCCAGCGGAATTTCTGGGTACTATTATCTTGAAAAGGTGTCATGTTATGCAAAGCATGGTGCACCCCTCATAGCAGATACACCGAAGCATACTTTAATTTCTAAGAAGGGAAACGGATATATGAGAAAGTACTGGAAACAATGTACACTTTTATGCTGCGTCGTAGCTCTGGCGGGAACAGCATTTTGGCAAATAGGAAATAGGAAAAAGCCGGAGATTAGAAAATATTCGGCTTTTTTTTCTGTTCTAGGACAGGAGATTGATGAGGATAATGAGATAAAAAAGAAAATCGCGGAACTGACAGGAGCAGAATGTGAAGAGATATGGCTGGTAGGACAGACTTCCGACCAGGCTATTGCTTCCTATATTGCCGGAGGAGAGTATCCAGATTTTATTTCCGGCAATATTGATTTATATGAAGCAAATGCTTTGATTCCGGTTGATGAGTATTGGGATGAATACCCGAATCTGCGCAGTTATTTTACTGATAGTCAGTGGGAACTGTTAAAACAGGAGGATGGGCATATTTACTGGATCCCCCAGTTTGGGAATCAAAAAAATCCATCAGAAGATATTCTGCATAATGGCGAAGCATTCTGGATACAGACAAGAGTATTAAAATGGGCGAAGTATCCAGAAATACGTACGTTGGAAGAATACTTTAATCTTATTGAGGCTTATGTGGACGCTCATCCTTTGGATGACCTTGTACCATATACTGTTCTTTGTGATGACTGGCGATATTTTTGTCTGGAAAATGTGCCGCAGTTTTTAGATGGCTATCCTAATGATGGCTGCTGCATTGTGAATCCAAATACATTGAAAGTGGAGGATTATAATACCACAGCAACGGCAAGAAAATATTACCGGATATTAAATGAAGAATTTCAGAAAGGAATTCTTGATCCAGAGTTCTACACACAGACTTATAGTGAGTATCTGGAAAAACTTGCTACCGGACGTGTTCTTGGTATGTCAGATCAGTGGTGGCAGTTTTATTATACCGTGGATGATATGTTGCGTCAGCAGGGAGAGGGAATGAATTATGTGCCTCTTCCCATTACAATCGACAGAAATGTACAAAATAAGTGGCATACCCAGAATGGAACTCAGCCAGATGTTTCAGGAGGAATATCTGTCACAGTAAGTTGTAAAGATGTAAAGGGGGCTTTTCAGTTCCTTAATGATTTGCTCAGAGAGGATATTCAGAAACTTCGTTTTTGGGGAATTGAAGGGGTAGATTATGAAGTGGACGAGAACGGATTGTTTTATCTGACCGAAGAGCAGAGAGATATGGTTGCTGATTCGCAGTATAAAAATACACATTTTTGCTCTTATGCTTATTTTCCACGATTAGAAGGAAATTATGAAGATGGAATCAATGCTTTTTCACCGGAATTTCAGCCGGAGGAATTTTATGCTGCTCTGCCGGAGGATGTGAAAGAATGTTTGTCAGCGTATGGATGTAATGACTATGTAGATATGCTGGGAAATCATGATATACCGGGAGAGTGGTTTCCCGTGTATGCCTATGCGGATATTCTGACAACGGGTTCTGAGGCAGGACTGGTATGGAAGAAAATGGATCAGGTTAAACGTGAATATCTGCCGCAGCTGGTTATGACAGAGGATTTTGATTCTATCTGGGAGAAGTATATGGAAAGTTACGAATCCGTTCATCCGGAGATATTTTTTGCAGAAATGCAGAAAGTAGTGGATGAGCGGACGGGAAACAAAAGTGAATGATGAAAAGGAGACTTATACAATGAAAGATTTTTACAATCCTTTAATTGGCATGGACTATCCGGATCCTGATCTGATACGCGTGGGGGATATCTGGTATATGATCAGTACAACCATGCACTTTATGCCGGGGGGTGAGATTCTTCGTTCTTATAATCTGACAGATTGGGAGCGTGTGGGTTACGTTTTTGATGATCTGGATCATACACCGGCACAGTGTATGGAGAATGGAGAAAATATTTACGGACAGGGTATGTGGGCAGCATCCCTGCGGTATCATAATGGTATATTCTATGTGTGCTTTGCTGCCAATGATACCCATCGCACTTATCTGTATCAGTCAGAAAATATAGAAGGGCCGTGGAAAAAACAGTATATCGAAGGATTTTACCATGACTGCTCTCTTTTGTTTGATGATGACAGAGTTTATATTGTATATGGAAATACACAGATTTATATTACAGAATTAACTGCTGATCTGAGCAGTCCGAAACCTGGAGGATTGCACAGAAAGATCATTGAGGATACAGGAAATGTGCGTCTGGGATATGAAGGAGCTCATGCATATAAAATTAACGGTAAGTATTATGTATTTCTGATTCACTGGCCCAATGGCGGAGCGGGAAGAAGAACAGAGGCATGTTTTGTTTCAGATAGTCTGGAGAGTGAGTTTATCGGACGGGATATACTGGATGATGATCGGGGATATTTCAATTGCGGTGTGGCACAGGGAGGAATTGTAGATACACCGGAAGGCGAATGGTATGCTTTCCTTTTTCAGGATTCTGGAGCGGTAGGGAGAATCCCGATTCTGGTTCCGGTAGATTTTACTCATGGATTCCCGGAATTTGGAAGTAATGGGAAAATAGTAGAACCGATTTTACTGAGGAACAGAAAACCGGAATATGTATACGAACCCCTGACTGCGAATGACAAGTTTCAGTATAAAAAGGAAGGTGGAAAAATATCGATTCATAAAGCATGGCAGTGGAATCATGTGCCAGATTATCGTCTGGTTGACTGTGATGAAAATGGAGGATTAAAACTAACTGCCGGTTCTTTGTGCCAGGATTTGTGTGAAGCACGAAATACATTAACGCAGAGAATGATCTGGCCCGGGTGCCGTGCTTCAGTTGTAATTGATGGGTCTGATTTAAACAATGGTGATTATGCTGGTATCTGTGCACTTCAGGGTTGTTATGGAATGATTGCAATAACACGTCAGGCAGATCAGTATTATCTGGTTATGCGTGCCGGGAGTCCTGCTGATGACAGTCGATATCCTGTCATCCAAAAAGGTGAAAACCTTGAGGAACATGAGAGGGTTAAGATGGATTGCCCGATTGCTCATCTGGAACTTTCTGCTGATTTTTCTGATATGAAAGATATTGTAGTTTTTCGATATTGGAGTCATGGCGAGTGGAAAAGATTAGGGAGCGTACATAAATTGTATTTCAAGCTGGACCATTTTACAGGGTGCAGAGTTGGACTGTTTTGTTATGCCTCAGAGCAAACAGGGGGAACTGCAGTGTTTCATGATTTTACATTGCAGAATTTATGTATTGACAACCGATACCAGCCTTAGTATTATCTCATCTTTGACACTTAAGTAGATTAAAACACCTCGCAAACCCAGTGTTTATGCAATGTCATTAACTTTAGCAAAGAGCAGAAATCGTAAGCATTTATAAAACTA
>NZ_QUJK01000012.1:0-84986 GCF_003480905.1 Blautia sp. AM28-27
TTCAATTTTAGTATTGACTTTTTATTTGCAGGCTAAAGTAACGAGAATGCGACACGCAGTTTTCAAATTCATAGTGACAGATTAAAACTCGTACGGTGGGTTTCCGGAAAAGTCTGCGATTACACCGTGTGCATTGTCCAGATAGAATACCTCGAAAATCGGGTTGTCAGCGGTCTGGTACTGGCCTTTTACGATCGGGTTCTGCATGCACACTTCTTTTACAGTCATGTTATTTTCAAACACTGCGGTTCCGTGCAGACGGATCCATGCGTAGGACGGGCTGGAAACAGAGATTTCGATTTCCGGATTCTCCTGCATATCTTTGTAAACATCTTTTGTGTTGTTGGTGCAGAACCACAGTTTTCCGTCAACCTCTCCTGCAAACATGAACGGGCGGCATTTTGCCTTTCCGTCACGACCTACCGTTGCCAGATACTGTACCGGATTCTCATTTAAAAATTCTACTGCTTTGCTCATTTTACTTTCCTCCATTTTGTTTTTTTGAATTGTTTTTTTCTTTCGATGGCTTTATAATAAGTCCATAGAGTTCTTTCGTAAAGTAAGCACAATATTGTGGTGTAGTTACCCAAAAGATACTATTGTGTAAAATCAGACGTTTCCGCCATCTTTCAAATCATTATTTTCTTCAAAAAGGAGGTTTTCTCTTATGTCATCCGCAGAAAAAACACCCGTTTCTCTTGCTGATCTTCCGCCCTGCCCGGTGGAAACTACGCTGACTCTGATCAGTGATAAATGGAAAATTCTGATCTTGCGCGATCTGCTGCTCCACGGCACCATGCGGTTCGGCGAGCTGAAAAAGTCCATCGGTCACGTCTCTCAAAAAGTTTTAACTTCCCAGCTCCGCCAGATGGAACAGAGCGGTCTGGTCAACCGTAAAGTTTACGCCGAGGTACCGCCGCGTGTCGAATATTCCCTGACGGAACTCGGCTTCAGCCTCCGCCCGATCATGGATGCGATGTGGGACTGGGGCGAAGCGTATAAGAAAAAGCTGGCGCAGGAAGAAGACGCTGCCGCAAATGCATGAACGAAAAAAGTCTGTTGAGAAACAGCCCATTCCGGTTTTTCTCAACAGACTTTTCTTCTCTTCTATCTTCCTTTCAGCACAATCGTCTTCCAGCTTCCGATCGTTCCGTCATACGTTCCCTGCCATACCGGATAGCGCTCGATCGGCAGTTTGACTTCAACGGCCTCCCGGTTAAAGTTCTGGACAAACACGTACCGTGTTCCGTCCTTCTGCTCGCGCACTGTCACTTCCACACCTTCCGGAACTTCTTCCACGATCCGCTCCACACCGGCCTCTTCTGCCAGTTTCAAGCAGACTTCATCGTACAGTCCCTGTTCAAAGTCCGCACAAACGGCATACGCTTTTCCCTTTCCATACACATTCCGGGTCATCGCCGGCATGCCGTCATAGAAATCTTTTCCGTATGTCATCAGCACTTCCGCCGTCGATGGCTGTACCAGCTCGCAGAGATGACTGCAGCGGTATGCCCGTTCCAGATGCAGCGGATTTTCCGGCTCCGGAATTCCTTCGTTCCATTCGCCATCGTATAAGCCGTCAATCTCCATACTCCGGAATCCCATCACATCCATCAGGTCATGCGGTGTTCCGCCTAAGTAACAGAGATCCGTCTCATCCACAATGCCGGACCAGTAGGTCAGCAGGAAGATTCCGCCGTTCTCCACAAACGTCCGAACCTTTTCCGTCCATCCTTCCCGCAGCAGATAAACCATCGGTGCCGCCACAACACGGTATCCGTCGAGACTCCTCGTCTCGTCAATCAGATCCACATTGATGCCCAGTTTCCGGAATGCCTGATATGGTTTTTCCACGGTTTCTTTATAAAAAACACCTGCATTCCGCGGACCCGCCGCATCTTCCACTGCCCAGCGGTTTTCCACATCATAAATCACGGCTGCTTCCGCCGGGTTCTGCGAACCGTTCACTTCCTGCAGTTGCTCCAGAGCTACGCCGACTTCCGTCACTTCACGGAATACCCTGGTATCCGATCCGCCATAATGGTCAATCACGGCCCCATGGAATTTTTCGGATGCACCGCGGCTCTGCCTCATCTGGAAATACAGCACACTATCCGACCCATGCGCAACTGCCTGCAGTGACGCGGCCTGCAGCATGCCCGGTTTTTTCAGCTTGCTGACGGACTGCCAGTTCGTTGCGGAAGGACAGCTCTCCATCAGATAAAACGGCTTTTTCTGAATGCTCCGCATAATGTCATGCTGCATACCTGTATCCATCGCTGTTACCGTCTCCGCCTCTTTATGCCAGGTCGGATAATTGTCCCAGGATACAAAGTCAATCACATCGGCAAACTTGTAGTAGTTCAGTCCGGTAAAGTTATACATCATATTGATGGTAGACGGCTGTTCTGCCCCAGCGTCCCGCAGCGCTTTGATTTCCCATTTTACAAAATCCGCGGTCTGATCCGTCACAAACCGTTTCCAGTCCAGATTCAGTCCGTGCAGCGAAGAATCTCCTTTCGGAGACGGGCTCTCCACCTGGTCAAAACTCTGGTAAGTATGACTCCAGAACCCGGTATTCCAGGCACGGTTCAGCCGTTCCAGTGTGCCGTATTTTTTCTTCACCCAGCCGCGGAATGCCTCCTGGCACAGCGGGCAGTGGCACTCTCCGCCGTATTCATTCGAAATATGCCATGCAATCACGCCAGGGTGATCTTTGAACATTTCCGCCAGCTTCGTATTGATGATTCTCGTTTTTTCCCGGTAAACCGGTGAGGTATAGCAGTGATTATGGCGCTCCCCGTACAGATTCCGTTCTCCCGCTGCATTGACACGGAGCACCTCCGGGTATTTTTCCGCCATCCAGCGCGGTCTTGCCGCCGTCGGCGTGGAAAGCATAACCACAATTTCGTTTTCGTACAGGCGGTCAATCACCTCTTTTAACCATTCCAGACGGAAAACTCCTTCCTCCGGCTCTAAAAATGCCCAGGAAAACATGCCAAGCGAAACCTCGTTGATTCTGGCTTTCTTGAAATACGCCAGATCCTGTTCCAGAATCTCCGGGTAATCCAGCCACTGTTCCGGGTTATAATCGCCCCCGTGCAGGAGCTTTCCAAAATTTACTTCTTTCCCCATCTGCTTTTGTCTCCTTTTCTTTCGCAGACAGCCCATCCTGTCCACGGACAGAATGGGCTGAACGCATCAGATTCCCTTAAACGTAAAGGTAAACTCCAGTTTTTTATCAATCGGAATCAGGTACTCCGGATGGGTCTGTGCACCCCAGCTGTCGTCTCCGCCAACACCCATCTGCTGTTTTGCCACGCGCACAACGGTGTAATGTACCTGCGGCAGTTCATACGGATGCATCGCATTTTCCAGCTCGTGCGGTGTGTACGGCAGTGCGGAAAATTCCATCTTGTCGCCGCTGAACATCATACCGCGGCCCTTGCGGTTCGTCACGGTTGCCCAGCGTACACCAACCTTGTTGCCGCACTCCTGCGGAACGAGATATTTCGCCATATTATCTTCGACTTTATTCTTATAAACACCGAGCTTTGCTCCGGCACAGCGGTCCACATACGTCTCCTCCGGTCCCATGCCGTACCAGGTAACGTTGTCATAATCGGCATCCAGTTTGAACATCATGCCGAATTCCGGCATATCGCCGAGCTCTTTCACCGGATCATACGTCAGCGTCGTCTGAATGCTTCCATCGCCGAAGACACGGTAGGTCAGACGGCACTCGCTCGCCGGTGTGGTCGGCATTACATAGCGGTAGCTGACTTCTGCGCAGTCCTCGTGTACTTCGATTTCCGGCGCATACAGTCCCGGATAATGGCTGCCGTTCGGATATTTGTGGGACAGATACATTGAAGCAATCTTCCACTGGCTGTAACGCATCGGCATCAGGCTTCCGCAGTCATTGTCGATCGGCGCACGCCAGAAGTTCGGTTTCGGAATCATTTTGATCATCTCAACGCCGCCGTAACGGTACGATACGAGTCCGCCGTTCAGATCGGAGAACATCACATCAAAATTTTCGCCGCGCACACCAAAATCATGGTTGGAACGGATCACTTCAAATTTCGCCGGTTTTTCTGCTTTCGCCGGTGCTTCCACTTCATAAACACCCTGTCCGAATGCAACTTCATGGCCGCGCTTGCCCCATATGGTATCTTCTTTCAGGCGGAAGGAAACGGTCACCGCATACTCGCCCGGAAGGGTCTGTACGGCAATCGGAAGCTCCACTGTTTTTTCGGAAAGCGGCTCCACGGAAATTTCCATCGGCACTTCTTTCAGTTTCTTTCCTTCTTTTTCGAGAATTACCACGCAGTCAAACGCATCGGTATTCACAAACAGGTTCTTATTTTTTACAACTGCTTTGTCTTTCTGTACATCCACAGCAATGTTCTGATAGCAGAATTTTACTTCCTGCATCTTCGGGGAAGCATCGCGCTCGCCGCCGTATACAATACCATTTCCGCTGAAATTGTAATCGCATGGATGATCATCAAAGTCTCCGCCGTACGCCTGGAACTCTTTTCCGTAGCGGTCTTTTTTGTAGATTGACTGGTCGATATAATCCCAGATAAAGCCGCCCTGGAACAGCGGTTCTTCCTCGGCAAGATCCATATATTTCTTCATGGCGCCGCAGGAATTTCCCATCGCATGTGCATACTCACAGCAGACATACGGTTTTCTTCTGTCTTTCGACAAGAATTCACGGATTTCATTGACGGTGGTGTACATCCGGCTTTCCATATCGCTGGTGTCGTTGTATCTGCGGTCGTCATTAACTCCTTCATAATGAACGAGACGGGTCGGGTCCATTTTCCGGTATAACTGGGACATTTCAAAAATAACTTTTCCGCCAAACGATTCATTTCCGCAGGACCAGATCAGAATCGCCGGATGGTTTTTGTCTCTCTGATACATCGAATTGACACGGTCGAGCATACAGTCCATCCACTCCGGGCGGTCGCATGGTACAACACCGGAGAAATCTCCGCTTCGTACCGCATCCGTATCTCTCGTTCCATGGGACTCCATGTTGCACTCCGCGATCATGTAAAGACCGTATTCATCGCACAGATCATAAATGCCGACCGCATCCGGGTAATGGCAGGTACGGATTGCATTGATGTTGTTCTGTTTCATCGTCGTCAGGTCTTTGATCAGCTCTTCTCTCGAAACGACACGGCCGGATACGGAGCTGAACTCGTGGCGGTTGACGCCTTTAAAGACAACCCGCTTTCCATTCAGCATCATGATGTGGTCTTTCATCTCAAAGCGGCGGAATCCGACTCTCTGCGGAATCAGTTCCTGCACCGTTCCATCCTCTGCGGTGACTTCCAGCAGAAGATCATACAGCACCGGTGTCTCTGCGGACCACAGTTCCGGGTGATCGACTTTCAGAACAAACTGTGTTTCCCCATCCAGCACACCTTCGGTGCTCTGCAGTGCCGTTCCGTCTTTTAACAGGGTAATTTTTACCTTTCCTGTTCCGATCATTTTCGTATCAATGACCAGATCTGCCTTCGTAAACGTATCATCCAGCAGCGTCTGTACTTTCAGATCCGAAACGTGAACCTCCGGAATCGTGTACAGATACACATCACGGTAAATACCGGAGAAACGGAAGAAATCCTGATCCTCGCACCAGCTTCCGCTCGTCCATTTGAAAACCTGCGCAGCCAGTTTATTTTCGCCCTCTTTCAGATACGGGGTCAGTTCAAACTCGGACGGAGTAAACGTATCCTCGCTGTAGCCAAGGAACGTTCCGTTCAGCCATACGGCAATACCGCTCTCTGCTCCCTGGAAGGAAACAAAAAGCCGTTTTCCTTTCATCTGCTCCGGCACTTCAAAATATTTCACATAGGAAGCCGTCGGATTGAACCGCTCCGGAATCTCGCCCGGCTGGATCTCTTCTCTTCCTTCCCATGGGTACTGCACATTGGCATACTGCGGTGCGTCATATCCCTCCATCTGGATATGTGCCGGCACGCGGATATCGTCCCATTTTGTGCAGTCATACTCCGGTGTCTCGAATCCCGGAATCGTGCTCTCGTAGTTCTTTGCGTAATGGAATTTCCACAGTCCGTTCAGACTGTGACGGAAGTTTTCCACATGCTGCTCCATTTCTTCCACCGATCCATAATATCTGTGATCGGAATGCGCCGCCACCCGGTTTTCTCCATAGTACGTCGGGTCCTTCACTTTTTCATACTGAAATACACCCATTTTTATTTTCCTCCTTCTGGAATTTTGTTCTTTTTGATCTTTTGAAAAAAAGGTGGATATTCATCCAAATATCCACCTTTTCTGTTCGATTCTTTTTCTTATTTTACGGCACCTGTGATACCTTCTGTGAAGCTCTTCTGGAAGCAGAAGAAAATAATTGCTGTCGGGATCGTACAGATAAATACGCCGAGCATCAGCACACCATAATCTACAGTGTAGCCGCCGAGCAGGTTCGCTACCAGCATCGGCATGGTGATGGATTCATTGTTCTGTAAGATAACCTTCGGCCACAGGTAGTTGTTCCATGCGTTCATAAAGGTGATGATTGTTGCTGCCGCATACGTCGATTTCATGGTCGGCATATACATACGAAAGAAAATTCCTGTCTCGCTTAAGCCATCGAGTCTTGCCGCTTCGATGATATCGTGCGGGAAGGAACGGGAAGCCTGGCGGAACATCATGATCATGAACGGTGTTGAAATCGAAGGAAGCATGAAAGCTGCCATCGTGTTGACCATCTTTAGCTGGGAAAACATACGGAACATTGGGATCATGATGGCTGCGAACGGAATCATCATCGCAGTCAGAAGTACGGTAAATACCGCATCTTTTGCTTTATCATGATAGATCTCAAATCCATAACCGGCGATCGAGCAGACCAGAAGACAGAGAATGGTCAGCACCGTCGCATTCCGGAAGGAGTTGCACAGTGCAAGGCGCAGGTTCTGCTGCGCAATCAGCGCTTTAAAGTTGTCAATCAGATACGTACCCGGAATCAGTTTTCCGGCAATGACATCAATACTTCTGTTTGTAGACGCGCAGAACATATAGTACAGCGGAAAAACAGAAAGGATCGACGCTACCGTTAAAATCAGATACATGAAAAATTTCTTTGCTTTTCCCATTATCGCTCGTCACCTACTTTCATCTGAAGCAGTGCCAGAATGGCTACCATGATCAGGATCAGGATGGACATTGCTGCCGCATAGCCAAAGTTCGGGCTCTGTACAAAGGACATATTGTAAATATAATGAGACATGGTCATGGTTGATTTTCCAGGACCTCCGTTTGTCAGGTTCAGGGACTCATCGAACAGCTGCAGAGTACCGTTGGTAGAAGTAATTGTGGTCAGCAGAATCATCGGTTTTAACAGTGGAACGGTGATCTTGAAGAAAGTCTGCAGCGGGCTTGCGCCGTCGATTTTGGCTGCTTCGTAGATCGAATATTCAATGTTCTGCATACCGGAGAGATAGAAGACCATGTTGTATCCGGTCCATCTCCAGATCAGGGCGATGATGATAACCGCACGGGCTGTCCACGCATTGGAGAACCACATGATCGGGTTCATGCCGAGGCCGCGGAGAACGGTGTTGATAAAACCGTCATTTGCAAACAGGGAACGGAAGATCATCGCGTAAGATACGAGAGATGTTGCGCACGGCAGGAAAATGCAGGTACGGAACAGTCCCTTAAAACGCAGATCTTTGTTGTTCAGCATGGAAGCAAACATCAGGCCGAGGATCAGCATGATCGGCACCTGAATAATCAGATAAAAGAAGGTGTTGCTTAAGGTCTGTTTAAAGGTCGGGTCTTTTAAAATACGGGCATAGTTTGCAAATCCGTTGAATTTTAGGTTGATGCCCATACCTGTCTGTAAAGACAGGATGAATGCCTGAATCATCGGATAAAAGCTCATCCATGCGATCAGGATCGTTGCCGGCATCAGGAAAGCCCAGCCGGTAAGATTCTGTTTTCTTTCCAAGTTCATTCCTTTTTTCTTCTGACTGCTCATGGAATCTTCCTTTCTTTTTTTACCTGGCGTGTGTTTGAAAAAATCTTTTTGCAGACAACATTTCATGTTCTCCTGCAGAAATCATTTTTCAAACACACACCGCATAGATACAGAACGGGCCTGCTTCTGTCTGTCCAGGAAGCAGACCCGTTTCTTATCGTCCTACTTTTTTATGTATTGCAGGATATCAGCCACCCATGTTGAACTCTACAGTTTCCTGTGCGGTCTGAAGTTCGCTGTCCATATCTGCTCCTGTCTGGATGATATTGGAAAGTGCGGTTCCGACAGCATCACGTGCATCGTAGTAGAATGCTCCAGTGATGTTGGATGGAGTCTTGGTTGCGAAATCAACGATCTTTGCGTAAACCGGGTCATCGCTGAAGAATGCAACTGGCTGTGCATATGCTTCGGAATCTCCTGCCGGTGCCCAGGTTGCCAGAGCGCCTTTTGCGATGATATCATCGTAAAGAGCTGTGCTGCCTGCGAAGGTAGATTTCATAAAGTCAATGGCAAGATCCTGTTTTTTGCAGTTGGAAGAAATTGCCCAGGAAGAACCACCGTTGTTGGAGTAGTTGGTTGCTCCGTCAACGCCGTCCAGTTTCGGCATATTGGTGATTGCCCATTTGCCGGACTGATCTTCATTTGCTGTGATGGAAGCCATGATCCAGCATCCGTTGATAACGCCTGCTGTAGTTCCGTTGTTGATGGATGCGATGTACTGATCCCAGTCAGTAACCTCTACAAGAGTGCCATCTTTTACCATCTGGCTGTAAATCTCAAGGATTGGTTTCAGTGCTTTGTTGTCTACGATGTTGACAGATCCATCTTCGTTGAAAAGGGACTCACCGCAGGACTGCAGCATTTCCATAACAAGGTCCGGAGATCCGGCCTGAGATGTCAGGATCGGCTGGCCTGTTTTCTCTTTGACAACTTTTGCTTTCTCCATAAAGTCATTCCAGGTGATATCTGTGAAATCATCTACGGTGAAGCCTGCCTGCTCCAGCATATCAGTACGCAGGCACTCGATAACGGCACCATTGTCGAACGGAATTCCGTAGTTCTTCCCATCCAGAGTAGAGTAAGCAACTTTTGCGGATGAGAATTCGCTGAAATCAATTCCGGAATCGGTCAGATCGGTGAAGATGTCCGGATAGTTGGTTGCATATTTCTGGAAGGAGTTATCCTGCATCAGGAAGATATCCGGCAGAGTGCTTAAGTCTCCTGCGGAAACTGCTGTGGTCAGACGGGTTTCAATGTCGTCGGACTGTACTTCGCTGACTTCTACTTTGAATCCTTCGTGATCCTGTGCATAAATTTCAGCTGCTTTCTTGATCGCGTAAACGTTGAAGTTCGGGTCCCAGGTCCATACGGTTAAGGTGTTGTCATCATCAGAGCTGCCCTCTACTACGTCGCTGCTCTCTGATTTTGCAGTGGTTTCACTTGCTGCTGATGCATCGTTTCCGCCGTTGCTGGAACTTGTTGTAGTTCCTCCGCTGGAACCACATGCAGCCAGTCCAAATACCATTGCTGATGCCATTACGATTGATACAATTTTTCTTTTCATATTGCACATCCTCCTTAAGATGTTATTTTACAACCGGAACCTCCGCACTTTTTACAGCGCAGAAATTTTTTGGTTGTTTTGTACATTTTTTATGTTTTTATTCCCTCAACATGTACAAAGTATAACATATTTTCCCGTCGTTTGTGCGCATTTTTAACTCTATACTATGCATTTTCAACCATTTATATGCATTTTGACGGACATCACCATCCTTCCTGTGTTTTTATATCAAAATTCAACAATTTTCGTTCATAATGTTCCGGTGCACTTCGCCACTGCTGTGGAGATACACCAAGAATCCGGCGGAAATTACGGTTAAATGTAGAAATTGTTGTGAATCCGCTTCGCATTGCAATCTCATTTACAGAAATATTTGTTTTCCGCAGTTCCTTACATGCCGCCCGGATCCGGACCCAGTTAATGTACTCAACCGGCGTCATCCGCATGGATTCCTGAAAAATACGGCGCAGATGTGTTTCGCTGATATGACATACCTCTGCCAGCTCCTCAATTCGAAGAATCTCTTTATAATTTTCTCCAATATAATCCAGCGCAGGCAGAATCAGAGCGATACTGGCATCATCTACAATAGAATTCTTTTCCTGCTCCTCGTCCCTTTCATTCCATCTGGCAATCTGCATCAGAAGCGCTCTGGTCAGTCCTTTCACTTCCTCGAGATAAAATTCCCGTTTTTCACCCATGCATTTAATGATCAGTTTGATCATCTCCGCGACCTCCGGCCTTTCCTCATTTTTCACAAAATGGGCCTTCTGGTTAATACGCGCAATCAGCTTTTGTGCCATGCGCATATTGCCCTTATACAGCTCTGTAATAAATCCTTCCACATCCACAAACACCCATGCCCAGGAACATACACTGTTTTCTTTTGAGTTTGTTGTATGCGGAAAGTTTTTCGGCACCACCGTAAACATACCGCCATGATACGGCAGTTCCTCATCTTCCAAAACAATCGTTCCCTCACCGTAATAGCAGAAACCGATCTCCATCAGGTTATGAAAATGCAGATAATCAATCTGGTACCCATAATTCTGCAACCATTTTTCTCCCTGCAGCACCAGCACCGGGCATTTTTCCGGCACTTCGTAATAGCGGTATTCCATTCTGGGCTTTTTCTTTCTGCTCATATCCGTACCTGCTTATTCTACTTTTTTCTGAATCATCGCCAGAAACACGAGCGGTTCTTCCCCTGCGCAGGAAACCGCATGGCCGCTGCCGTCCTCGCAGAACGTCGTCATGCCCGCCTGCACCGGGTAGGTTTTGTCGTTATCCTGATACATACCCGCACCGGACAGGATGTGATACGCTTCTGTCTCCCCATGATGCTCATGATACGGAAGCTCATCACCCGGTAAAATCGTTACTTTTGCAAAGAGTGTCACCTTTCCGGAAAGGCGTTCGCCCTCCAGCAATTTTTCTGTTGTGTGTCTGTCTGCCATTGTTCATGTCCTCGTTTTCGTAATCTTTTTTTGTTTTCCCTGTCTCCATCCTACACCAAATAGCGTAAGATTCGATCTTCTCTGTGTTTTTATTATATTCTCTGCTTCACCGGAAGACAATGAGATTCACCAAAAACGAGCAACTTTTTTCCGTCAGCCTACAATCTTTCCTCTGTCAATCTCCACCGTCGTATCGCACAGTGCTGCAATGTCTTCCCGGTTGTGGCTGGCAAGAAGAATGGTTTTTCCTTCGTCTTTCAGTTTCAAAAACAGCTGCCGCATCTCCTGCACGCCCTGGTTGTCGAGACCGTTCATCGGTTCATCCAGAATCAGAAGGGAAGGTTCCTCCATAATCGCCTGTGCAATACCGAGACGCTGGCGCATGCCGAGCGAATACTTGCCGACATGCTTTTTCGCTTCCGGATCCAGTCCGACTTTTCGGATGGCCGCATCGATCTCCTTTTTTCCGATCTTCCTGCGGATGCCGGCGAGAAACTGCAGATTCTGTCTGGCACTGTAGCCCGGAAGAAAGCCCGGTGTCTCGATGATGGCGCCAATACTCTCCGGCGCTTCGATCTCTTTCCCAATCTGTTTTCCATCCACAAAAACCGCGCCATCGTCCACCCGGAGAAATCCGCAGATGCATTTGAACAGTACCGTCTTCCCACTTCCGTTTCTTCCGATCATTCCGTGAATTTTTCCTTTTTCGAAGCTCAGGCTGATCCCGTCCAACGCCGCGTAGCTGCCAAACTTTTTTGTCACGTTTTCTATTCTTATCTTTTCTTCCATTCTTTCAGATTTCCTCCACAAAGTTCAGATCCTTTTTCCGGATCCCGAGATACGAAAGGATCGTGCATGCGCCGATGACAATCGCAAAGACACTGTAAACATATGCCATCGACGGCCCGTTTCCATATCCCTGCCACTTGTAGCTCGCAATATTCATCCAAAGCGGCGGCGCGCAGTAATAGCCGATTGTGATGCTGGAAAATTTGCTGAGCAGAAGCGCAGTGAGTGCGATGCCGCAGTTGATGACGATTCCAAATCCCCTGTGTACCAGAAAATTTCCGGCATAACTCACAACGCCTGTCATAACCGACAGGCACCAGATCGCAAGCATTGTGAGTCCCATTGCCTCCTGCGGCGAAAATCTCGAAAGGATCAGATAATCCAACGGTTCCTGGTCAAAGGTATATGCCGCATTCGTCTGAGCCAGCGTACTGATCACCTTCCCCCATCCGGTTTCCCACCCTACATTCGGAAACACAAGCAGTACCGGAATCATACTTAAGCATATGGTGTAAAAAAAGGAAACAACCACAATGTACAGCATGTTTCCCCAAAACCAGCTTTTCCGCCCGGCCCGCAAAATCTGCCACCCGCTGTTCGGTTCCAGAAACGGAGCATCACAGAAAAGCAGCAGAGCCCCAAGAACAATGATAATCTGGTCTCCATTATATCTGGTCATAAACGGCAGCATCCAAAAAGTCACATCAACTCCGGTCTGCTCGCAGAAGCCTCGAATACCCACCGTCATTACATGAAAAAGGATCGCAATCCACAACAGCGCAACATAAAACCGTGGTGTTGTGAATGTTTTCCGCAAACGTATCTGACATACCCGAAGGCTCATCCGTATTCTATCCATTCTGCGCCCTCCTCTTTACCACTCGCACGAAAATTACACCTTCCATTCCTGTCAGAATAAGGAAATAACCAGCTATCACAAAAAAATCCTTAAAATTCCGGATACTTCCCCCATGGAGCTGGTACCATCTCATCTGGCCCGGCAGCTGCAGCGCTTCTGCTACAAGCTGGCTTGCATAATAAAAAAGAGCCGGTGTGCTGACCAGCACAAACAGATTTTTTATTTTTCCCGATATCATAAGCGCAAAAACTGCCATAAATGCATACTTGACAGCCTCAACTCCAAATCTTGCGGCAAGGTAAAACGGCAGAACGAGTCCATTTCCATAGCTTAAACTGCCTGTTAATGTTTCAAGCTCTTCTTTTTTTATCCACGGTATTTTTAATGCCAAAACGCCATAAACAACTGCCATTCCCAGAAAAATACTGATCACAGAACCGAAAAAGGCAACCACCAGATGCGACCAGCAATATGCTGTTCTCCCTATGCGTGTCTCAATGCATCTAAGATAGCCATTTCTGCTGTCTTCCCAATAGCTCAGCGCAAACGGCAGCACAGCCAGCACAGAAAACACTTCAAAAAATGCCCCCACACCATGACTGCTGACAACCAGGTAATATACCGATGCATTCCACCGGCTCTGCATTGCTTCCTGACTGATGTTTAACACGGTAACCAGCATCGCATCTGCGATGGCAAAATAAAATTTTCCTGATAAAAACATTCTTTTAAAATCCATTTTTATCATTCGAAAAAAATTCATGAAAGATCACCTTCTTGTCCTTCCGCAACAATCTCTTATCCTCTTCGTCTTTTAAAAAGATGTGACCCGCTTAGCCCGGAGTCACATCTTCCGCAAAACAATTTATTCTTTGAGTAACTCGTAAATCTCAGACAAACTCACCCTGCAATTTCCCGTCCATCCAGTGCATTGATGTAAACATACTGTTCGATCTCATCTTCTATAAATCGAAACTGCCACGCAGGAATCATATCACACATCCAATGCCCTGTTTCATTTCTTCCCGTTGTCATCGGGTAATAAATCAGTTTCATCTGATTCAGCGTAATCGGCTCTGCAATTGCCAAATCATACTTATTTCTCAGCGTTTCCAAAATAATATCTTTTTCCGCAAGAGATACCGGTTCCTTTTCCCGAATAGCATAGTGATTAACTGCTTGAAGATATTGAATTCCGCCCTCCGTTATAACAGCCTGTATTTTAGATGACGGAATATAAAGATCATCCTGCCGGTTAATTTCATTGCATAATACAGGAACCCCATTCAGATAACCCTGAAAAAACAACAGGAAACAATCATCTGCTTTTGACCACTCATATTTCTGAATCTTCTGAGGCTTTAGCAATTCTCCATTCTCGATTGCCTGTTCCATTAATTCCTGCTGTTTTTCCATCTGTTCATACGAAAAACTGTATTTACTGGTCAATTCAACTTTTTCCCAGTCTCCAATCCATCTAACAAACTCTTTTCCTTCCTCTATCAGCTTTTCTTCGTCTTCCAATGAAATTTCCTGCTCATTGTCTCTGACCAAAATCCCTTCACCATAGGCTGATGTAATATATTCAACAGGCAAATTATAATAAACTTTTTTTCCTTCTTCCGTTTCCACTCCTAATATATTGCTGACAGACACCGTTCCATTTTGATTTTTTAATTGTTCGCCAAGTATTCCCTCATACGAATAACAAACGTCCGGCTCTCCTGTGTCTCCTTTTCTTGTTTCCAATCCACTTTCCGGAATTTTCCCAAGTATTTTATTGAACACACTTTCTCCTTGAAATCCATCCACTTCTATCACACATTTTTCAAACTCATTCCATTTTTTGTCCGGCATGTCAACAATCGCATCAATTTTGGCCTGACTGCCAAGCTGAAAACGGATGTGCTCACCATTGCTTAATTCCTGATCATTTTCAGGTGTCACATTTGTTTCCGTTTCATCATTGCTGATAGAACTATTCCGTTCTTCTCCATTTTCCTGTTTTTCTACCTGCTGCAAATTTTCTGACTCATTTCCCATATTCTGACAACCTGTAAAGAACAGTAATATTACCATAATTCCCAATACTTTCTTTCCCATATATCCCCTCTTTTCAAAATTTCGTTCTTTCTCTTCTGTTACTCGAAGCATAGCGAAATTTTTCTCCATCGTCAACGGATCTGGGATATCATGCTCTATCTGGGATAATCAGTACAGATAGCAAAAAATAAAACTTTGTTCTTTGAAATCCGCATTCTTTTTGCTTCCTTCATACAAATAAAGTCTTTTTTATTACGTTTTATCTTATTTTATCGGAAATACTGCCTCTGCGCAAAACAAATCTCCTGTCTCATAATACTTTAACGCGCCACCTACCTTTTGCATCGTCCGTTTTACACTTTTGTGCCCAATCCCGTGGCTGCTTGTATCTTTCTTCGTCGTATTCAAACTTGAATTTTCATTTAAAACAGATTTTTCTATTTTGTTTTGAATCTCCAACCGAAGATATCCCATTTTTTCCTCTACAAAAATTATAATTTCTTTCTTCTCTGTAACTTTCCGCTCTGCTTCAATCGCATTATCCATGAGATTTCCAAACACAGAGCAAAATTCCAAATCATCAATTCCTTCCATTTTGCTCAGAATCGTACACTTCACATCTACTTTTTCACTTCTCGCAAGAGTAATTTTTGTATTAATCATAGAATCCACATAACTGTTTCCTGTCTGAATTAGTGTCTGCACATCTTCAATTTTCTGATTAATTTTTTCCCATACCTTTACCATTTCCGACTGCGGCATGGTCTCCATTGCCTCTTGCAGAGGTAAAAGATAATTTTTCAAATCATGTTTAAATTCTCGTAATTCTTCATTACTTCTCTTAATAATTTCCATACTTTCCTTTGAATATTTCTCTTTTTCTTTCATCAGTTCATATTCTAGCTTTGTTTGATTATCCTTGCTCATTTGCTGTACTATAAAGTACATAATCAGGCACATCAGCCAGATACAGCATACGCACAGCAAAATCCATTTCTGTTCCTGCATCTGCACACTTGGCAGATCTCTTACTACCAAAATAATAGTATTTCCCGCAATAATTGAGAAAACAAGGTTGCATCCCATGACAATCCATTGCCAGCTTATCAGATTCTCTCGTTCAAACAAAAGACTATTTAGTAATTTACCAACAAAAAAATAAGAAATTTTTGATAATAGCATGATCGCAATTCTTACTGTATCCTGATCTTGAATAAACGATGCAACACTTTCTTGAAGGATAAAACTGCCGCCGAAAAGGATCGCTGTGTTTACCATCATCAATACTGCTCTCGCAACTACCGCTGCAGTAACCTTTCTCAGAACACTTCCCTGTGTACCCACCATCAAATAGACAAAAAGCCAAATCAATGTGATCCACATTTCCCACCTGTCATATAACGCAGGATACTTTTCCAACGCAGGAAAGATTAGCCCAAATAGCACTGCAATTCCCCACAAAATTTTACCTTTTTTCCCTTTGGGTTTCTGCTGCATAAAATCCATGCAGAATTCCAACAAAAGTATGTTTTCCCAAACAGAAATTGCAAGTTCAAAAACCTTCCAAAATGTTGCACTCATTCCATCACCACTCCCATAATTTTCATTCGAACCTGATTCAGATAATTTCTGCTGACAGGAATGCTTTTCCCGTTCAATAGCAGAAGTTCTTTTTCGCGCAACCGATATACATAGTTCATGTTAACCAAATATCCTTTATGTGTCCTTACAAATTTATGCGCTTCTAGTTTTTTCTCCGCTTCTGACATTTTCATTCTTACACGAATCGCCTCATCCCTCGTATCTTTTTCCCGATAGAAAAGCAGATAGTTCTTCTCGCTCTCCACAAACCAGATATCACGCAATGCAAGTTTTACACTCTGACGCCCTGTCTGCAGTTCTATTTGGGGAACTTTCTTTCCTGCCTTTTTCTGCAGTTCCAGCAACTGCGGCTCCAGTTCCTCATCCAGATGTGCCTTGCGGATAAAAAAGAATGGATGATACACCAATGACTGAAACACCAGATCATCCTTATTCGATACAAACACAATACAACATTCTCTGTTCCACTTTTTCAGATACGATGCAACCTCAAATCCATTCACTTCCGGCATATCGATATCAATAAAAAAAACAGAAATCTCATCAAGATTTTTGATTCCTTCCAGCATCTCCTTCGCAGATACGTAGCACTCCATTTTCACTGCAATCTTATGTTTCTGACATAAACCTCGAATTCTGATTTCCAGTTTATTTAAAAACACTTTATCATCATCACATAAAATTAAATTCATTATTTTCCCCCGTGCTTCTTATCGAAGATTCTACTTCTCAATAGCATACCAAATTTTTTCTTTTCTCTCAAGTAACCTGGGATAACATGAATGATCTGGGACAAACATCAGATCATTCTGCTCTGAGAGCTTTTTTGCCTGACGGGAAAATGTAACGAGATTTTCCCTCGAAAAAAAACAACACCTGAACCGTTTTGCCAACTCAGGTGTTGTTACAATAAATTTATATCGCCCGCAAAGGCTGTTACGCAACTATATCCTCAAACTGCGAATTGTAAAGGTTTGCATAGAACCCATTCTTCGCAAGCAGTTCTTCATGGTTGCCCTGCTCGATGATATCTCCGTCCTTCATGACAAGAATCAGATCCGCATCACGAATCGTGGACAGCCGATGGGCAATGACAAAGCTTGTTCTACCCTTCATCAGGTTATCCATTGCTTTCTGGATCTCGATCTCTGTTCTGGTATCAACGGATGAGGTCGCCTCATCGAGAATCAGGATCTTATTGTCTGCAAGAATTGCTCTTGCGATCGTCAGAAGCTGTTTCTGTCCCTGGGATACATTGCTTGCATCCTCATTCAGCTCCATCTGGTAGCCGCCCGGCAGGGTCTGAATGAAATGGTGTGCCCGCGCAGCCTTCGCCGCTGCAATAACCTCCTCATCCGTGGCATCGAGCCGGCCGTAGCGGATATTTTCCATGATACTGCCCTTGAACAGCCACGTATCCTGCAGCACCATACCAAAGGCATCGCGAAGCTCTCTGCGGTTGAAATCCCTGATATTGTGGTCATCCAGAAGAATGGCTCCGCTGTTTACATCATAATAACGCATCAGCAGCTTAACCATTGTCGTTTTTCCTGCTCCAGTCGGGCCGACAATGGCAATTTTCTGACCCGGTTTTACCTTCGCACAGAAATCATGGATGATGATCTGATCCGGATTGTATCCGAACTGTACATGGTCAAAGGTTACTGCTCCTGTTACCGTCTCAATGTCCGCCGGATTTTCCGTGGTCTGATCCTCTTCCTCTTCGTTCAGGAATTCAAAGACACGCTCGGATGCCGCCGACATCGACTGTACCATGTTGATAACCTGCGCAATCTGCTGGATCGGCTGGGTAAAGTTTTTCACATACTGGATAAATGCCTGGATATCACCGATCGTGATCACGTTTTTGATCGCCAGAAGTCCGCCGGTCAATGCCACGCAGGCGTAGCCTAAATTTCCGACAAACATCATAATCGGCTGCATCATACCGGATAAAAACTGGGATTTCCATGCGGAATCGTAAAGAATATTGTTGGTTTTTTCAAACTCTTCGATCGTATCCTTCTCGCGGTTGAATGCCTTGATGACGAGATGGCCGCCGTAAACCTCCTCAACCTGTCCATTGATGTGACCCAGATATTCCTGCTGGTCACGGAAGAATTTCTGGGATTTCTTCGTCACCAGTCCGATCAGCCCCATAGAAATTGGCAGGATCACAAGTGCGATCAGCGTCATCAGCGGAGAGATACTCAGCATCATGATCAGAACGCCGACCAGCGTTGCCACGGATGTGATGATTGTGGTAATGCTCTGGTTCAGTCCCTGACCCAGTGTGTCGACATCGTTGGTAATACGTGAGAGCACTTCGCCATAGGTGCGGCTCTCAAAATATTTCATCGGCATGCGGTTGATTTTCTCCGAGATTTCCTTCCGGAGACGATAGCATACCTTCTGGGTAGCGCCGGTCATAATCCAGCCCTGGATGAAGCTGAACAGGGCGCTCATCAGATACAGGCCAAGGGTAAACAGCAGAATTTTTCCGATTTTTGTAAAGTCAATGCTGCCTGTCCCTCTGATTTTCTCCATCAGTCCCTCGGACAGTGCGGTCGTAGCTTTTCCGAGAATCTTTGGTCCGGCAACGTTGAACACCGTTGAGCATGCGGCACAGATCATAACGATAAAAATCGCAATTTTATATTTTCCGATGTACTGGGCGAGCTGTTTGATCGATTTTTTCAGATCTTTCGGCTTCTCGCCCGGCTGCATGCCGCGGCCCATCCGTCCCATCGGTCCTCTTTTGCGCGGCTGCTGGTTCATTTCATTACTCATGGTCAGCCACCTCACTTTCCTTCAGTCCAAGCTCTTTCTCTGACAGCTGGGATTTCGCAATCTCCTGGTAAACCTCGCAGCTTCTCAGCAGTTCCTCATGCGTACCTTTTCCGACTACTTTTCCGTCATCGAGCACCAGAATCTGCTCCGCATGGAGAATCGTGCTGATCCGCTGTGCCACGATGATCACGGTGCTGTCTTTGACATTCTCCGCCAGTGCTTTTCGAAGCGCCGCATCCGTTTTCAGGTCAAGTGCAGAAAAACTGTCGTCGAAAATAAAGATTTTCGGGTCTTTTGCAATCGCACGCGCAATCGCCAGACGCTGTTTCTGTCCGCCGGATACGTTCGTTCCGCCCTGTGCAATCGCGGTTTCGTATTTGTCATCTTTTGCCTCGATAAACTCGGTTGCCTGCGCAATTGCGGCTGCCTTTTCGATCTCCGCATCCGTCGCATCGTCTTTTCCGAAGCGCAGGTTGGATGCGATCGTTCCCGAGAACAGCACACCTTTCTGCGGCACGAAACCGATCTCATCGCGCAGATCCTTCATCGTAATGTTTCGAATATCTTTTCCGTCGAGCGTAATCTTTCCGCCCGTCACATCATAGAGACGTGGGATCAGGTTGACCAGCGTCGATTTACCGCAGCCGGTGCTTCCGATGATCGCCGTCGTCTTGCCAGGCTCGGCAACGAAGTCGATGTCATGCAGCACATCCTCCTCGGCGCCCGGATAACGGAAGTTGACGTGATCGAAGCGGACAACTCCGTTGTGAACCTCCAGCTGCTCCGGATTTTTGACATCCTGAATGGAGGATTCTGTCTGAATGACTTCATCGATACGGCCGGCGGCAACAGCGGCACGCGGCAGCATGATTGACATCATTGTCAGCATCAGGAAAGACATGACGATCATCATGGCGTAGGTAATAAATGCAGTCATTGCACCGACCTGCATCGTGCCGGCATCGATTTTATGTGCACCGACCCATACGATTCCGACGGTCAGCACGTTCATAATCATCATCATACCAGGCATCATAAAGGTCATGACGCGGTTGGTGAACAGGGTTGTTTTGGTCAGTTCCTTATTCGCACCGTCGAAGCGCTCTTCCTCTTTGTCCTCTCTTCCGAACGCACGGATGACAGAGAGTCCGGTCAGGATTTCACGCGATACGAGGTTGATGTTGTCGACCAGTTTCTGCATCAGCTTGAATTTCGGCATCGCAAGGGAGACAAGCAGCATCACGTAGCCGAGAATGACGATGATCGCAAGAACAATGATCCATTCCATACCGGCTCCCGTTTTCATGACTTTCAGCACACCGCCGATGCCAAGGATCGGAGCGTAGGCAATCATTCGCAGCACCATGACGGAGACCATCTGGATCTGCTGGATATCGTTCGTGCTTCGGGTAATCAGCGATGCGGTGGAGAACTGATCCATCTCCGCATTGGAGAATCCGACAACCCGTTTGAATACTTTTTCGCGCAGATCGCGGCCGATTCCGGCGCCGACGCGGGAGGCAAACAGTCCGACGAGAACAGTTACCACACCCATCAGGAGTGCCATGCCGACCATCTTGAGGCCTGCGGTCAGAAGGTACGTTTTCTGAATCTGGTCTACATCGAGGCCCGCCGCTTTGTCTGCGGAAACTGCATACGCAATGCCCATCGATTTTACCAGGGAGCTTCCCATCGTATCAAGCGTTTTTTCCATGCTGTCGCGCATCGAGAGCACGGTGTCTTTATCCATCTGTCCGCTCTCGAGCATCGCTGCAAAGATTGGACGGACATCCACACAGGTGACTTTGACTTTGTTTCCATCGTCATCCTCTTTTTCCTGCTGGAAACTCTTCAGCTCCACATGCATCATCTCGCCGATCTGCTCAATCGTCATGTTTTCAAACACCGACGCATCCTGACCGGTCTGCTGTGCCATGAGTTGTTTAAAGGTATCCTCCTCCATCGCACCCATCTGGTAATTCATCAGCAGTGCAACGGTCAGTGTATCGTCTGCTTCATCAAGTTCTTTTTCAGAAGCTTTGTTCCGTTCATAATAGCCGTCCTTTTTCGTATAGAGGCTTTCCCATAAATCCACCTCATCATCCGTCATGATAAACTCGGCCGTCTGAAATTCTTCCTCTGTGATTCGTTTCGGTGTAACGTGCTCAACACCGCTGTTCTGAATGCCCACATCGATGATATCAGATGTGTACGACGGGAGCGACAGGTCGCACCACGCCTGGACAAACAGAAGCACAAGAATCACGAGAATCGATTTCCAGTACGGGATCATGTTCTTGAAAATCTTACTCATTTTTTCCCCTTTCTGTCTTTTTTGTGTACCAGCTTGCCGGCACACTAATTCTGTCGTTTTCGGGTGTCAATTTCTTTTTCTGCGATCTCATAGATACGATCCAGATAAGCAACCAGCTGATCTATATCCTCTTCCTTTAACTGTGACATCACAGAGCAGCCAAAGTCCTGCATTCTGTCCCGTACCTCTTCCCCCTTTTTCCAGCCCTTCTCTGTCAGACTGATATATGTATTCCTGCGGTCTTTTTTGTCAACGCTCCGCTCTACATATCCTTTTTCCTCCAATCCGCGCAGTGTGCGCGACACAGCCGGCGGAAGTGTTTTGGTCTTCGCCGCCAGCTCTGAGCTTGTAATTTTTCCGTTTTCTCCCATTTGCAAAATCGCACCCATAACGGAAAATTCGGAACTGCTGAGTCCCGGAATCAGGTCTGATACGTTCAGTTTTTTAAACTGGTGCACCGCACGAAACAGTTTTTCAAATGCATCTTTCATGTTTTCCCCCTCCTTTTGCCGCAAATGCTTAACAGTGTTATTTATTTACGCGTGTTAAATAATAACACCGGCAAATTTCTATGTCAAGAAATCTGCCGGTGTTTATGTTTTTTTTAGAATTTACGCCACTCAAATAGAATTTGACAAACGCTGCCATTTTGTTTAGATTAGAAGCAAATACGAAAGGACACCTTCATTCCCATGCCAGGTTTTATTTTACATCTTACCGCAGCCCAAATGCTGTTAAAGCACCTCCCGTCCCACCCGGATTTTCCATATCCGATTTCATCGGTAAATGATTTTCTAATCGGAAATCTTCTGCCGGATGCGACGCAGCAGAAAGAATCCTCCCATTTCCGCGATCCGCTTTACCGCGAAAAAATGATGGTATTCCCGGATCTTACACGGTTTACAGCGAAATACCGTTCACTTCTGCCAGATTCGAGCGCACTGGGATATTATTTTCATCTTTATATTGACCGGAAATTTTTTAAGGATTTCATTCCGCAGATTGTGGAATTTTATAATGCGGATGGGGAAATTACAGATATGAGAGATGAGATTGCAACGGTTTATATCAAAAAATCGCGGACATCCATTCCTTTTTCCAGATATCTCACGGAGGAGTATTATTACGGGGACTATACCAAAATGAATACCTATCTTGTCAACCGCTATTGCATCCCACTCGATCTCGATCCTAACGTCACGAACCCTGGAATCGCAGAAATTCAGTACGAGGATGTCCAGCAGGTACTCGATCTCCTGCACCGCTTCCTCTCCGTCCCGCCGGAGGCTGCGCAAGATTTGAAGGTCTTTCCGCTTGAAGAACTGCTTGCGGCATTGGAACAATATGTAGAAGAGTTTTTGGCTGTGCCGAATAAGTATATTCCATAATTTTCCATTTAAAAAGGAGCAGAACCCACACCAGATTCCGCTCCTTTTTCAGAATGTAATTTTTCCGTTTCCTCTTACACTACATCTTGAACGATCCATTCTCTGTCATCCGTATCCATTTGTTTTTTTCTTCGATATTCCGTTGGTGTCCTCCCATAATATTTCTTAAATGTCTTGCAAAAATAATCCATATTTTCAAATCCCGTCTCGCCGGAAATTACAGTTATCTTTTTCTCCGTCGTGGCCAGAAGCTTTGCAGCCTCCTGCAGACGATACTTCACCAGATAATGCACCGGCGTATCGTGAAGATATCTTCGGAACAGATTCAATGCCGTACTCTTGCTCACCATAGCCTGCCCGGCAATATCCTCCAAGGTAAGATTCTGTCGGAAATTTTGATGAATATATTGCATCATCAGCTGTGTTCTTCCCTGTGAGGATGCCGTATTTTCTCTTTTTTTCTGCAGCACTTCCGAATCCATGTGCAAATAAAGCAAGTGCCACAATTCCTGCGTCAGAAATAAAGTAACCAGTTCCCGGTCTTTGTCTGATTCCTGCGCTTTGAGAATTTTCTGCATGAGCTCCAGTGCTTCTGCCTGCCATTTTATTTCCCTGCAAAAGACAATGCAGTCCACCTTACACGCCTGTATCGGTGCAATGTATTTTTTGTAAATCAGGCTGCCTGCCGGAGCGAGAAATGTCGGTTTCAGAACGAAATTTGGCACAATCGCATGGCCTTCAGAAAAATAGCGATGCAAAATCTTTGAGTTAATAAAAATGCCCGTTCCCTGTCCCAGTGAAAACTGCTTTTCGCCAACCCAGAAGGTTGCTGTTCCCTCCTGTACAAAAACAAACTCAAACTCCACATGCCAGTGCCATTCTACACAATGAAAATCAAACAACGCAAGATCGTCGTAATACAATTGAAACGGATACTCACTGTTTCCATGCTGTATCGTTTCCATCATGCTTTCATCCGTTTGGATCTTGTTATAAAATGTATTAAATTCCATCTTTCCCCGCCTCCGTTTTTCAGGCACGCCCCTCTCTATTTTACGATATTATACAATAAACAGACGATATATTCCAGTGAAAGCGACACTATTTTACGTTATTATACAAAAAGAATCGTTGTCGCTCCATGGAACACGGTGAACGGCAACGAAACGAACACTACGGCCGCAGCAGTTCTGCCATTTTTAAAAACGGAGTATATCACTATGAAAAAGAACTACCACAAAACCTTAATTGCCTGTTATCTTGGATTTATCACGCAGGCAATTTCTGCAAATTTTGCACCTTTACTATTTCTTACCTTTCACAGAACTTACCATATTTCTCTTGGAAAAATTGCGTTTATCTCGACAATATTCTTTTTCACACAACTTCTTGTCGATTTGTTCTGTGCCAGATATGTCGATAAAATCGGTTATCGCAGGTGTGTCGTTGCTTCTGAGATTCTTTCCGCCTGCGGCCTGATTGGACTTGCCTTTCTGCCCAATATTCTGCCAAATGCCTATGCAGGAATTTTGCTCAGTGCCATGATCTATGCCGCCGGAAGCGGACTGATTGAGGTTCTTGTCAGCCCAATCGTAGAAGCTTGTCCGTTTGACAATAAGGACAGCGTTATGAGTCTGCTTCATTCCTTTTACTGCTGGGGGTCTGTAGGCGTCATCTTACTCTCCACTGCTTTTTTGGCAGTTTTTGGTATGGAACGCTGGCCGATCCTCGCATGTATCTGGGCTGTACTTCCACTGTACAATACGTTTAATTTTCTTTCCTGCCCGATTGAATCACTGACCGGAAGCGAAGAAGGACTTACCATTCGTCAGCTGTGCCGTCTTCCCATTTTCTGGATTTCCCTTGTTCTTATGGTCTGCGCCGGAGCAAGCGAGATTTCGATGGCGCAATGGGCTTCCGCTTATGCCGAGTCTGCATTAGGTCTCTCAAAAAGCATTGGAGACATTGCAGGACCGTGCCTGTTTGCTGTGATGATGGGCATCAGCAGAACCTTCTATGGTAAATACGGGGAAAAAATTGACTTAACAAAATTCATGATCGCATCCGGTACACTTTGCCTGATCTGTTATCTGGCTGCAGCTCTCGCACCATATCCTCTTTTAAATCTTATAGGCTGCGTTGTGTGTGGTTTCTCCGTAGGAATTATGTGGCCGGGAACCATCAGTATTTCATCCTCTAAAATTCCACTCGGCGGAACTGCACTGTTCGCACTTCTCGCCATGGCCGGAGATATGGGTGGTTCCATTGGCCCATTTGTTATTGGATTTGTCACACAAAACACCGGCGACGATCTGAAGGCAGGTATGCTGGCCGGCTGCATTTTCCCTGCTGTACTGATTTTATCTGTTTTTCTGCTCCGACAAAGGAACGCAGAGCAAAAATAAGCACAAAAGAGATACCGTAACGTGTCTCAGACACAGGAGCCGGACAGTCCGACTCCTTTTTTTCATGTCTCTGCAATATTTCTCACAACTCCCGAAAACAGAATCGATCCGTCCTGCCCCGTGACAAGAAACAGAAATGGACGATCCAGTACGAAGTCGATTTCGTCGTCCGGTATTTCTGCTGCGGTTTCTGAAATGCCGAGTTCTGTATACGCTGCTCCGGTTACTCCGTTTTCGTCGATTTCAAGCGTGGCGGCATGATCTGCTTTGCTCAGGTATAAATTCTCTTTGTCCCCTGTTAATGGACTGAAATCTGCCAGATCCGTATCCAGCGCATCCGTTACACCTAGTGCGCGCACCGTTTCGATCAGGTCTGTTTTTTCCGATACTTTAAATTTAGGAACAGACAGGTTCACCATAGGGGAATACCAGTTATCACTGCTTTCATCCCGCCGTATAACCTTCATCAGATCCGGCGATGATACCAGTTCATTGACATCGGTATTTTCATCCGGAAGCAGGAAATACATGGAGCCGCTGTCCTGAAGGCTAAGGCTGACTGCACGGAAATGTTCGCCCTGGTAGACATCCATCCATTCCGTTTTTTTCATCATGTCCACAGTGGTATCTCCCGCAGCTCCGTGGAAGGTTTCCTTCTCTGTATCTACTTCCCAGAAATTTTCCCTCCACATCGCCTTATAATAGATGGTTGATACCAGTTCAAATACCGTTTCCGGGGCAATCGCCATGTCTTTCGTATATTCCCTCAAAAGTCCGCCGGTATTATCATCCGTCCACGTCCGCAATGCCTGATTCATCTCTTCCGATCCAGGTGTTCCTCTGAATGTCGATGCATAGTACTGTTCCGCCAGCCGCTGCAGCGTTGTGTCATTGTATGTTTCCTCACCATCCAGCCACAGCGAATTTGCCAACACACTTTTCAGCGCGGGCGTGTCTGCATAATTGCTTTTCCAGAGCGAAGAAATATTTTTCCGTAAGGTGTCCATATCCTGCGCACCAAGCATATCCAGAATCTGCTGCCGCGTATTTCCATCCGAAGTTTCCGCCAGCATCGCAAACGCGATATACAGATTGATCGGCGAGCAGACGGTATTTTCATTATCGGAAACCAGCATCTGTTCCATCAGTTTCTGATAATACGCATCCATTCCCGACTGCAGTTCCGCTGATTTTGTCGTCAGTTCCCTGTAGGAATTCCACCAGTCCCAGTGCGCATCACTTTCCATAAATTCCTGTGCATCCATCGTCTGCGCCACAGATGCCGGATAAGCTGCCATAACCGTCTTTAGCCCCGACGGGTAACGGACTGCCGAACTCTCCTGTCCATTTCTCCATGTCGTAACCCCCAGCACAGCCCCGCCGATGATCACCGCGCAGGCTGCCGCGGCCGTCCATTTTTTCCATGCAGCCCCTTGGGAACGCTGATAGTCCCGCGCCTTTTTCACCATAGCAGGATCCAGGTCACTCAGTGTTTCAAACAGTTCTTCTTTCTTCATACTTCGAACCCCCTTTCCGTCAAGTGTGTGTGCAGTTTCCCACGGATCCGGTTCAGCGTAACTGAAACATAGTTTTCGCTTCTGCCCAGACGATCCGCGATTTCACCGATACTGTCTACATACCAGTACCGCAGGACAAACATGCATCGTTTCTCCTCCGGCAGCTTCTGCAGAAACTGATTGATCTCCGCGATCAGTTCTTTCATCTCCCACTGCCGCTCAATATCATCTTTCCCCGAAACACATTCTTCCAGCTCGTCCAATACTGCATCCATCTGACTTCCTCCGCGTTTTTTGCGATGCATTTTTCTATACAGATCAAATGAAAGATTTCTTGTTATCTTTCCAAGAAATGTCGATAACAGAGACGGCCGGTGCGGCGGCATGGCATTCCACGCATGAAGCCAGGTGTCATTGACACATTCTTCTGCATCCGCCGGATTCTTCAGAATATTCTGTGCAATAGATGTACAGTATGCACCATATTTCATCGAGGATTCGCTGATCGCGGCTTCATCTCTGTCCCAATACAGCAGGACAATTCTTTCATCTTCCATATGGAACTTCCCCCTTTCATCTATCATCACGCTGTTCTGCAGAAAATCTTACACTTTTCGAAAAAAAATTCAGGTTCGAAAAAGGGCGCAGCCGAAGCCACGCCCTTCTATTCTTTTTTGTTTTCTTTATGCCAGAATCGGTTTTAAAGCCTCTGCGAGTTTTTCTTTCTCAGCTTCTGCCTCTGCCAGATCCTTACCAAGTGTTGTGTAGTATACTTTGATCTTCGGCTCTGTTCCGGACGGGCGGACGATGACGGTTTCACCGTTTGCCAGTTTGTAGATCAGAACGTTTGCGGATGGGAGTCCGGTCTCTTCTGGTTTCTCGTAATCGGTTACTTTGACAACAGTGGAACCTGCGATCTCGGTCAGCGGCTGTTTTCTGAGGCCATCCATGATGCCGGCCATCTTGTCCATGCCGCTCAGGCCCGGGAACTCGAAGCTGTCTACTTTGTTCAGATAACGGCCATACTCAGCATAGATCTCTTCCAGTCTCTGTTTCAGGGAACTTCCGATGCTTCTGTAGTAAGCTGCCATCTCGCAGATCAGCATGGAGCCGATGACTGCGTCTTTATCTCTTACGTACGGTCCTGCCAGGTATCCGTAGCTCTCCTCGAATCCGAAGATGAAGCGGTCTACTTCGCCGCCTGCCTCAAGGTTTGCAATCTGATCGCCGATCCATTTGAATCCGGTCAGAACGCTGCGGAGCTCTACGCCATAGTGTTCTGCAACTGCATCTGCCAACGGTGTGGACACGATGGATTTTACAGCAACTGGTTTCTCCGGCATGGTGCCTTTCTCGATGCGGCCTGCGCAGATGTAGTCGAGAAGCAGAACGCCGACTTCATTTCCGGTTACCAGCTCATAACTTCCATCCGGGCATTTCATGGCGATACCAACGCGGTCTGCATCCGGGTCGGTTGCCAGCATCAGGTCTGCGCCGGTCTCTTTTGCAAGATCCAGGCCTTTTTCCAGTGCAGCAAAGATTTCCGGGTTCGGATAGCTGCAGGTGGTGAAGTATCCGTTCGGATACTCCTGCTCCGGAACGATGGTGATATCAGTGATGCCGATGTCTTTTAATACACGGGTGACCGGTACAAGACCAGATCCGTTCAGCGGGCTGTAAACGAGTTTCAGTCCAGCGGTCTTGCAGAGGCCTGGACGAACCTGACGGGATTCGATGGCTTCGTACAGTGCATTCTTGCAGTCATCGCCGACGAAACGGATCAGTCCCTCTTCTACTCCCTGTGCAAACGGCATATATTTTACGCCGGTCAGGATATCGGTTTTCTGAATCTCTGCGTATACGATTGCTGCAGCATCATCGGTCATCTGGCATCCGTCCGGGCCGTAGGCTTTGTAGCCGTTGTATTTTGCCGGGTTGTGGGATGCAGTTACCATGATACCTGCATTGCAGTTATAGTAACGGGTTGCAAAGGAAAGTGCCGGTACCGGCATCAGTGCATCGTAAATTCTAACTTTGATTCCGTTTGCAGCCAGAACGCCTGCTGCTGTTTTTGCGAAAACATCGCTCTTGATACGGCTGTCATAGCTAATGGCTACGGTCTGGTTTCCGCCCTGTGTTTTTACCCAGTTTGCAAGGCCCTGTGTTGCCTGACGCACTACATAGATATTCATACGGTTTGTTCCTGCGCCAAGTACACCACGAAGTCCTGCGGTTCCGAATTTCAGAGATACAGCAAAACGGTCCTTGATCTCCTCATCGTTTCCTTCAATCCGTGCCAGCTCCGGGTTCAGGTCTGCGTCTTCCAGGTCAGCTTCCAGCCATCTCTTATACTCTTCCAGATACATGTGTTTATCTCTCCTGTTCTCTTTTATTTTATGTCCTGCTATGTAATGTCCATCCTAATGCAAGCATAAGTACACTATAGTCATAATATACCATAGCCAGCCCAAAACAGCAATTAAATTTGGTCATTTAAGCAGAATTTTACCGTTCTTTTTCTCTTTTTTTCGACTGTATCGGCTGTTTTCAGACAGAACAGGAGCAAAACAGATTTATCAGCCTTTTTATTCCTCTCCCGGTCTGTGATGATAATCAAATCCACATTTTTCCAGAAATGCCCGAGCGATTACCGTCGCACCGATCTGGTTCGGATGGATTCTGTCCCAGGCGATGTAGGAAGAATGGCGGTACTGGAAATAATCATTGAATACGGCCTGCAGGTCGATGAAGCGGCAGCCGTATTTTTCAGCCAGCTCACTGCAGATGGCCCCGTAGGTGTCCATGCGTTTTCTCATCCAGTCCTCTCCATTTGGCTCCATGTAGTATGGGGTCATAAGGAAAATACCTTTTACGTTGTCTTTTACGGAAAGAATCATCTTTTCGACGTTGAAACGGTACTCCTCCGGGGATACCTGCTCGTCCGGGATAGCCGGGCTGTCGAACTGTCTCCAGACATCGTTGATACCGATGCAGATGGAAACCCAGTCCGGTTTCAGAGATACCACATCGCGGTCAAATCTCTGCAGCAGATCGCGGCTTGTGTTTCCGCCAATACCGGAGTTTGTCACACGCAGATACACCTCCGGGTAAAATGCCGCAAGCATATTCTCGACGATTCTGACATAACTCTTTCCAACATTTTCAAATAAACCTTCCCCCACCGGCTGTGCGCTCTCCATATCCGTTACGGAATCTCCTGCAAATACAATCCGGTCCATGTGTTCAAAAATCATTTCTGTACCTCCTCTGGTCCTAATTTTTTAAATCTTCTGAGCCCCATTATAGTCTTGCCGTTTCGACTGTGCAAGGCAATCTTTGCGAATCCCCCCCCACTTGGCGGACGCAAAAATTCCCGGCGGCAAAGCGTCGTTTTTTGTGCCTTGCTGTCGGGAATTTCATCTTTCTTTTTCTTACTCAATGCCATCCATATAAGCATTGTAAATTGCCGGATCAATATTCTCCTCAATCGACTTATACACGCTCTTCGATGCCTCTCGGATCTCCGCTCTTGTCTGGTCATCGAGTGTCAGAATCTTCGTTCCGCTCTCCTCGATTGTCGCGATCTTGTCGGCGATACGGGCATCGGACTGCTCTCTTGCGTACTCGGTCGCAATCTTTGCGGCCTCTGTCATGATCTCCTGCTCGTCTGCAGGCAGATCCTTGAAGAAATCGTCGTTGACAATCAGGGAAATCAGATGCGGCAGATGGTTCGTTTCCACTACGTAATCCTGCTGCTCATACAGATTATTCGAAACGATGACCTCATACGGGTTCTCCTGCGCATCAATCGTGTGCTGCTGCAGGCCGATGTAAACCTCACTGAAGCTCATCGGCGTCGGGTTGGCACCGATGGCTTTCCAGAATGCCAGATGGTAGCTGTTCTCCATGGTACGGATCTTCTGGCCCTTGAAATCCGAAAAGCTGTAAACCGGCTTATTCGTACTCATGACACGAAATCCCTGATCCGCCATACCGAGCAGGTGATAGCCGCCCTCTGTGTAAACATTGCTGATCAGCTCGTAAAACTCCGGATTATCAATCTTCTCACGGCATTCATCAAGAGAATCAAACACACACGGCAAATCAAACACAGCAAGATCACCCATAAAGGAAACCTGCGGTGCCGTATTCTGTACGACAAACGGAATATCACCATCGGCACACGTTTCAAGCAGATCGCGGTCGCCGCCGAGCGTTGAGTTTGCGTAAACCTGAATTTTCATCCTTCCATCGCTCAGCTCTGAAATCTCTTCCGCAAACTTCTCAGCGAAGATCTGCGTTACCGTGTCCTCCGGGCTCGCCGTTGCCAGCGGCCAGGAATAGCGCTGTGTCGTCTCTCCATCGGAAGAGCCGCAGCCGGCAAGCGATGCGCCAAGCGCAATGACAGCGGCAAGTGCCGTCACTTTTCGGAAAAGCTTTTTCTTTTTTGTCATCTTTTTCATCGTCCTTCGCTCCTCCCTATAAAATTCCAATCGAAATTGCCGGAATAAATGTAATCAACAGCAGTGCCGCGAGGAAGAAACCGATCATCGGCATAGCCTTCTTTGCGATCTGCATGACCGGAACCTCGGTCAGGGAGCTTGCCACGAACAGGTTGACGCCGATCGGCGGTGTTACGAAACCAATCGCAAGGTTGACAACCATGATGACACCAAACTGAATCGGATTCATGCCGATCGCCTGTACAATCGGCAGAAGGATCGGCGTCAGAATCAGAATCGCCGGTGTCGTATCCATAACCATTCCGACAATCAGCAGGAATACATTGATGATCAGAAGGATCGCAACCGGGCTGTGGAAGTTGTTCAGGATAAACTCGCTGACCGTCTGCGGTACCTGCATCAGCGTCAGCACACGGGAAAATGCCGTCGATGCCGCCAGAATAAACAGGATCGGGGTGAAGGTACGAATCGCCTCAACCAGAATGGACCAGATGTCGCGGATGCGGATACTCCTGTACACAAAAAGGCTGATGATCAATGCATAGAATACGGAGATAACAGCCGCCTCAGTCGGGGAAGCGACACCGCTGTAGATACAGCCAAGGATGATCACCGGACTGAGCAGTGCAAAAAAGCTCTCTTTTAAAACGCGAAGCAGGCCTTTGTCATGCAGCACTTTGACTTCTGCATGGATCTTCTCTTTGTCCTCCCCATACCGTTTGCAGTGATAAACGGCATAAACCATCAGCAGCAGACCGATCATCAGACCCGGTACAATTCCGGCAAGGAACAGGTCACTGACCGAAGCGCCGGAAGCCATACCGTACATGATGAACGGAATACTCGGGGGAATGATAACGCCAAGGCCGCCGGCAACTGCCACAATCGCTGTGGAGAATGTCAGATCATAACCAAGGGTAGTCAGAATCGGGATTGTCATGCTTCCGACAGCGGCAACGGTCGCCGGAGCGGAACCGGAAATCGCACCGTAAAAAAGGCAGGTGACGATAACGGCGCACGGCATACCTGCGGTGAATTTTCCGAGAAAATAGGCAAAGACATCAAACAGTTTTTTGGAGATGCCCCCCTTAGCCATGATGATACCGGAGAGGACGAACATCGGAACTGCCAGCAGAGGGAAGGAATCGAGTCCTCCGAACATGGCACGGATCAGATATTTGGCTCCTACCGTAAAAGACGGGTCAAACACCGACGGAAGCACAGATGTGATTCCAAGGGTAATCGATACCGGAACAGCGATGACCAGCAATGCAACAAAAATCAGAAATAATACTACGACCGGCATTAGCGTTCCTCCTCATTCGAATTTTTAATCGTATGGATGCGGTTGTCGATACCCGCGTTCAGAGCATTTTCTGTGGTGTTATCTGCTCCGGCATTTGCCTCAATGAAGGATTCCGGCGTATTTCGCTCCGGATGGGCCGGGTCGAAAACGTTCTCACCGCGTGCCACACGGAACTCGATCATCCACCGCTGCAAAACACGGAATGCAACCAGTACAAAGGAGACAAGCGGTGCTGCCTGGATAAAGTACATCGGGATTTTGCAGGCCGGGGAAAGCTGGCCGCTTTTAACTGACGACATCATATAAGAAAAAGCAAACGGAATCATATAGATGAAAAAAATCAGTTCAAACGTATGATTCACAATTTTGAAAACGGCTTTTCCTCTCCGCGGAAAAATCGCAACAAACTGCTCGATCTTGATGGAAAGGCATTTTTTGCTGCAGTAGCTGACGCTTAAAAAACCGCACCAGATAAAAATATATCTGGTCAGCTCTTCCGACCACGACAGCGACATGCCAAGGACGTAGCGGCAGAAAACCTGAATTCCCATGATCAGCGTCATGGCGATCAGACCGATCACAAGAAGAAATTCTTCCAAGTTTTCATCCAGCCAGTGAAATACTCTCTTCATAAAAGGCATACCTCCGTTAAATTTATAACAGAACAATAATACAAAAGGGACATCGGCATCAACAGCAAAGCTAAAAATACCGGTGTCCCCCAAAGAAAAAACGGTTACATGGCTTTGTGAAGCAGATCCAGAACGGTGCTCAGATCATTCACACCCATCTGACCCGGTGCGGATGCTTTCTTCGCCGCGCCGAAGGTCATGGAAGAACCAAACACCTCACCGCAGAGACGGCTGATTACACCGGTGCCTGCCATAGACATGGTGATGATCGGTCTGTCCGCATAATTGGTGGTCATTTCCTCTGTTGCTGCAAGCAGGGTCAGAACGTCTTTCTTATTCTGCGGCATAACAGCGATCTTCGGAATGTCTGCGTTCATATCCTGCATCTTGCGCAGTCTGTAGATGATGTCTGCTTTTGCAGGAGTTTTGAAGAAATCATGGTTAGAAGCAACAACCTTTACGCCTGCAGCGTGTGCGCCGTCGATGATTTTCTTTACGATCTCATCTCCGGTGAAGATCTCAACGTCGATCAGATCAACGTATCCGGTCTGTGCTGCCTTGATGTTCAGCTCAGCGTATGCTTCCGGCTCGATAGCTTTCTCGCCGCCCTCTTTGGAGGTACGGAACGTCATCAGAATCGGAATATTGCCGAGTGCTTCGCGGAGGTCTTTTAACACGTCCTCTACCTGTGCAAAGTCGAATACACCCTCGAACCAGTCTACACGCCATTCTACAACGTCAACCGGAATCGAATGGAAAGTTTTTGCTTCTTCGATGATATCGTTTTTGGTAACGCCTACGATCGGAACGATGATCTTCGGTGCACCGGCACCGATTTCAATATCACGAACTTTTACTGTATTCATGTGTTTTTCCTTCTTTCTTCAATATTAATCCTGACTTTTCTTTGCAGGCTTTTCTTTTTCACGCCCGGATTACCTGGTACTTCGTACGCCTGCAATCCTCAATCTCATTTTAGTTGTCCTGCTGTGCAAGTTCAACCATTTTTTTATAGCGAATGTTTACAAACAGTCCAAGCGCAACACCAACTGCGGTCAGAACGATGTTCATAGTCATAACGCCGGACGGCTGCATTTTAGATGCTGCGGTCAGGATCGTGTAGTTGCAAAGAGAAGATGCAATCATAACCAGTGCGGTTACGGTTCCTTTGATTTTCGGGAACAGCATGTTGCAAACGGAAGTTGCGATCTGAAGCAATCCGCCTGCGCCTGCCCATCCGATAATGAAAGCACCGGCGATCATCAGCGGTTTACTCTGTCCCATCAGGACTGCGATCATGGTTACAAGGCAGATTGCCGGGTAAACAACGATGAAACGAACGTCTTTGATTTTTCTGGTCAGGAATGCTGTTACGATCAGTGCCAGCATGGTTCCTGCAGAATAGTAGGTCTGCATGATGGACGGATCAGCCCAGCCTACATTCTCTTTTGCAAAGTTCTGTGCACAGTTCAGCCACAGCTGGAAAGTACCGGTGCAGGTGAATCCGATCAGGATCATAGCGATGGACTCGAAGGAGAAATGAGTATGTTTCAGACTGTCGATCAGACCCTCTTTTTTGCCGGATGCTTTCTGGTCAGCATCTGGCAACGGGAACAGGAATACCAGTACGAAAAGTACGATATAAGCGATTCCGCATCCGTAGAATAACGGATTGTAGGAGGTAAGGCCTGCTGCTGTAGAAGTAACAGCTACACCAAGAACAAATGGAAGCAGCATCTGAGCGATTGCGATGAAGAATTTGATTCCCATGGTAGCAACGCCAGGAGCTTTGTAAATAATCTCGGATACTGCCGGGTAAATACCGGTATCCAGGAAGGAGTTTGCGATACCGCCGATGATGGCGCATACGTAAGCGATGGTGTAACCGCCGTGTGTTCCTGCATGAAATGCAAGAGCAAGGCCGATCAGGTAAATTGCATAGGAAGCACTTCCGATTGCAGTGGAAATGCGGCGTCCGAGTTTGTCGGACAGAGGACCTGCAAATGGCAGTGCGATCAGACGGCCAAGACCGAGTGCTGCGGAAATTGCGGTAATTGCCATTGCTTCCACTCCCCATGCTGCTGCCAGAGCCTCTTTGATGACTGCCTGGCCCAGAATAGAGCATCCAACACCGTGGATAAAGTAGTTCAAGTACAAAATTAATGCACTTGGCAGGTATTTCTTGTTCATGGTTTCTCTCCTTTTTAAATAGATCATGTGTTGAGGTCAAATTGTCTTTTTCCTCTGTTCGGTTCATCCTTTTGTTTTGTCACAAACAACAGATTACCAGTTTCGTGAATGTTAAAAAAATAACATTTGCCTTTATTTTAACAGTGAAAGTGTGTGCGGTCTAATGCTTTTAAAGGAAAAAATCAATGCATTGAATGCATTGATATGGTATACTTGAGTTATCATAATAAGAGGAAGCAAAGACTTTCTTACGGAACCATTTTTTCAGGAGGAAAAACCACATGACACTGAATCAGATTCTCTATTTCCGAAAGGTCGCCCGGCTGGAAAATTATCACCAGGCGGCAGAGGAGCTTTATATTTCCCAGCCATCCCTGAGCCGTTCGATGGCCGCCCTTGAAAGTGAGCTTGGAATCACGCTGTTTGAAAAGAAAGGGCGCGGTGTTGTCCTTACCAATGCCGGCCGTCTTTTCCTGGAGCATGCAGACCGGATCGCAGGCGACTGTGACATTGCGGCAGGCAAGATGAAAGAGCTCGCCTCCGGTGGCGGAAAAATCAACATCGGTTATATTTTTCCACTTGCCGGACATTATATTCCGCACAATGTCCGCACCTTTCTGGACCAAGAAGAAAACAAAAATGTTGCCTTTAGCTTCTGGCAGAACCATACCCCGGCCATTGCACAGAAGGTGAAATCCGGCGAACTCGATCTTGGGTTTGGCGGCTTTTTAAAGCGCGACGACATGGAGTTTTTTCCGTTGATCCAGCAGCCGCTTGTCATCGTGTCCCCGGAACAGCATCCGATTGCCGATGAACCGGAGGTTCCGCTTGTAAAGCTTACCCGTTATCCGGTGATCGGCTACGACCGCGCATCCTGGATGGGGGCCTACACCGGTCATCTCTACCGCAAATATCAGCTTCATCCGAATATTATCATGGAATGCCCGGATGAATATTCGATTGTGGCACTGGTACGCGAAAACTTCGGCATCGCGCTCATGCCGCGAACCGATATTCTGGAACAGGCAGACGGTATCCGCATCCACACACTGAAAGGTCTCGAGATTTATCATCAGACTTTTATGTTCTGGATGAAGAACCGCTACCGGCTTCCGGCTGTCGAACGGTTTACCGAATACATGAAACAGCACGCTGACATTATCGAAAAGTCCAGAAACGATAGCGAAAACGTATCAAAAGTTTATCTGAAAGATATTGTTAATTTTTAGTCGAAAGAGTTATGATGGATTTGTCACAAACAGAGGATTACCGCTCATGTAATGAATAAGGAGAAATTTTCATGAAGAGTGCTTACCCAAAAATTTTCGAGCCAATTACCATCAAACGAACAACGATTAAAAACCGTATTGCAATGACCCCGATGGGAACCAACTACGGTGAGACAAGCGGTGAAATGAGTAACCGTCATATGAACTACTACTCTCTCCGCGCAAAAGGCGGCGTTGGTCTTATTATTCTGGAGAACGCCAACATCGAGTACCCGGTCGGTTCCAACGGAACCAGCCAGATCCGTATCGACCACGACAGCTTTATGCCGCGCTACTATCAGTTAGTCGAAAACCTTCATAAAAACGGTGCTACCGTAGCGATCCAGATCAACCACGCCGGAGCTTCCGCATCTTCCGCAAGAACCGGTATGGAAACCGTTTCTTCTTCCAACATCCCGACAAAAGCCGGCGGAGAAACCCCTCGCCCGATGACAAAAGAAGAAATCATGACAACCGTGAAAAAATACGGCGAAGCTGCAAAACGTGTGCAGGCCATCGGCTTTGATGCCATTGAAATCCACTGCGGCCACTCCTACCTGATGAGCCAGTTCATCTCCCCGTATTACAATAAAAGAACCGATGAATTCGGTGGTTCTGTAGAAAACCGCCTGCGCTTCCCGCGTATGGTCCTCGAAGAAGTACGTAAAAACGTCGGACCGTGGTTCCCGATCATCGTTCGTATCTCTGCCGAGGAGCGTGTTCCGGGCGGAAACACACTGGAAGATACCCTGGAATACCTGGAGTACCTGGATGAGTTCGTAGATATGTACGACGTATCCTGCGGTCTCAACCCATCCCTGCAGTATCAGATCGATTCCAACTTCCTGCCGGATGGATGGCGTTCCTACATGGCAAGAGCCGTAAAAGACAAATTCAAAAAACCGGTCATCAACGCTGGTAACTACCGTGATCCGAAGGTCGTTGAAAAAGTTCTGGAAAGCGGCGATGTTGATATCGTCGGCATGGGACGCGGCCTGATCGCTGAGCCGAACTGGGTAAAGAAGGTGGAAAACGGCGAGGAAGATATCCTTCGAAAATGCATCTCCTGTAACGTCGGATGTGCCGGAAATCGTATCGGTGTCAACCGCCCGATCCGCTGTACCGTAAACCCGGCTGTTCCGGAAGGCGATGTTTACAAAGCACTGAAAGTGAACAAAAACTGTAACGTTGTTGTTGTCGGCGCCGGTACTGCCGGTATGGAAGCAGCCTGCACCGCTGCAGAAGTCGGATGCAACGTTTTCGTACTCGAGAAAAACGACCACATCGGCGGTCTTTCCACTTTCATCTCTGATCTTCCAAGCAAGAGCCGTATGAAAGACTTCCCGAAATACCTTGAGGCAAGAGCCGCCAGACTGAAAAACCTGTATATTTTCCTCAACACCGAAGCTACGGTGGATAAGATCAAACAGTTCAAACCGGACATCATTGTAAACTCCACCGGTTCCGTTCCGCTTGTTCCGCCGATCAAAGGCCTGAAAGAGAACATCGATGCCGGAAACGTAAATACCATCTTTGGTATGATCAACAATGTAAACGCCGGAAAATATCCGGAAGAAGCCTGTCAGGGCAAGAAAGTCGTTGTAGTCGGCGGCGGTTCCGTAGGACTTGACGTTATTGAATACTTTGCACCGAGAGGCGCCGAGTGTACCATCATCGATATGCTGCCGCAGATCGGTATGCTTGCAGACCCGATCACCAAATGCTCCATGCGTGAGACACACGACAAATATGGTGTAAAAGAATATGTCAACACTGCTCTTCAGGAAGTAAAAGAAAACGCATTCACTGTAAAGCTTCCGGACGGAACCATCCAGGATCTCACCTTCGATTACGGATTCAACTGTCTTGGAATGCGCTCCAATAACCCGATTCTGCCGGAGCTTCAGGAAGCATTCGCTGATACCCATACTTATATTTATACCATCGGCGATTCCGTCCGCGCACGCCGCATCATGGAAGGTACCATGGAAGGCCGCGCGATCCTGAATGTACTGGAGTCCCAGGGCTACCTGCATCTGGAGCCGCTTGAGTAATCACTGAATCACTTTCTTACACAATATAAAAAAACAGAAAAGAGGAAAATATCATGCCAAATATTACAGGACATACCGAATTAGTTGGATTAATGGCTTACCCGATCCGTCACACCCAGTCTCCGACAACCCACAACCTTGCATACGACAAAAACGGAGATGACGTCATTCAGCTTGCTTTCGAAGTTGATAACGATTCTTTAAAAGATGCTGTGCAGAGTATCCGCGCGCTGAAAATGCTCGGTTCCAATATTTCCATGCCAAACAAAACTGTTGTCCACAAATATCTGGACGAGGTAGATGAAGCAGCTAAGTTATGCGGCGCTATCAACACCGTAGTCAACCTCCGCGACGAAAACGGTCAGGTAACCGGCAAACTGAAAGGCTACAACACCGATGGTATGGGATACTGGCAGGCACTGACCGAAGAAGGCATCGATTTCAAGGGAATGAAGATGGTCCTGATCGGAACCGGCGGTGCTGCTACTGCAATTGCAGTGCGCGGTGCTCTGGATGGCGTTGCAGAAATTGAAATCTTCAACATCAAAGACAAATTCTACAGCCGTGGAGAGGAAATTGTTGATCTGATCAATAAGAACACCAACTGCAAGGCTACCATGAACGACCTGGCAGACAAAGACCTCCTGAAAGAAAAAATGCACGCAGCTGACCTGTTCTGCGATGCTACCGGCGTAGGAATGCATCCACTCGAAGACCTTTCCAACATTCCTGATCCTTCCTTCTTTAAAAAAGATCTCATCGTAACGGATACCGTTTACGCTCCGCGCGAAACCGTTATGATGAAACAGGCAAAAGAAGCAGGATGTGAGAAAGTATTCAACGGCATGGGCATGATGCTGTTCCAGGCACTCATCGCAATCAAGCTGTACACCGGAAAAGATACTCCGGTTGACTACATGAAAGAGAAACTTGGAATCTGATTTCCGGGCGAATCTTTTCCATCTTAAACCTTAATCAAAAACCAACACGAAAAGAGGAAATGAACTTTGCGTTATTTCCTCTTTTTTTCTTGCTTTCTTTCGGCATCTGGAGTATAATTCACTTCATATAGTAGCAGTTTAAAGTGCTACAGCACGATTTATCATCATGCGGAAATACGAGGAGAGAGAGGATTTCAAATTATGTCAAAACACATCACAGGACACACCGGATTATTATGTTTACTCGGAAGCCCGGTTGCACACAGTGTTTCTCCGGAAATGCACAACGAAGCATGCGACCAGCTCGGCCTTGATTATAGCTACCTTGCCTTTGATGTACCGGAAGACAAAATGCCGCAGGCAGTCGAAGGACTCCGCACCATGGGTGCAAGAGGCTGGAACATCACCATGCCTGGCAAAAATATTATGTGCAAATTGGCAGACAAGGTTTCTCCTGCTTCGGAGATCTCCGGCGCATGTAATACCATCGTCAACGACAACGGCGTTCTCACCGCTTACACCACCGACGGTGTCGGCTTCATGAGAGCAGTTGCAGAAAACGGCGTAGACATCATCGGCAAAAAGATGACTCTGCTCGGTGCCGGCGGCGCTGCTACTGCAATCCTGGTACAGGCAGCCCTCGACGGCGTGGCTGAGATCAATGTATTCAACGTCAGAGACAATTTCTTCGGAAGAGCCGAGGAAATCGTTGCAAAACTCAATGAGCGTACTTCCTGCAGGGTTACCCTGCACGACTTCTCCGATCCGGAAGTCCTTCGCGCATCCATCGCAGACAGCGCCATTCTTGTCAATGGAACTTCCGTCGGAATGGCTCCAAAAACCGAGAACACCATCATCACCGACACAACGATGTTCCACAAAGACCTCTTCGTTTTCGATGTGATCTACAATCCGCAGGAAACCCGCCTGCTGCGTGAGGCAAAAGAGGCTGGATGCAAGACCGGAAACGGTATGTACATGCTGTTATACCAGGGAGCTGCTTCCTTCAAACTGTGGACTGGCGAGGATATGCCGGTTGAGATCATCAAAGAGAAATACTTCTCCGGAAAATAAGAAGAACTCCTGCTTTGCCGAATTTTCCGCCTGCGGCGGGTCGCTTCGGCGACACGCGCAAAAAGCGACACGAACAAGAAACGGCAAAAGGCTTCTGCCACGGATTTTTATCCGCTGGCAGAAGCCTTTTTTATAATCTTTTTTATGATCTTTTTTTGATCAGCCCGCTTTCTGTACTTCATCAAGCTGTGCTGTATACAGTTTATAATAATGGCCTTTCTTTGCCATCAGCTCATCATGTGTTCCGCTCTCCATAATACCGCCGTTATCGATATACATAATCTTATCGCAGTTGCGGATCGTAGACAGACGATGCGCAATGATAAATGAGGTTCTGCCCTTCAGCATGGCATTGAGTCCCGTCTGCAGTGCTTTTTCGGTCTGTACGTCAATGCTTGAGGTCGCCTCATCGAGAATCAGAATGGCCGGATCGGAAAGCAGGGTACGCGCAAACGAAATGAGCTGCTTTTGTCCCTGGCTCAGCATGGAACCACGCTCCCTTACCTCCGTCTGATAGCGATCCGGCATTTTGCTGATAAACTCGTCCGCACAGACAGTTCTGCTCGCCTTCACAATCTCCTCATGCGTTGCGTCAAGCTTTCCGTAACGGATATTATCCTCAATATCTCCCGAGAAAATAAAGCTGTCCTGCATCATAATACCCATCTGCTCACGCAGGGAATGAATGGTCACCTGCGAGATATCCTGTCCATCGATCAGGACGCGACCGCCATTGACATTGTAAAACCGTGAAATCAGATTGACAATCGTACTCTTTCCGGCTCCGGTCGGTCCGACAAGCGCCACACTCTCACCCGGTTTTACCGTAAACGAAACATCGTTTAAGATCTGTTTTGACGCATCGTACGAGAAATTTACGTGATCGAAGGTCACCTCACCGCGGATTTTTGGCATTTCAACGGCATCTTTTGCATCCTTTACCGTCACCGGCTCATCCATCGTCTCAAAGATACGTTCCAGATACGCAATGTTGTTGATAAAGTTATTGAAGATGTTTCCAAGGTTCATGATCGGCTGCCAGAAATACGATGCATAGCTCGAAATCGCTACAATCGTACCAACCGACTTATTTCCCTGCCCGAAAAGGATCAGACCGGACAGAAAAATGGCAGCACGCACGCAGACGGAAATTGAATCGATACCCGGCCATACCAGGTTGGAATAGCGAACTGCTGTATTCCATGTTCTGCGGCAATCCTTGGAAAGATCTTTGAAAATCTCCGCATTCTCATCCTCTCGTGCAAAGATCTGCGTAATGCGGGCTCCGACAATATTCTCCTGCAGATAGGCATTCAGGTTTGAGTTCTTGTTCGAAACTGCCTGCCATGCACGTCTCTGTTTATTCTTGATCCAGACCATGAAAACGCACAGCACCGGCACGCCGCAGAGCACGACAAATGCCATCTGCACATCAACCAGAAACATGAAAATCACGATAAACAGAAGGTTGAAGCTCTCCAGAACGATGTTGATCAGACCATTTGACAGCATATCCGATACCGAGTTGACGTAGTTGACAACCCGAATCAGGATCTTGCCGTGCGGGCGGTCATCGTAATACTGGAACGGCAGCTCCTGCAGATGTGCAAACAAATCTTTTCGGATATCATAGATGATACTCTGACTGACATCCACCATAATGCGGCTTCGGATTGTTGTGAAGATCACGCTCACCAGATAGATGCCGACCAGCATTCCCACAAGAGAAAATAAAAGCCTCTCGTTTTTCTCCGGAATTGCAAGGTCCAGCGCCCGCTGGATAACCATCGGCGCCACATAGCCGGACGCACCGCCGATGCCACTCAAAAGGATCGCAAAAACCATCCGTTTTGCATATTTTTTGATATAGGATGAAGCTCTGAGCAGATGCTTGATGTCAAACGGCTCTTCGAGCACTTCATCCTGCTTGTATGTATTTTTTGCCATTGCTTCCCCTCCTACAGTTCATCCACACCGGTCTGCAGCTTCACCAGTTCATAATAGTAACCCTTCTTCTCCATCAGTTCCTCATGTGTTCCCATTTCTTCAATATAGCCATTTTGCAGAACAATAATCTTGTCCGCTGTTTTCGTTGTCGAAATTCGCTGTGCAATCACAATCTTGGTACATGGAAAATCAAGCTCCCGTAAGGACTGCTGAATCTGTTTCTCTGTTTCCATATCAACCGCCGATGTTGTATCGTCAAGAATCAGAACCGATGGACGGATCGCCAGTGCTCTTGCCAGAGAAATTCTCTGCTTCTGGCCTCCGGAAAGACCAACACCGCGCTCTCCGACCAGGGTATCGTAGCCCTCCGGCATCTTTGAAATGAAATCTGCCGCAGCGGAATACCTTGCAAACTTGACAACCTCGTTCATCTTGATCGAATCATCGCCGTAGGCAATGTTTCCCTCGATCGTGTCAGAATACAGCAGAACATCCTGCGTGGCAAGTCCGATCTGTTTTCGGAGATCATACAGCTTCAGCTGTTCTACAGGAATTCCGTCAATCCGGATCTGTCCTTCTGTCGGCTCATAAAACCGCGGGATCAGATTGATCAGCGATGTCTTGCCGCAGCCGGTCTCGCCCATGATCGCAACCGTCTCGTTCGGATGGGCCGTGAAGGAAATATTGTGCAGAACCGGCAAATCACCATCCTCGTATTGGAAGGAAACGTTATCAAACTCGATTTTGCCTTCAAACCGCTCCGGATGGGAAACGGCATTTTCTTCGTCCCTGATTTTCGGTTCGGAGTAATACAGCTCCATGACCTTTTTCGACGCTGCTGAGAACCGCTGAAATTCGTTCATGATATTTCCCATCTGACGCATCGGATTGGCGATTGCCCAGATGAGGCCTGAAAATGCCACATAGTCTCCCATAGTAAGCTGTCCTCTGATCATAAAAACACCGCCGACTGCGAGCAGGACAACCGGCATCAGGTTCGCAATACTCTCGACAATCGGGAAAAATTTCAGCCATACCATTCCGGTTGCCTTATTCGTCTCCGCATAGTCGGTATTGGCACGGTCGAATTTCTCGATTTCGTAATCTTCTCTTGCAAACGCTTTGACAACGCGGTTTCCGGAAATATTCTCCTGTGCGCATGTATTCATCTGTGCCAGTTTTTCACGCAGCGCCGCATGCATCGGGGCAACGCGGTTCCGGAACAGATAGATAATCCAGAATACAAACGGTGAAATCACAAGAACGCACAGTGCCAGCTTCCAGTTCGTATACAGGAAGAAAACGGCCGCTGCAGCAAACAGAGAAAATGACTCAACCACCATTCGTACAACCCATGCAACCATGTGACGCACCGCATCCAGGTCTCCTGTCTGCCGTGTCATCAGATCTCCTGTCCGATAGGTACTGTAAAACGTCATATCCTGACGCTGAAGCTTGTCGTACAGATAATTCCGCACCCGGTACAGAACACTCTGCGACACCGTCTCATAGATCATACAGCTGCCATAAACAACGATAACACGCAGGAACGTAAAGCCGACCATCGCAAACAGCAAGCGGTAAAGCAGGTCACGGTGTACCTGAAGATTTGTCGCCGCGTTCTCCCCAGTTAAAAACAGATCCACAATTTTTCCCGAAAAATAGGGAATCGTAAGCTGCAGAATATTGTACAAAACGGTTCCGAGAATACCGACAAAGTACAGCGCCCGTTTTCCCTCCATGTTTTCCCACAGCCACGCAATTTTGTTTTTCGGGAATTGTTTCGTGTTGCTTTTCATGTTTTCATATCCCCCCTTATCTTAGGAAATTGAGTTACCAAATTCAGCATTAATTTTCTTTCAAATGCTTTCGCCATTGTATCAATTTTCATTTGGATATGATATAATGCGACTGTACAAAAATAGAATGTTTCTATTTTTCCGAAACTGATATTCCCAGAAAAATACTGAATATTTTTTACCTGAAGGGGGACTTTTCCGTTGAAGAATCTTTTTGAATACAGTGACATCCTGCACTCGCCGATTGAAGCCTTTTCCTGCTGCTCCGACAGTTTTTCCATGCCGGTCAAATCCCACTGGCACTATTTTACGGAGGTTCTTTATCTGCAGGAAGGTTCTCTTCTCGTGAGCTGCAACGATTCCGTCTACCACATAAAACCGGGCTCTTTCATCCTGTTTCCTCCACAGACGGTCCACGCACTTGCCGCAGACCAGGATCGGCCATTCCGCTATTTCTGTATCAAATTCAACCTGAACCGCATCCAGCTCACCGGAAGCTACCTTCCGAACCTGAGCTTTGCTTTCCATAAAATCGCCACGATGACCTATCCTTCGCTTTTGTTTACGCAGGAAGATCTCTCAGAGCTGAATCTCCATGATTTTTTTGTAACCCTTGAGAGGGAGGCTCTTGAAAAGAAATACGGTTATGATGCCTATATCTATTCTCTCTTTTCCACACTGTTTCTCCGGCTTCTGCGTATCTGGCACTGCCAGGGAATCTGTTTCAATCCCGAATCGATTTCCGAGAGTGAGGAACAGAGTATGCAGGATATCCTCGTCTATCTCGACCGCCATTCCCAGGAAAACATCAATATCGAGGCACTGGCACATAAATACAACATGAGCTACTCCTATTTTGCCAAACTTTTTCTGAAGCATTACGGGCAGAGCTGTAAGCAGTATATCGAGTTTATCCGCCTGAACAAGGTTGAAAACCTGCTTCTTTTTACCGACTATGACCTGAACTATATTGCAGCCGAGACCGGCTTTGCGGACTGCAGTCATCTGATCCGCACCTTTAAAAAGCGGTACCAGATCACCCCGCGGCAATTCCGTCAAAAGCACCAGACCACGGTTTCCTCGTCTCTCCCGGCGAAGCTGGGATAATCTGAAAATGAAAAAACCCTGCAAAAGCAGGGCTTTGTCTATAGTCTGAAATCTCCCGGAGTTTTTCCGGGAGATTTTTTTCACAGGACGCCTTTTCTGATCAGAAAATAACGCTTTTAGATATTGAGCAGATCACTGAATACCTTCAGTGCTCCGTCTGTCTCATGAGCCAGAACGCGTTTTGCAAGGACTTTACCAAGCTGGACGCCTTCCTGGTCGAAGCTGTTTACGTTCCACAGGAATCCCTGGAACATGATCTTATTCTCGAAGTGTGCAAGCAGTGCTCCCAGCGTCTTCGGATTTACCTGATCTCCGATGATGATGCTGGACGGACGGCCGCCTTCGAAGTTTTTGTTTTTATTCTCATCTGCTTTACCGCAGGCAAATGCAACGATCTGAGCTGCTACGTTTGCGCAGAGTTTCTGCTGGCTGGTGCTGCCCTGGATGTCGACATCGGTCTCCATCTGGTTATTGCGGAAGCCTACAAACTGCAGCGGAACGATATCAGTTCCCTGATGCAGCAGCTGATAGAAGGAATGCTGTCCGTTGGTACCTGGCTCGCCGAAGAGAACCGGACCGGTCGGGTAATTGACCGGCTCGCCGAAGCGGTTGACCGATTTACCGTTGGACTCCATATCTACCTGCTGTAAGTGAGCCGGGAAACGGTTCAGTGCCTGGGAGTACGGAAGAACTGCAGTGCTCGGATAGCCAAGAACGTTTCTCTCGTAAACACCGATCAGCGCATCGAGCATCTCCGGGTTCTGTAATACGTCTTTGTTTGCAGAAAGTTTATCTTCTGCTGCAGCGCCCTCGAGGAATGCTGCGAATACTTCCGGTCCGAAAGCCAGGGACAGAACAGCGCCGCCGACTGCGGATGTGGAAGAATAACGGCCTCCGATGTAGTCATCCATGAAGAATGCTGCCAGATAGTCGTCGCTCTTTGCCAGCGGAGAAGTCTCACTGGTAACGGCGATCATATGCTTGGATGCATCCAGGCCTGCATTTTTCAGAGCGTCTTTTACGAAGGACTCATTGGTCAGAGTCTCCAGTGTGGTTCCGGATTTGGATACCAGAACGAAGATGGAATGTGCTACGTCGATCGAATTCAGAACAGCTGCTGCGTCATCCGGGTCAACGTTGCTGATGAATTTTGCTTCCATTTTGAAGCAGCCGTTTTTCTTTGCCCAGTTTTCCAGAGCCAGATACATCGCACGCGGGCCAAGGTCGCTTCCGCCGATACCGATCTGCACAACGGTGGTGAATTTTTCACCTGCTGCGTTGGTGATCTCACCTGCATGTACTTTGTTCGCAAACTCTGCGATGCGGTTCTGCTGCTCTACGTAGAAAGCACGTTTGTCTACGCCGTCTGCCGTAACGGTGTTTCCGAGCTGGCCGCGGGTCAGCTGATGAAGCACGAGACGGTTCTCTCCGGTGTTGATGACAGCACCGTTGTAAAGCTCCTCAAATTTTTCAGAAAGCTGTGCCTCTTCTGCCAGTTTTACGAGTGCGGCAAGGACATCCTCATTCACCTGTTTTGCTGCGTAGTTATACGCAAGTCCTTCTGCCATCGGAACGCTGTAAGATTTTACGCGCTCTGCTCCGTTTTCGCCGGACATCACCTCGGCAAGATTGACACGCTCCACTTTTTTCAACTCCTCAAAAGAAGCCAGTTTATCAAGATTGTTCCAGGTAACCATTGTTAAGTTCCTCCTGTTTTTTTATTTTGTCTCTCTATTCCGTCCGCGGAAACATTTTTATTCCCGCTATTATACCAATGAAACAGACTGCTTGCTAAAAACAGTCTGTTTCGTGATATTTTTTTATTTCGTATAGTTATAAGAAAGAGCTCTTGCGATCTCCCACTGATATTCCGGCAGAGTCTTTGTCATGGACAGTGCCTCATCGATATCGTAATCTACATACTCACCGTTCTTGTATGCAACAACGCGGTCTGTTTTGCCTTCCAGAAGAAGGTCAACTGCGTAAGCACCCATGATGGACGCATATACACGGTCTTTACATGTCGGGCTTCCTCCACGCTGCATATGTCCAAGGATCGTTGCACGGGTCTCGATGCCGGTTGCAGCTTCGATTCTGCGCGCCATGCTGGTGGAATGGCCGATGCCCTCAGCATTTACGATGATATGATGTTTTTTGCCTTTTCTACGGTTCTCGATGATGTTGTTGATGATCTTCTGCTCATCGTAATCGTATTTCTCCGGAAGAAGAATATCCTCTGCGCCGTTTGCGATACCGCACCACAGAGCGATATATCCGGCATTACGTCCCATAACCTCGATGATCGAGCATCTCTCATGGGAAGTGGAAGTATCTCTTACTTTATCAATGGCTTCCATTGCAGTGTTTACCGCGGTATCAAAACCGATGGTATATTCTGTGCAGGCGATATCCAGGTCGATGGTTCCCGGTACACCTACGGTGTTAATTCCAAGAGCTGCCAGTTTCTGCGCTCCTGCAAAAGATCCGTCTCCGCCGATAACTACCAGTCCGTCGATGCCGTGTTTTCTGCAGACATCTGCAGCACGTTTCTGGCCTTCCAGTGTACGCATCTCTGCGCAGCGGGCGGTATAAAGGATGGTACCTCCGCGCTCGATGGTGTCGGATACATCGCGGGCTGTCATGTCGATGATTTCTTCGTTCATCAGTCCGTCGTAGCCTTTCAGGATACCTTTCATCTGAACGCCCTTCTGCAGACCTCTTCTTACGGCTGCACGGATCGCTGCGTTCATACCTGGTGCATCACCACCGCTGGTAAGCACTCCGATTGTCTTTACCTTGTTAGTCGTTGCCATATGAATTCCTCCATCTCATCACACACATTAATAAACGAGTAGTTTTATTTATTAATCACACACAGTTTTATTTTAAAGCATTCAGGCCCTTTTTTCAATACTCTTTTCTACAACTTTCACGTTTCCGGTACCGAATTTTGCCTGAAGTGACGCCACCAGACGGGCATCTGCCTGCACATTGCGGCTCGGCGGCAGTTTTTTCATCGCTTTGATCGATTTGATGTAGAGAATCACGCTGTCCTTGCCGTCGGATTCATGCAGCATCTGGTACAGATCCGCCACTTCTCTCTCGTACGTTTCCTTGTCCGGGAACTGGATCCAGAGCTCTTTCGGGATGCCTGCAAACGGGAAAATTTTCTCGCAGATCAGCTTGCTCGGCTTATCATCCTCCGCGGAAACACGGCCCTGGATGAAGACACGCGCATCGGTCTGCATCATCGCTGCGTTTTTCTCGTAATCGCGCGGGAATACGACGATTTCCATACTGCCGACGAGGTCCTCGAGTGTGAGAAATGCCATTGTCTTGTTATTCTTTGTATATTTGATTTTTTTATCCGTGATAATGCCGCCGACAATCTCTTTCGCGCCGTCGGTGACGGATGGGAAACCCGTCTCCTCATCCGGCTGGAAGTCTGTCGTTACCGCGGAAATGTTCTTCCGCCAGCACTCCTCCTGCTCCTCTAGCGGATGACCGCTGACGTAGATGCCGAGCACCTCTTTTTCGAGCGCCAAAAGATCACTCTTTTCGTATTCTCCGACATCCGGGTACACCGTTTCATACGACCGTTTGGTCGTCTCATCTACGAAGTCAAACAGACTCATCTGGCCGCTTAACGAATCTTTTTTCTCGCGCGCCACATCATCGAGCACATTGGCGTAGACGAACATGAGCTGCTTTCTCGTCACGCCGAAGCAGTCGAATGCGCCCGCCTTGATAAAGTTCTCGACGGTCCGCTTGTTGACTTCTTTTCCGCTCAGACGCTCCGCGAAATCCTTTAACGAGCGGAACGGTCCGTTTGCACTCCGCTCCTCCACGATCGCCTCCATGACCGGCTTTCCGATGCCTTTGACCGCCGCCATGCCATAGCGGATCGCCTGGCCGTCCACCGTGAATTTTCCTTCGCTTCGGTTGATGTCCGGCGGCAGAATGGAAATGCCCATCTGGCGGGAACTCAAGATATACTCTGCGACTTTTCCCGGGTTATCGATGCAGGAGGTCATCAGAGCCGCCATGAACTCAACCGGGTAATAGTATTTCAGCCATGCCGTCTGGTACGATACGAACGCGTACGCCGCCGCATGGGATTTGTTGAAGGCGTATTTCGCGAAGTCGATCATCTCGTCGTAGATCTTGTTCGCTGTCTTCTCATCAATGCCGTTTTTGATACAGCCCGGCACGCCCTCGGCCTCGTTTCCATAAACGAAATTCTGGCGCTCTTTTTCCATGACAGATGCCTTTTTCTTCGACATCGCACGGCGCACCAGATCGGCCCGTCCAAGCGAATAGCCCGCCAGTGCCTGTACGATCTGCATAACCTGTTCCTGGTAGACGATACAGCCGTACGTCGGCTCCAGAATCGGTTTTAAGAGCGGTGTATCGTACGTAACGGATTCCGGGTTGTTTTTTCCTTTGATGTACTGCGGAATAAAATCCATCGGGCCCGGACGGTACAGGGAAATTCCGGCGATGATATCCTCGAGGCTCTGCGGTTTTAACTCCTTCATGAAGTTTTTCATTCCCGCACTCTCGAGCTGGAACACACCGACCGTTTTCGATGCGCCGATCATACCGAGCACTTTCGGATCGTTGTAATTGATGTGAAGCAGATCAATTTTCTTATTGCTGTAACGCTCTGCGAGCTTTGTCGCATTCTGAATGACGGTCAGGGTCCGAAGTCCTAAGAAGTCCATTTTCAGAAGTCCCAGTTCCTCGAGCGTCGTCATCGTGAACTGCGTGACGATCGTTCCGTCGCTTCCTCGCGAGAGCGGCACAAATTCCACCAGCGGACGCGAGCCGATGACAACACCGGCGGCGTGCATCGACGTGTGGCGCGGCAGACCTTCAAGTCTCCGTGACATGTCGATCAGATGTGCAACCTCTTCATTGCCCTGATACAGCTCCCGCAGCTCATGGTTCATCTGCAGTGCCTTGTCGATCGTGATATTCAGTTCATTCGGAATCATCTTCGCAATCGAATCGACCTGTGCATACGGCATATCCAGCACACGGCCGACATCGCGGATGACACCGCGCGCCGCCAGTGTACCGAATGTGACGATCTGTACAACGCGGTCCTTGCCGTATTTTCTCGTTACATAGTCGATGACCTCCGGGCGGCGTTCGAAGCAGAAATCCACATCGATATCAGGCATGGTAACTCGTTCCGGGTTCAGGAAACGCTCGAACAGGAGCTGGTACCGCATCGGGTCCAGCTGTGTGATGCCAAGGGTGTAGGAAACAATACTTCCGGCCGCCGATCCTCGTCCCGGTCCGACCATGATGTCGTGGTCGCGCGCAAATTTGATGAAATCCCACACGATCAGGAAGTAATCGACGTAACCCATCGTTTTGATCGTATCAAGCTCATATTTCAGCCGCGCCTTCAGTTCATCTGTCGCCGGGTGATACCGTTCCTCGAGGCCGTCGTAGCAGAGCTTATTTAAGTATTCCCAGGAAGTGTATCCCTCCGGCACATCGAATTTCGGAAGTTTTGTGACACCAAATTCGATCTCCACATTACACCGGTCTGCAATTTTCTGTGTATTTTCGATTGCCTGCGGTGCATACGGGAAGAGCGATGCCATCTCCGCCTCGGATTTCACGAAATACTGTCCGCCCTCGTAGCGCATGCGGTCCTCATCCGTGATCTTCTTTCCGGTCTGCAGGCACAGAAGAATATCGTGGGAATCCGCATCTTCTGCGTACGTGTAGTGAATATCATTCGTCGCCACCAGCTCGATGCCGGTTTCTGCCGAGAGGCGCATCAGCTGCTGATTGACCATCCGCTGCTCCGAGATGCCGTGATCCTGCAGTTCCAGGAAGAAATTGCCTTTTCCGAAAATCTTCTCATACCGCAGTGCGGCCTCTTTTCCCATCTCGTACTGGTTCCGCACCATCGCACGCGCCACCTCACCTGCAAGGCAGGCGGAAAGCGCGATAATGCCCTCGTGATACTTTTCCAGAATCTCCATGTCGACACGCGGCTTATAGTAAAATCCATCGATAAAGCCCGCCGAAACAATCTTCATCAGATTGGAATAGCCCGTATTATTTTCCGCCAGCAGAACCAGATGGTAGTACCGGTCCTCTCCGCGGCTGGTTTCGCGGTCGAAACGGGAACCCGGCGCCACGTAAACCTCACAGCCGAGGATCGGCTTGATGCCCTGCGCGCGGGCTTCTTTATAAAAATCGATACAGCCGAACATGACGCCGTGATCGGTGATCGCGGCGCTGTTCATGCCAAGCTCCTTGACTCTGGCAACGTACTCTTTGATCTTGTTCGATCCGTCCAGAAGGCTGTATTCGGTATGTACATGTAAATGCGTAAAACTCATCGTTTTCTCCTCTATTTTCCAAAGGCATGTTCCGTTGTCTCCAAGATCGTCTGCACCAGGCTGTCCGGCTCGATCGGCTTGGTCAGATGGCTGTTCATGCCCGCCGCGCGGCATCCCTCTTTGCTCTCTTCGGAAGACTGCGCCGTCATCGGGATGATCGGGACTTGTTTTGCTTCCGGAAGCTCCATGGTGCGGATCTGCCGCGCTGCCTCAAGACCGCCCATCACAGGCATCATCAGATCCATTAAAATCACATCAAATTTCTGCGGATTCGCCGCATACTTTTCGACCGCCTCGCGGCCGTTCCATGCCTCTTCCACCGTCGCACCGTGATCGGTCAGGTAAAACTCGGCGATTTCCATGTTGATCTCATTATCCTCGACAAGCAGAACGTGGAAACGGACAAGCTCTTTTCCTGCGATCCGTGTCTTTACTTCCTGAATCCGCTGTCCCTCGCAGTCAATGTAAAACGGAAGCCGGAATACATACGTCGTTCCGACGCCCTGCTGGCTCGTTACCTCGATCGTGCCCTGCATTTTTTCGATCAGTTCTTTGACGATCGACATGCCAAGGCCCGTTCCCTTGTACTGCGTTCTCGCACCGGACTTCTCCTGTGTGAACGGATGGAACAGCTCTTTTTCGATAAATTTGCTGCTCATTCCGATGCCGCTGTCCATGATGCGGAACTCGTAGACGACCCGGGTTCCGTCGCAGGAGACTTCGCCCGCATACGTATCGATCGTTCCGCCCGGCTTGTTGTACTTGATTGCATTGCTGAAGAGATTCAGCATAATCTGCCGCAGGCGCAGCGGACTGCCGATCAGTCTCGTGTGCGTCAGCTCACCGCGGTGCATACGGTGGGTAATGCCCATCTCCGTAATCTGCGCATTGACAAGGGATGCCACATCATCCATCAGATGCGTCAGATCAAAAGAAGCGCTCTCGATCGTCTCTTTTCCGGACTCCAGCTTATTCATATCGAGCACATCGTTGACGAGTGCCAGCAGATGGCTTGCGGAAAGATTGATTTTATCGAGGCAGTCGTCCACTTTTGCCTCATCCTGCCGGTTTTTGCGGATGATATCCAGCATGCCCATAATGCCATTGATCGGCGTGCGCACATCGTGGCTCATGCGGTTCATAAATTCTGTTTTTGCACGACTTGCACTGTCTGCAGCTCTAAAGGCATCCTGAAGCTGTATCTTCTCCCTCTCTTCCCGGCTGTGGAACTCTGACGTATCACGGAAAAGGATCATGCCGTGTACCACAACGCTCTCCCGCTTTGTCTTTCGGTCGTAGACGGTATCCTGTGACATAAGAACCGTCTTCTGCAGCCATATTCTTCTGCCGGACTCATCTGTTTCCTGATACTCCACGACTACCTGCTTATCTCCGTTTTCAAAGCGCTGCAGCAGTTTCTTCGAGGAATCCACAATGCGGTATGATTCCAATGTCTCCTCCGCGACAAACGCACTGCATTCCCCGCAGTATTTCTCGTAGGAACACGGCAGATCTATATTGAGGTCAAATTTCTTCTGCCCGCTGTGGTAAAAAATCTGCTCCAGCGAATCATTCGTCAGATCAACGGCGAACACGGCCTCGGCCGTCTCGAGAAGTGCCTCGGCGTAGTGGCTGTTTTCAATGATCGACTGTTTCATCTGTTCATAGTATTGGTCGAGCTGTTCTTTTTCATTCCGAGCAGCTTCCCCATTGGAGCGGAACCGCTCAAAGCCCATCAGAAAATGGTGCAGTCCGCCATCCTCGGCCGCGTCGTAGAACAGAATGGTGACTTTTCCCCGGCAGAGCGCTTCCCCTTCGCTGCCCTCCCGATACTCGCACAGAATTTCTACGCTCTCTTCTCCCTTCTGATAGCACTCCTTCAGATGGGTAAGATCCAGCATTCTACGCGTTTCCTTTCTCTTTTCCTCATCCGTGATGCCCTGCACAATATGCTCGGCCGCACCGGTATAGCTGCCGTCCTCGGCAAGGAAAAAGCCCGAAACGGCACGCAGAATCCGGTACTGGTCCTGTCTTGCATTGCAGTAAATACAGTTGGAAAAATGGTATCCCTTTTTCTTTACGACGTCCAGCGCTTCCAGGCTGATCTTCCGCTCTGCGGCGGCTTCTTCCATCTTCGCGCGGTTTTTGTCGATATACATGTTCTGGTCCGCATGGCGGAACAGTTCCCGGATATCACAGTCTTCAAATTCCGTGGACAGTGCATAGCCTCCGGCGTAGCTGATCGGCATCTCCGGGTGCTGGCGGGAATATTCTGCCGTCTGCGTGCGGATGTGATTCATGCACGCTTCCACTTCTTCGCGGTTCAGTCCGCGCAGAATGGCAAGAAACTCATCTCCGCCGTTTCTTCCGACGAAATACTCCTCCGGGACTGCTTTTCGAAGCTGAACGGCAAAGGAACGGATATATTCGTCTCCCTTGTCGTGACCCAGACTGTTGTTGATCGTGCGCAGATTGTTGAGGTCAAACACGCAGACCGCATACACGCCGGAATTTTCTTCTCCTCCGTCGCTTCCCTCCAGAATCTCTTCGCATTTATTTTTATTTGGCAGGCCCGTCGCCTCATCGAGATAGACTTTCTTCTGCAGAATACGGTTCACCGCCGCATAGCGGACGGCCTTGATCAGCTCCATGCCGATGACAAACACCAGACCGATGATATCTCCTACTACCACCTGCTCCAGCTTCTTCAGCGAAGACGCCATTCTCTGCGAATACGCTTCCGCAAGGCCCGTCGCCTCGTCACAGATTTTGAAAAAGGTCTCACTCTTTTCGATAATCGCGGTATTCTCATATCCTTTTTCACGCACCAGCAGAATCTCTGCCTTCAGCTCTTCAAAATACGATGCCAGCTCAGTCATCTTATCCTGAAAATCCCGGTCATCCAGGCGCACCAGATCCAGCTCGCTGCTTCCGTTCCGCAGACCGTCGATATAAGCGTTGATGTCTGCAATCATCGTATCCTGCGGTTCTCCCGCATCCTCCAGCTTGATAATCCGCTGCGTTTTTCCGCGCACCAGACCGGCATAGTTGACAACGCGGGCCGTTCCCTGTATTTTCTCGACCATCGACATAATGCAGAAAAACAGAATAATCAGAATGATCGTCAAAACCGTCATTGCGGTTTTGGAAATAAAAGATGTTTTTTTCTTACTTTTCTTTTTCTTCATCGCTCTCCATCAGATCCTGTGTCATTTTTTGTCATATAGATCATATTATAAGCGCAATCCTCTCTTCGCGCAACCGCAAACCGGGCGCAGAAAAAACTTCAAAATTTTATCTGCTGTCTGACACAAAAAAACGGACACCGGAGAGGATGCGTTTCCTGTCCAGTGCCCGATTTTTTCTTATTTTGCTTTTTCTGCCGTCCAGATTTTACCGTCGCGGATGACAACCTGTTTTTCTTTCATCAGATGGCCGACCGCGCGCTTAAATGCTGCTTTGCTGAGGCCGAATTCTCTCTGAATCACTTCCGGTGATGCTTTGTCATCAAATGGAAGGACACCTGCAAATTCCTCGATCACAGAAAGAACGCTCTCTGCATCGATTGCGATCTGCTCGTACGCTTTTCCGCGTGCGGACAGGGAGAGTTTTCCGTCCTCTTTGACTTCTGTAACGCGGCACTCAAGTTCCTGGCCGACATGATAGTCTGCCTGTGCTTCTCTCTTTGGAATCAGGCCGGAGTAGCGGTCATCAACAGCAACGAAAACGCCGAAGTTTCCGCTGATCTCGTAGATTCTTCCCTTTACGATATCGCCTATGACGTACGGAGAATTGGTTTTCAGGAAATGGTAAACCTTCATCGTTGCGCAGAGACGGTCGCTCTTGTCGATGTAGAGGGAAACCAGAACCTCATCACCTGGATGGAGGCGGCGGGTCTGCTGTTTAAACGGAAGAAACAGATCTTTTTCCAGACCCCAGTCCAGAAATGCTCCGATCTTTCCGGTAGCAGCTACGTTTAAGACAGCCAGCTCTCCAAGCACCAGCTTCGGCTCTCTGGTTGTCGCAATCAGACGGTCGCTGGAATCGCGGTACAGAAATACTTCCAGCTCATCTCCCTCTTTTGTTCCTTCCGGCACCTGTTTGATCGGCAGAAGAACACGTTCCTTCTCGCCTGCTTCCCGGGTCTCCCCAAGATAAATACCGAATTCTACTTTCTTTACTACTACCAGCTTTTGCTTTCTTCCTATATTTAACATTTGACTTCCTTTCTTACTGCTCGCCGAGAGCCTTCATGCTCATCTCCTCGAGCAGGTCGCTCTTGATGTGGTACAGCTTGTCGGACAGATCCACGTAAACCTCATGCGGATTGACCAGACGTTTGGACTCCTCCCAGAGGGTATCTTTCTCTCTGGTGCAGATGTCGCGGATCTCCATGACGGATGGAGAAGTGTAGACGCATGCGCCCTTCTGGAAAATCGGAACGAGGAGCTCGCGTAAGGTGTAGGTTCCGCCTTTGATCTTCGTCTTTTTCCAGGTCTCGATCGGGTCGAAGATGATCATATCTTTGCTCTCGTCGAAGGTCTCGTCTGCAAGGCAGATCAGGTCGGCACGGATCTTTCCGGTTTCTTTATCATAAATACGATAAATCGTCTTATTGCCCGGGTTTGTTACTTTCTCGGAGTTCTCGGACAGCTTGATCTTCGGTATGAATTCTGCATCATCTTTATCTTTTGCTGCTGCCAGCTTGTAAACGCCGCCGAATGCCGGCCAGTCACCGGAGGTAATCAGATTTGTGCCGACACCCCAGGAATTAATCTTCGCGCCCTGGGTTTTGAGGCTGTCGATCAGGTACTCGTCGAGATCGCTGGATGCGGAAATGATGGCATCGCCGAAACCTTCTGCCTCGAGCATCTGATATGCTTTTTTCGACAGGTAAGCCAGGTCACCACTGTCGATACGGATGCCGTAGCCTTTCATCGGCAGGCCCGCTTCTCTCATCTCTTTGAAAACGCGGATGGCGTTCGGAACGCCGGATTCGAGAACATCGTACGTATCTACAAGAAGAATGCATGCTTCCGGATACAGTTTCGCATACGTTTTAAATGCGGTGTATTCATCAGGGAAACTCATGATCCAGCTGTGTGCGTGGGTTCCCTTGACCGGAACATCAAACATCTGTCCTGTCAGGACATTGGAGGTTCCGATGCAGCCGCCGATCATGGCAGCACGCGCGCCGTAAATGCCGGCATCCGGTCCCTGCGCACGGCGGAGTCCAAACTCCATGATGCCGTCGCCCTTTGCCGCGTAAACAACGCGGGATGCTTTCGTCGCGATCAGGCTCTGATGGTTGATCATGTTCAGAATCGCGGTCTCTACAAGCTGTGCCTCCATGATCGGAGCGACAACTTTTAAGAGCGGCTCTCTTGGGAATACGACGGTTCCTTCCGGGATCGCATAGATATCTCCGGTGAAATGGAAGCCTCTTAAATACTCCAGGAAATCATCGTTGAAAATATGGAGGGAACGGAGATAGTCGATGTCATCCGGTGAAAAGTGAAGATCGCGGACATACTCGATTACCTGCTCAAGTCCTGCACATACGGCGTATGCGCCGCCACATGGATTCTTTCTGTAAAATGCATCAAATACCACGATCTGATCGGACGGGTTCTCGTAGTAGCCCTGCATCATGGTAAGTTCATATAAATCGGTTAACAGTGTAAGGTTCTGCGCTCTCATGGCAAATTCCCCTTTCCTCATTGTGTTTATTACGTTCGTATCTTATTCTTTCCGATTGTACCACAATCATTGAAATTCCACAACTACGTATGGCTGTCCTTTTTCATCGTTCAGCGAGATAAAACAGCCGTTTTCCGTCTCAGCGCGCAACGGATGCAGGACATCGCCGAGGTGCGCCTGCTGTTTGTATTCGGCGCGCATCCGGCGCACGGTGAAGTTCTTCGGAAGGCATTCACCGGCAAGGGAAATGAACTGTGCGTTGTTGACGTGGTGGTTCGTATCGAGGTTGTGCGGCCGCACCGGGAACGGTTCGCCGATGAAATCTGCTTCCGGCATTTTCACTTTGCGCTCGCCGAAATCCTCGTCGATCGGATCGTCAATGCCATAGGCGTCTGTCGTCTCTTTCGGTGCACGGACGGGATGACCCGTTTCCATATTGACGTAAGACCAGATGGAGTTGGCACAGGCGAGCATTTCGCCGTCTTCTGTTTCCATCGTGAAGTTACGCATGCCAAGAAATCCTTTGAAGCCGCTCGCCCATGTAGTGATTTTTACCGCTTCACCGAGGGATGGATAGCGGCGCACATGAATCTGCCACGCGGACAGCACCCAGGCGCAGCCTCGTTTTTTGAGCTCCGCAACGCCCTCGCCGATCGCTTCCGACTGGAAGGTACTGCAGTCCTGAAAGTAATTGATCAGCCCCGGCAGAGTGAGATTTCCGTCCTCACCGATTTCGCTGTAGCGGATTCTGCTCGTAAAGGAATACTTCATCGTTTCGTTCCTCCTGCTGTATTTGTTTTTGAGCATCGAAAAAGGCCTCAGGTACGAGACCTGAGACCTTTCAATGAGCTGGGCTACCTGGATTCGAACCAGGAACTGACGGAGTCAGAGTCCGTTGCCTTACCGTTTGGCGATAGCCCATTGCCTTGCGACAAAATGTATAATACACTATCGCAAGAGAAAAGTCAACACCTTTTTTGAAATTTTTTTATTTTTTTCAAAAAACTGACTTTTGGAACATTTTGGAAGGGATTTGACGGCTCAACCCGGCCGTTGTCACTCTCCCGCCACGTATTTTTTGTCGATGTTGACGACACATTCATACTTCTCATCCATTTCCTTCATCAGCGCCCCGATCTGCCCGATCACGCGATCACAGTCTTTCTTCTTATAAGAATACGGGATTTCAAGATCAAAAATCAGCTTCTTTTTCTCCGCCCCGTTGATCATACGGAAATCGTGGAAGGAAAGCTCCGGATCGAGAATGGAAATTACGTTTCTTACCTTCTCCTTTGTCGCAAGAACCGTCGCATCGTGGATCTCCACCGGATCCATGTGGATGACCAGCAGAATCCCCAATTTTTCACCGACCTCATGTTCAATGCGATCGATAATATCATGCGATACCTCGATATCGACATCTCGCGGCACCTCCGCATGGATCGATGCCATACTTCTGCCAGGCCCGTAGTTGTGGACAATCAGATCATGGGTTCCTACAATTCCTTCATAGGAAGCAACCTCTTTCATGATCCGTGCATACAGATCCGGATCCGCGCCCTGCCCGATCAGCGGTTCCAATGTATCTTTTACAATGGAAATACCGGACCACATAACGAGTACCGCCACAACAAGTCCTGCGATTGCGTCGATATTAACCGAAAGGAAATGGCAGATCAATGTAGAAGCGATCGTTGCGCTCGTCGTGATCACGTCACCCATGGAATCCGCCGACGTTGCCAGCATCACCTTCGACTGAATGCGGTTTCCCAGTTTTCGGTTGAAAAGCGCCATCCACAGCTTTACACCAACCGAGAGCACCAGAATCAAAAACGGAACCATCTGAAATGTGATCTCTTCCGGATTGCGGATTTTCTCCAGAGAGCTCTTTAAAAACGTAAAGCCGACTTCAATAACCAGAAACGAAACGATCAGCGCTGCAATATACTCGATCCGTCCATGCCCGAACGGATGCTCTTTGTCGGCCGGCTTGTTTGCCATCTTGACACCAACAAAGCTGATCACAGACGATGCCGCATCGGAAAGGTTATTGAACGCATCCGCCATGATCGCCAGAGAGTTCATTCCGGCACCGATCAGCAGCTTTGCCGTAAACAGCAGAATGTTGCAGCAGATTCCCACGATACTTGACAAAATGCCGTAGCTCGTGCGCACATCCGCGTTGTCGGTTTTCTCATAATCTTTTACAAAACGTCTTACCAGAAAATCTGTCATGGTTCCCCCTTCTTTTAAAAAAAGGCCTCCTGCATTGCCGCGGAGCCCTTACGTTTTCTCTGTCTTTTTCTATAGTAGGCAGTGTCGGAAAAAAAGTCAAGCCTAACATATTTTCGGGATTTCTACTAATAATTACAGGGGACTCTTCCGGCAGCATTTGACAATTGAATGAGAGTTTTTCTTTTCCCTCTGCCTTTCGAGTCCCCTATAATTTGATTTTTATTTTACTTTATAAATTTTAGCCATATCCTGCACATACAGCGGATAGAACCGATAGCCCGCAAAATCGCTCCGAAGAGCAACCTCGCATGCCATATCCTCGATATACAGGTTTGCCGCATCGTCACAGAGCAGTGTTTCCATTTTTTTGTAAAGCTCAACCTGCTCCTCTTCATCCGTGCTGGTCTTAACCTGCTGATACAGTTTATCATACTCTTCGTTGCTGTAGTTGATAAAGTTCTTGGATGATGTTGAGGTAAACCGTTCCAGGAGTGCGCGTCCGGTCAGATAGGCCGCATCAACGCCGACAACCGTGGACTGGAAATTCCGGTCTGCATATACATCCGACAGCCAGCTGTCCCACTCGACCTGCTGAATTTTGGCAGTAACACCGATCGCTTTAAGCTGCTCTACCAGAACCTGGGCTGTATCGATATGCTGCTGATAATTGTTTGGCACTGTAATCGTAAGCTCAAATCCATCTGGGTATCCGGCTTCTTTTAACAGTTCTTTTGCCTTCTCAATATCCTGATTATATCGCTCTGACAGTTCCGGCACATAATATTTTCCAAATGCCGGGAACATGCTGCTTCCGATGATCGTTCCTTTTCCGTCCGCAATCATATCCAGCACTTCCTGACGGTTTGCCGCATAGCAGAGCGCCTGGCGCACCTTCACATTGTTGAACGGTTCCACGGCATTGTTCAGATACAGCGCCTGTACCAGGTTCATACCGCCGTCATAAATCGTAAAATCGGAATCTTCGGCAAGCTGCGCTGTCTGTGTGGAACTGAGACGTGCATACATGTCCAGTGTACCGGATTTCAGGTTTGTTACGACTGCATTGCTGTCCTTGACAATTCGAAATGTTACCTTGTCCAGATACGCCTGATTTTCCGTATCCCAGTAATCGCTGAATTTTTCAAGGACAATGTTTTCCTGCGGGGACCGTGATACATAGTGGAACGGGCCTGTTCCGACTGGATCTGCTTCCAGATCTTCCACATGCTCAGGTACAATCGCCACCGTCAGATAGGCAAGAAACTCGGTGTCTGCCTCTTTTAAATAGATGTCGATCGTGCTCTCGTCCGGAATTTCAACCTTGTCTACATTGGAAAATGCCTCTACCAGAGGCGTTCCGTCTCCGTTGATACCCGCACAGCGTTCGATTGAATATTTTACATCCTCTGCAGTGACGGTCGTTCCATCGTGGAACTTGACACCATTCCGGAGCTTGAAGGTATAAACCTTTCCATTCTCCGAGATCGAATGGCTCTCTGCCACCGCATCGTTCAGATTTCCTTCTTCATCGGGCTTTACAAGGCCCTCATAAATATTGAATAGGATTTCTTTCGTTCCTGCCGCAACAGATTTGTGTGGGTCAAGACTATCCTCAATGTCCTGAGGAATTCCTACCGTGATGGAACCTCCCATAACAGGTTCCCCTGTCGGGGTTGATTCCGTTGATACCTGAGAACTTGTGGTATCGGAAGAATCTGCTTTCCCATCCTTGCCATCCTGGCATCCGCCAAGTACAACAGTAAGAGCTGCAACTAAAAGCAGCGCAAGTACGCTTCTTCTTTTCTTCATGATTTCTCCTTTTGATACGAGTTCTCTCATTTTGTAATTGTCACGCCTATTGTATCCGACCTGTTCCCAAATAGCAAGTACATTATTGTATACAATTTATTTTCCGAATCCGGAAATCGCGCGCATCCATCCCTGCCGTTTTATCCTCGCACCTTTTTTCCCGCACGCCCCGGCTCGGTTTCTTTTCGCCGGAAAAAGATAAAAATTTTGCCGCCCGGGAATTTTAACATTCCCGGGCGGCAAACGCTTTTGCTTTTTTTCTTTTATCCTTCAATGGAGATTGTCTTTTTCTGCTCCACAGCCGGTTTTGCTTCCTTCTTCGGTACGAAGAGTTTCAGCAGACCGTGTTTAAATTCAGCCTTGATATCCTCTTCGGTAATATCCTCACCTACATAGAAGCTTCTACTGCATGCACCTGCGTAACGCTCTTTACGGATGTAGCGGCCGCTCTCTTTTTCTTTCTCGTCTTTGTCAAGACCTTTCTCTGCACTGATGGTCAGATAACCATTTTCCAGTGTGGCCTGAACTTCATCTTTTGTGAAGCCCGGAAGGTCAACCACTACCTCGTAGCCATTATTCAGCTCGCGAATATCTGTTTTCATCACATGGCTGGCTTTGCGGCCATACAGTTTCTTTTCTGTATTCTTCATCTCTTTGTCATAATCATAGAACGGAAAATCGTTGAAAAAGTCATCAAATAAATTTTCTCCAAAAATACTAGGCATTAACATAAGTCATCGCTCCTTCTTATTCTTCTCATGGAACCTGATCCATGCTTTTTCTCCGGTTTTTCTTTTCACCGGATCTTTTTGTTTACCTGTTTCTTTGGAACGGAAAGGCTTCCGGATACCGGAGGTTTTCTTCTTTTCCTCTCTTTGTATCCCTCTTCCTTTGTTCTAGCTGTAATATAACACTTATTATTAGCACTGTCAAGAGGTGAGTGCTAATTATTTTGTGAAAAATTTGTGAAGCCTTGATTTTACGGGCTTCACAGGGATTTTTCACTTGCTTTCGCACTCTATTTTCTTGATTTGACCACATTTTTACCACAAATCTTTGGAAAAATATATTCGTCTAATTTTCTTAGCACATTTTACGACAACGGCTTATGGTTTATACCACAGCAGGTACAGTTTTCGGCAGATTTATTTTAGACATCTCATTCTCCACGTGAGACTTCTTTGCAATATGATTGTAGACATTCATTGTGATCTGTGCATCTGAATGTTCTTCGCTCCGCTACGGTCGGTGCTAAACGGATGTCCCCCGGACATCCAGCACCCCATCACATACTGCATAACTTTGGGATTGACATTATTCTCACCCAGTCTGGTACATCCCGTATGACGAAGGGTATGCGATGAAATAGGAGGCATCAGCTCTGGCTCTCGCTTCTCTTCTTCTGCCAGTTTGCTTTCTTTCTTAATTATAGGCATTAACAATGTTTTTCAGAAAACTGTTCACTCCCGCCGGCATAATCGGACGTCCATGCTTTGTATTGAAAATGAATCCACTACGTCCACCGATCTCCACATTACTCTGCAAACCAAGCATCAGGTTCAGCTCTCTCTGTTTACGGAACGCATCATATACCATCTGTGTCATAGGAATGTCCCTGATTTCTGCATCTATTTTGGTTTCTGAATCATGGAAACAATATCCTTCTTCACCTTCATAATATACAAGCTGTCCACCTACATGGATCTCCCGATCACACGGTTTTCAGTGCTTTTTTCATGTTTTTCTATTAAATTTTCCTCAGACACCTATATAAGTGAAACTTAGCGAAACTTAAATCATGCCCAATATGGAATATACATATTTGTTTGTTCTTGATTTTTTAATCTGATCATCTATGCAATCTATTTCCATGACGTATAAATTAATTGCCTTTTATCAAATGCTTCCTCTCCGCCTTCCATAATATCTACAATTTGCTTATGTGTAGATTTCAGGTCAATATTCCCTTGCGATATATCAATCGTTGTATCTTGATACTCAACCACAAAAATTCTTTCAGCATCACCCAGAACTGGAATGTTAGCATTGTGTGTAGCAAAAATAAATTGTATATCTTGTTTCTTTTTCGCAATTGCTGTAATTACTTCATCGTAAATAATTTTATTATCCAAATCATCTTCTGGCTGATCTATAAGAATAATATCATTATCAGACTGCATGAGTATAAACAATATAAGAGCTGACGCACGCTGCCCTATTGAATGGTGTCGTAATAATTTGTCATGATAATATATTTCAACATTATTGGAAACCTGATTCTTCAGAAGATCCGCATACTGATCTTGCAATTTTTTATCAAGCTTTGTATATTCTGAGGATGAAATAATTTCCTTGATTTTCATACCATCACATAATATCCAGTCTTCTATAAGCTCCACATAATCTCTAAACGTGTCACATAAGTATTGATATTTTATTTCAGAAATACCTGACCCCCTAAAATCAGTCTTCATCTGTGATTTAAAATTATCTCTGTCACCTTTAAAATCAATAGTGATTTTTAATTCATTTTGTGATTCATTAATTTTCTGAATTTCAAGTTTATATGCATTGAATTGTTCTAATAATATATCATTTCTTTCACGCATTGCTTTCTTGAATGCACTTTCTATTTGTTTTTTGGATTTAGCTCGTTCATTTAGTTGCTTTAAATTCTCTTTATATTTTTCCAGCTCTTCTGTCATTTTGACAAATCCATCAATATCTAACGTATCATCTTTGATTTCTCTTTTTATTTCAGCAAATTCATCAGATAATCCATCTATTTTTTTCGATAACATTTCCACTACATCTGCAAATTCTAACGAATTACTTTCTATCTGCGTGACGGCCTCTCCAATTTTTAAAATTTCATTTCCAATTGCACTTAAAATATCACTTGCCTTCTTTATAATATCAGAATTATAAACACTTTCCACGCCCTGCAAGCCTAAAGTCACATCTTTATTATTATCATAACACTTTTTTAATTCTCGTACTGCTGAATCAATTCGTCCTTTTACAGAATCCAACTTTGCTTTATCTGTTGTATATCCAGTTTGTTTTTTTAATTTTTCTGCAACGCCTTTTTCCTTGTAAATAGACATTTTATGCTCAACTTCAGATTCTTTAATTTTGCATTCCTCAATCTGCTCTGGAATTTTATTCGCATCTAATAATTGAGAAACCGATGTTGTCAACTCCTTCACACAAGATGTTATTTCTGCACTTTTCCCTATTTTTCCACCAACCAATTTCTCAAGAAGACCATTTTCATGATCAGCACTATTTGATAGATCTTTTTGCCCAAAATATTGAATTCCATCAAACAAGCTTGACGGTTGTATATTTAAGTCAAGTCCATTTTCATCTATAACATTACTCTGTTCTCCGTATATGCGACTAACAATATAATGTTTGCCATGTTTATCAACAACAGATAATGTTGCTTTTCCTCCAGAGCCAAAAATATTTTTTATCAGTGATTCTTTATATTCTTTATCTGTTTGCAACGGTAAATCAAATATATAACGAATTGCTTCAAGCACAGACGACTTTCCACTTCCGCGAATTCCAATTAACGAATTAAGCTCTGATGAAAATCTAATAGTCTGACCATCAAATTTTCCGCCTTGAAAACTTATAGATTCAATATACCCATGTCTTCTTTCCGGTAATGATTCAGCAACTCTACTTTTATAGTCCTGTAATGCAAATTTAATCGCCGCATATGAATATTCTCCGATTTTTAAATATGTTTGTTTATCGCCTTTTCCAATATCTTTCAATGATTTAGGATCCGATCCCTCTATAAGAGCTGGAATATATCCAAAACAACGATTAAATTTATTTATATTATCCCTTGTCCTCGATTTTTGTATTCCTAAAACTCGTTTTCTAAACGGAGCAAGTCCTGAGAGCGATTCTAAAAGACCGCCTCCACATTCGTTAAACAAACCACTGCCTTGATCAACATGGGCAAATATTACAAAATAATCTTTTCCATACTCTTCCAGTTTTTCCAATGTGCTTTTTAAATCATAACAACATTTTGTATTTCTATTTTCAGGATTAGATATTGTTGCAAATGCGGCTGTTAAAAATGTTTGAATGTGATTATTACCATTTTCTAACCATTCATCAGGATTAAAAACTATAAGAGTATGTATACCATTAGCTCCCTCTTTAACAGTCAATTCCACACCAGGTAATATAAATATTTTTTCTTTGCTTGCTGCCCTTTTTAAGGCTTTATATTCATCTTTGTCAAATTTATTATGATTGGTAATAACTCCAACAGAAATATTAGCTTGTTTCAATGCCGAAATATATGATTTCACAAAATCATTTGGTTCACCACTATATGAAAATTCTTTATCTTTTTGTGTATGCAGATGAAAATCTGCCCTTAAAAATTCAAGCCCTGATTCAAACATTTTATCCCTCCTTATATTACTCTACCCCTAACGCCTTAAACACTGCATCTTCCGCACTCTGATACGGAATCAGCTGAAATGCACTCATCAGATCAGCTGGAACACTTGCAAAATCAACAAACGATGTACTTGGAATCAGCACCTTCTTTGCGCCGCTATCCAGACACACCTGAAGTGTATTGGCAAGTTCATCCACCTTTATCATTGTGCCACTAATTGTTATATCTCCCAACACTGCCAAGTTGCTGACAACAGGCTTTCCAAGAGCAATCGAACAAAGTGCAATCAATGTTGGAAGTGCCAATTTGTCTGTCATACCGATACCCTGCAAATCCTGATAATTGATGATGTAATCCTTGGTCGAGGTGCTGATAGAGCCACTGATCCGATTGCCGTTGGCTTTCAGATAATTAAATGCCGTGTTCACCGCTTCCTTGCATTTAGAATCACTGCCTAAGCCAGTCCGTTCAATTTTGCCATTGCCTGGAAGCATCTGACTTTCCAAACGGAATACACCAATCATGCCACTTTTTCCTCTGGATACGGTATAAACCTGTCCCGGATTACACATTCCATCCGGTATCAGCTTACCACCACCCTGTTCTGGTACGGAAACATAATGTTCTGACATATCTTCTAGATCTATATAAGAGAAGTTCACATCATAAAACTCCATACCACCCAGCTTCTTCAATTGCTCCTTGACACGGCGACGCATTTCCAATGCAATCTGAATAATTTCTTCCAGTTCTTCTTTGGTAAACTCACCATTTGGGTACATCAACTTCAGATAACCGTCTATCATACGACGAACCGCAATTGTATCACGCTGATTCAGATTTCTCCCCAGACGGAAGTAGTGATCAAGTGCATCTCCATACTGCTCCTTGCGAAGCTCTCGGATGAACTCTGCCAAATAGTCACTGATAAAACCATAATCATTAGTAAAATGCTCCGGTCTGAACTTCGGTATCTCCCATCCTGGAAGATAACAGTGCATACGATCAAGAAATGCTGTATCTGTTCCCATTTCCTGCGGGAAAGGTGCAAACAGACTGGATGTTTTCAACAGCACGTCCACACTTTGATTGATATTTCCCACAAATACCATGGACGCAGTAGCAGCTTTTTCTTCTTTGCCACGGGCAAAAGAGCCGGATGCCATGTAATCCTTCATAATCTGAATGCCATCTTTATCTTTAAACTTGATACCAGCCACTTCATCAAAGGCTACACAGTCCCATAAGCCGACCAGTCCGACCGTTTTGCGTCCCATATTGTAAAACAGGTTTGCAACCGTCGTCTGTCCACCGGAGATTAAAATACTGTTCGGTGAAATCTCTTTGTAAAGATGAGATTTACCGGTACTTCTCGGTCCCAACTCACAAAGATTAAAGTTATTTTCAACTAATGGAATCATACGGGTCAAAAGTAACCATTTCTCACGGTATGTAAATTCATCTGGCTCCATGCCGATAGAACGAAGAAGGATATCCAACCATTCATCTTTCGTAAAAGCTTTTCGTCCCTGCTTCAGTTCATCAATATCAATGTGCGGCATCTGGATCGGTGTCAGCTTACGGATACTGATTGGTGAAATATCTTTCTGCTTTTTCTGTTTGGAACGAAGTGGATTTCCATCAATGTCCTCAATACCAAAATTATTGTCGCCTTCAACCTCATAATCCAGCTGAATAATACACCAGATACCGCCACAGAGCAGGCGATCAAATTTTTCCGGATATTCGTCGGCAATTGGTACATTACCGACGCCCAAATTAGAAAACTCTGCAAAAAAGCAATCCTTTTTCATATCCAGTCGAACAGTCACCATATCAATAATCGTGTGGCTGCCTTTTTTACGCAACTGAGACAGAATCTTCTGTGATTCATCCGGGCGTACAAAGTTGTCAGCAAGAATACGCTTCACGTTCTGTACACCTTTCTCTATAACAGTCTCATCATCTGAACTGCAATACTGTCCCAACAAGAACTCAAGAACATACACTGGGACATTCGCCCCTTCTTTAATTTTCTTTGTCAGGTCTTTCCGAACAATCTTACCGTCAAAGTTCTGACGGAGCTTGTTCTTTATTTCTTCACGGGTACTTTCACCCTCTGCGAATTGCTCCATCTTTCTCTCCTCCTGCGGTATTAACTAAAAAAATCAAACTCGTCCACCGCAAAGGCGATGTCAATCTGGAATGGCTCCCTCTGTGGCAGCTGTAATCCCTGTTCATCTGCAATTACCAGATAATAAGTAGCGGTATTGCTGTATTTTAAAGATTTTAGATTAAACTGACAACGGAAAGTTCTTTCTGCACCGTTATCGCTGGTCTTATCTGCAATAATCTTCTGAATATCACTAATCTGCTTGCCGTCCTCATCTGTAAAGTAAACCTGATAGGTTACAGCTTCACGGTTTGTACTGACCGCATCTTTTTGATAGAAGTTCAATGAAAAAATCATATTGCTGATCTTACGGTTTGCGGACAGTAAATTAACCGTTACCGGCTTAGTATCATATTTCTGCTTATTTCGCCTATATTCCATAGAATCATTGCGGAGATAATGATACTCAATCACCGGAACAACCATTTCCTGTAAACTGATACCACCATGCACAAAATTCATACCGCCGCCATTCATTTTGATACGAATACTTTCTCTCGGTGCAAATCCATCAAATTCCGTATTTCCGCCCAGGAATTTTACAGGCATCAAGTAATCTGGTTGCACACCTTTCTGCATAATTGCATATCTTCTGCCATATTCTACACACCGCTTGATGCTTTCTTTTTTTGTAATGTCAGGGTTTGTTACATCCACATCAAAAAAACCTCTTTTATCTACTTTGTCCTCTTCCTTCAAAGGACTGTATGTATAAAGAAATCCATGATCTGCTGTAATTAGAATATTTGTTCCGCCAAATTCATTTACGATAATACGCACAAGATTCTTCAATTCTGAAATCGCCTTGTCACAGGCAGCAAAAACAGCAGTATCCGAAGTGTGGCTGGCTTCATCTATGGTATCGTGGTAAATATAGACCACATCCATCCCTTTCACCAAAGCACTTCTTTCCGCTCGTTTCATAGCAATGATGTCATTATACTTTAAAGCCACGCTTGCCGACTCTTCTGTTTTCAGAACCTTGTCCCTATAAGTACTTGCCGTAGACTGTCCATCTGCCAAAACCGTCAAAATATCGTTCCGAACCTCTACTGTCAGTTCTTTGTGCGGCAACAAAGCTGCCATACCAAACTTTGTAGTAGAAGGAAAGATGCTCTGCATACTGCTGATAGAAACCTTACTTTGCGTTTCTCGCTGAAGCTGATCTGCCATCGTAGCCGCCACTTCATAACGCATGGCATCTGAGATAATTACAAATACTTTCGTATCCGAGGTTTGGATACGGGAACGGTAAAAATCCTCCTGTTGCGGTACTTCCAGAACTTTACCGTAAGTTGCCAGTTCATCCGCACATACATCCGACCAGTTGTTGCCCAACTCACCTAAGAACCAGTGCGTATAAAGTCCTTCCACCTTATCGACAACATGCTTGAACAAATCATCCAGCAGAATATTGGAAGTCTCCAAACTCTTTTGAAAACTAAGATGGAACAAACGGTAATAAGTGTCCATCTGATAGTAGCTCTCAGTATATTCTTTCCAGATACTTTTCGCTTCTGCGGTATGGAATCCGGCAGAATGTTCCTTAAAGAAACTTTGCATATTCGCCACTTGTAAGATACCGTCATAAAAATTTTCAAATGGCTCATACCATACACAAGTTCTACGTTTTTCAACGGTATTCGTAATGGTATCCACATCAATAATATGGTCACTAATCTCTGTCATTAGCTTTGTCAGAATTACTTCGTTAATACACGGAAAGCACTCTGTTCCTACCAAATCTTCTACTGTCAGCTTTTCAAAACGCTGATACAGACGAGCTTCATCCTCAACATAACGTGCCACATCATATAATTGCGGAATGTTGTCACTATGAAGCCATTCAGAAATAAAATCATAGCAATATGCCTGATGTGGCATGGAAATAAAACCGTCCAGTCCGGCAAGATATTCCTGCCGCATGGTACGGGTCGCCGCGGTTAAAAGTAGATGAATTGCCAATCGCCCAAGGGCTGGTTCCTCCTCCACAAATCCGCATCCCTGACGAACCATCGCCCAAAATGCTGCGTCTGCATGATATTTTACAAAATCCTGATAAACCGTATTATTATTCAAATCCAGTCCCGCCTGGAACACACTACGGAGAATCATATTAGGCTGTGCATCTTTCAATCCACAGATTGCCGCCATGACAGCCATGTGTAACTGTGCCGGTGTTTCCGGAACTTTATTCTGCGTGCTAACTTTCAAACGACGGTCTTTCGCATTAAAATAAGCACGATAGTTTTTAACCTGTTTCCTCATTGCCGGATTTGATATAAGTCCCATCTCATCCATCCAGATAGAAATCAGATCCGCCCGAAACTCTTCGCTGTAAAGCTCCACATCCAGAAGCCAGTTATCATCAGGGCGGTTATAGACACACGGACTGTAAACCAGATAATTTGTGCTCAAATCATCTACTGAAAGCAGTTTTTTTACAGAAAACGCATTATTTCCAGTCAGTGCAATCACCTTTGCATTTTCTAAAACCACTTCATCCAATTTATCCTCAAATTCCTTATCTTCATCGTACCAGAAAATGATACGACGCTGATAAAACTCAGGAAGAGGTGCAGCAAACCTGCGATTTAAATCTTGTATTATTTTGTCTGTATCCATGCTGTCCTCCTACCTTATAATTTTCCAATTTGCTTTTCGTTTTGTTCCGCCCTGTACCAATCTACCTTTTTCCTGTAAAGAAGCGAACATTCGAGAAACCGTTCTTTTCGATATACCCATTTTTTCCGCATAATATGCCTGTGTTGCAAACGGATTCTTCTCTATAATCTGCAACAATTTTTCTATCTGCGTCTGTTCCTTATTAAGCGGCACTTCAGCGCCATTAGTACCATCATCAGCGCCACATTTACCGCCATTAGCGCCATTTTTAGTGTCATTGGCGTTAATTATGGCGTTATTGGTATCAACCTGACCTCGATAAATATTGATACGCAAATCCACTTCGCCACCAATAAACTCCGGCTCCCGAAGTCCGGCAGCTTTCACTTTATCAATAATTCTCGGAATACCGCTTCCCCAATGCTCGATCAGATTCATGTAAGCAAACGCATGGGCAAGGGCTTCATTTCTGATTTTGGAATAACCTTCTTTCATACGCTCCATCGTTTGTCCCATTGGCAGCTTCCCAGGAGAAGTGATTTCCAATCGGTTGTCATATACCGCTACCTGTATCGTACCATGATCCAGATAACTACGATGTACCATAGCATTGATAATCAACTCACGAATGGCATCCGGTGGAATCTCATAAACATCCTGGCGATAAATTCCCACAATAGTAGCACCCAGATGAATATTTCTTAAGACAAACTGAAATGCTTCGTCTATCTGTTCCCAAAGCGGTCCGGTATATTCTCTACGATCAACAAATACCGCTTTCGTTGTACCTTTGAACACACCACATTGCGTTGCAACATGAAGGCCTCCGTTGCCTGTCAAAATTGCAAACGCATTGGATGGAAAATCTTTTCCATCACGCTCGATTAAAATTCCCCAGGAACGCAACTGCTGTCTGCCTACATCTTTAATCGATGCTTTCTGTTCCTCTGTCCGAGCATTTCTGACAGCCTGCTCTTTCATAGCTTTGCAAAGGGTATCAATATCTTCATCTGTAACATTTAACCCAGTACATAAAGCCTGATCATAGTAGCGGTTACTGCCCTCAAACAACAACTCCTTTACCATATACTCATCGGCAAGGCGGGTAGTTCCGGCAACACGGACATATACACCGCCATCTCTACCAAGGGCTTTGATATAATACGGGCGCTGTCTGCCCTCAAAAACCTCTACCACAATGACAGTCTTACCATCAACCGTCTGTAAAGTGATATCTGGGATAATTGCCGGTTCACAGCTGTCTGATACGGCATTGGCAATGGCATCCATTTTCTTGAACACATCTTCCTTGTCAAAGCCAACAACCTCTCTGGTTTTATCGGCAATTCCGAAAATGATTTTTCCGCCGGTTCCATTGGCAAAGGCAACCACAGATTTCATATATTTGAGGCTTTTCTCCGGCAGGTTCTCTTTGAACTCCACATCCTTCGATTCTCCTGCAAGAATTTCTTCTATGGTCATTGTAACACCTCGCTCTCAATTTGCTACGCAGTACATAGCTTTTAGAATATTATATTACCCTTATTCCTTTTCCCTTTGCTATCCTTATAAGCCTTTGATACTCTAATGAATTTTTGTCTACTGAATTTCCGCAAATAATCACAGCAGGATTTATGAATGGAATACAGTCACCTTTTTTTTCGCCATCTGTATTCACTTTTTCTCTCTCATAAATCAATCTCCATTCTTCCTCAAAGCTATAGCTTAGTTTTTCCTTCGTAGTACATGTCAGCTGATACTTCGGTTCAGTTTCATCATTGAATTCAAGTAAATCCTTATGATTTAGACAAATATCCTTATATTTATCTCTATTGTCTACATACCTTACCGGCATAATACTCATTCCTTTAGTATGTTTAATTGTTTCCAAAACATCAAAGAAACTATAAACCAAACAAATACCACTGAAATTATTCGCATATTGCGCCCACATCTTACTATTGTTATATCTTTCCGTAAAACAAGCGATCATCCACATATTTCGCATTTCATTTATTTTTTCTGCAAATCTCGGATTTTCTATAATATCGTCAATATTGATAAACTCTTTGACTACTTTTTCTGCGTTTAAAATCGGATGATTTTTTTTGATGATATATTCACTAATCTCTTCAAAATCAAATACAGGAGTGCAATCACTTTTATCATCATACGACGACGGCCATCTCATAAAAATAGTTTCATTTTCCAAACTATTAAGCTCATCTGAATTTAAAGATCTATATCTATAAAGAGGTTTGAAAACTCCTCCCACATCGGGGATACGCTTATATAATTCCATTATCGCATCCACACATGCTTCTGTATCTTTATGTATATACTTTTCTGCGTTAGCCTTTATCCGCAATTCTAATTGTTTACGAGTCATTTCACTCTCTCCTTACTTTATTTTAGCCAAAACATCCTGGAAAATTGCATAATTCTTCTTCACGCCATCGTCCAGATTAATGGAAATCATCTGATCGGCAAGGTGATGAATCTTTTCCTCATAGGTTCTGATTTCAGTATCCTGTGCCTGCAAAGTAGCTAATTTCTTTTTTAACTTCACACGCTCGCCGGTGGAAGTATTTGCAATACGCTGTTCCAGATCGGCAATGGCAGTGCGATAACGAGCCTGCTGTTCATGGACGTAATCGGTACGAATACGAGCAATGGTGTCCGGCTGATAACGGTGCATATAAATCAAAGCCTTAAAGCTATTATTTTTACCAGCGTCAAATAACCAATAAATTGGTCTTTTTCCTACCGTTCCCGAATATGTAGCGCAATGTTCCTTATAAAAGTCATTCACAAAATAATTTCTAATTATTTCTCGTGGACTTCCTTTCCCCCCTAATGCCTTTGCAATAAACGTCAAATTATCATCAAGTGAATCGGCACCATAAACAATTTTTATAAATTCGACAAACCGTCCAACTATATCATCTTTAAAATATTCATCATCGCAAATTGGAATAATATTATCTTTATCAACAGAAAATGAAACATATTCATTAACATTGAGAGGAGCACCTGCATTGACGATTCCCTTTTTATCCAATGAATACCGTCCAAACATACATCCAACAGAATATGATATAAGAGAAACTATTTCATCTCTTTTTGTTCTTACATAATAACTTCCATCCATTGATACTGGTATATCTTCTTTTGTGTCAAAAATTCGATGAACAGATATGCTTTTCTCTGGCACCTCACATGATACCTCATTTTCAAGCCCGTACTCTTTCAAAATCACAACATTTATATGTTCTTCATTATCTTTCATCTTTAAGAAACGATTTTCACACTCTGTTTTCCATGTTAAATAGCATTTTTCAAGCGAATGTAATTCTTTTCTTTTGACTAATGGATGCTGTTCAAAATCCCATGATATTTCATAAGAATCCCAATCTTCCTTTGACAGTGCAATATTGTTTTCACATGATGATCTAAGGAATACTGCCATTTTTTCAAAATTGATTGCCGGCACAGCTTCTACATTAGCTAATTTCAATCCAACAGTAGGATTCAATAAATCCATATATACTTGCGAAATACATGAATTAAGAAGTGCAAGTGATACATATAAATCATCATCATTCTTAAAGTATAAGCTTGGTGCTGCTGTACTTGATGTTTTATTATTAGTTATTCTAAATGATGAACCGCCCATTGTTGTAGCTGACCAATTCAATGCTTTCTTAAAATAAAATTCAGGTTCGCTTCTTCTAACAGACACATTAACTTTCTCTTGACGATTCCATAAATCATATATATTTATTACATACTCATAATTTCCGTAATGTCGCCTGTATGCTCCCCCCTTGTTAATAGGCACCCACTTGTATGCTGTACGATCTTCAAAATTGTTTGCATCAAAGGTTATTTCCACTATAGGAATTTCAAACCACATTTTCAAAAAATAATCGTCATCCCCAGATACAATGCCAGCTTTTGCATCACATAAAGAACCTATTGTTTTATTTCTAAATGTTTTCAGAAAATTATCAGATATCCAAAATGCTATTGGATCTCCTGGAATAATTTTGTAATCATCCTGTTTGAATGTACAATAGCCCTTCCTGTCCAAAAATTGGTGTTCACGTATTTCAGCCGTTTCAACTTCGCCAATCGCATCAAATAATTTACAATATGATCCTTTATAAGATTCAATTTTTCGTTTTTCCAAAACAAAAGCTGTTGTACCAAAGTCTGATCCAAAAATCCCCCTTCCTGGATATACCATATTGATAATGGTATTTTCACTCACAATACTTTTTCTTAATTTTTCATAACTCGCCAAAAACATCCACGTTGGAAATATAATCAATGCACTATAACCTTGTTTATTACAAAAAGCGAGGTTTCTTTCCATAAAAGCCATTGCCATATCATTTTTACTCGCTTTAAAATTTTTCAACAAATATGGTTTTTGATGTTCCGTAGGTGCCATATACGGCGGATTCGTAACAACTGCATCATACTTCTGAGCCAGAGCTTCTGCCCCTTGTACCAACGGCAATAATTCTCTGAGTGTCGTATCACGGGACATATTTATATCTTCCGTAACCTCTGCAAAACGGTCATACAGCGCAGACCAATCCTGCTGTGTTACCGTCAGAATAGAACCATATTCCCTTGCATCATGCAGTTCCTTGATGATGGTGTCCATCGCTGTCATGAGCTTCGCATCGCCATTACAAAAATAATCTACCGCAAATTTATCTACATGATTACTCTCTACAATAGCATACACATGGGGCTGAATGCCACGGCTGAAGAATCGGCGGTCATACTGACGGGCTTTCATCATTACTGCAAAATAAGCCAGCTGTGCCGCACGGTCATCAATATCCAGACCGTAAAGATTATTCTCTACAATACATTCCACCGCTTCACGGGTGGTATATCCGTAGGATTCATAAATCTTCATCAGCACATCAAACATATACGCAAGGATATGACCAGAACCGGAGCATGGGTCAATGACTTTCAGCTGGTCCGGTGTCAGTGCGGCATATTCCTTACGGATTTCAGCCAGCTGTGCCTGTACTTCCGGCTCCTGCTCGGCTTCTTCCAGATAGTAGTGCCATTTGGCATCTTCTGGGTCACGGTTTCCGGCAGCATAAGCAGACTGTTCTTCCTCTGTCGGAAGAAGCTGCTCTGATGCCTCCGGGTGTCCCTCCAGCCACAAACGACCAAGGCTGTTTTCTACCATGTAGCGAACAATCCAGTCCGGTGTGAAAAGCTGGGTTGCTGCAGGGATGTTTTCTTTTGTGATTTTCACATTCTTTTTCAGTGCTGCGAAAACGTCATCCTTTTTCTCACTGTTATAATACTGATACAACCAGCCGATGATCTGGACAGCATCTTTCCAGTCATCCTCCGGTATCAGCTCGATCATCTGCTGAATGACACTGCCTTCACGGAGCAGATTGTCCGGCAGAAGAAGCTCGGTGTAATCTGCTATCTTTTGGAACATTCCCGGCAGAACCTTATTCAGGGCGTTGCACTGCACAATCAACAGATATTTATACAGTTCTTCGGTCTTTTCCGCATCTTTCAGCTCATAGACTTTTTCCATATTGAGTCCATCCAAATCCAGATGAATGGCTTCGGTTATAATCTGCGGCCTAAAATTGTTTTCCTCGTCCGTGAATACACGCACATGGGAAGGAAGATAGCCGTTGACTTCCATAAATCGCAGAGCAGAGAAGCGATTGAACCAAGTGTAAGCAACCTCCTCCATGACCTGCTTATAGCTTTTATCGTTAATCTCGGCAATCAAAGCCTGACGTTGTTTCTTTTCATCAGCAGTGAGGACTTTGCCGCCAACGCTGTCCGCATTGGCGGCCTCGATATTATCCTCTGTGATACCGTATTCCACGCCTTTCAGGGAAACACGGGCGATCAGCTCTGTTCTTGCCCAGACAGCAAATTTTTTAATCGCATTCTTATCCATACTCGTCTCTCCTCGTTAGTTCAGCTTGATCTCATCGCAATTTTTCAAGAGTTGCTTCAGCTGAGAACGAATCTTCTCTACATAATCATCAATGTCTTCATCCGTTTGTAAGGTCTTTGCCTGGAATACAACCTGTCGGTTATAAGCATGGACAACCTTTTTCTTTGCCGGAGCAGTTTCTTTTCCTGGCTGTGTCGGCTGTACCTGCGGCTTCGGTGCAGGCGGAGCCAGAACTGACTCGATATTGCTGATAGTATCATCCTTGTACTGGCACATCGGCAAGAACATAGCATCCAGAAGGGCAAGGCTCTTTAATTCTGCAATTTTTTCCTTGCACTGGCTGAAATACCGATCCGATTTTTCAATCAGATGGGATGCCTTGGAATCGCCGTTTGCGGCAGTATGGGTCGCTTCCATACACTGACGAACCGTTTCCAGAACCTCAGCACGTTTTTCTCCCAGCATCTTGTCATGGGCGGTGCGAACCGTATCCATCAACGGATTCAGTTCACGAATCCGGTTATAGTTGAACTTGCTTCCGGTCTGAACCATCGTAATCAATCGAATAGTATTCAGTGCCTTATGTGCTTCCTCATTTTCTGCAATCCGGTCAAGATCGTCGTGCAGAGATTTTTCAAACTGCACTGCCTGGTCGAATACTGTTACCTGAGTCTTAAAGAAGTTTTCAATGCCGTTGTTCATGGCTTCCTTGTTATCGAATAGAGCATCCTCTTTTTTCAGTACACGCTCAATTAGGGCAATATTGTCTTTCTTCTGAGAAAGTACATCATCCATCAGATGAATAGCTTCCTGCACCAATGCACGATCTGGGTATTTATGTCCATCATAACGGGCATCCAGAGAAGCATAGTAATCACGCTGTTCACCGAATTTTTCAGTCACAAAGCGAATCAGACCATCTTCATCGTCCGGTACATCCATAACATCGAAATAATCCCGGAGCATTGATTTCACATCACGCATCATCGTTACGGAAATGGTTTTACGCTTACTGATAGAAGTCTTACCGATTTCACTCTTTTTGCGGAGCATATCCGGTAATTTCGGGTCATCCGGCTGAATGGTATTGCCTGCGTACTTGATGGTTACTTTCTGGGAATAAATCAGCTGTGCCGCAACCGCAGCAATGTCGATTTCTTTCCAGCCATACGGAATCGCACTGTATTTGCTTTGCACATCTGCCATAGAAGTCGGCAGCTTTTTCGCATCCTGCATTTCCAGATATTCTTCCATAGCAGAAGCAGCATCACGGTTCGGTTCCATGCCCGGAAGTGCCGTTACCGCACCTGTCAGAATCGCAATAATATCTACATCACTGCCTGCATTATCTGTAATCAGGTCGAGCTTGCTATATACATGGGCAACCAGATATTCAAGCGACTGGTCAATCTTGCTCTTAGCATTTCCAGCTCTGATTTCCAGATGCTCACCGTCTACATAGAACTGCGCCCCTTCAATAGCATTTTGCAATTCGCTCATGGCACTCAGCTCATATTTTCCGGCTTCGTCCTGCTGGTCACTTATGATTTTCTGCACAGTTTTTGGAAGCTGGCTTACATTTCTCTGCTTTACATACTTGCGAATTTTCATAGCAGATTCCAGAGATTCATAGTAAGGTGTGTCAGCCAGGACCACGATTGCTTCGTTGCCTTTGGATTCTGCCATCAGACGATAATCCGTTTTTTCAATAGCATCGGTAGCAACAGTCAGGAAACGTAGACGCATACCGCCTGTTGCCACACCGACAGTAATACCATCTACCATTTGGTCGAAGGCAAAGTCATATTTTCCATAACGGAACTTCTTAGTTGTGAAAATATCACCGTAAATCATCTGAGCAATACGCTCTACGATAGAAGCAGTATCCACATTAGTATCTCTTATTTCACGCTGAATATCCTGTTCTTCGTCAGTCAGGAAGTTATAAGTGTCACCAATTCTGCCGATATAGTTCTGGCTCATCAGACGATCAAGGCATCCTCGGACAGCTTCACGCATGATAATCTTATCCACACGAATATCGTCTGCCATAAGAATTACGATATTATCCAAATTGGAAGGAATATCATCAATATATCGAATCAAGTACAAAAGTTTCAGTACATCTACATCCTGCTGTTCAATGCCGTCCCCGTTGTCAGCAGCTTTCTGGCAACGCTCAATTACACGACGAATCGAACCATCCAGGAAAGTATGTACAGTATCATAAAAACGAAAGAACGGAACAAGTGCATATTCATCCTTCTCCTGAATTTTCTGTGCAGCTTCCTGGAAACCGGACAGCATAGAACGCTCACCACCAGACAGGTGCTTACCGGAATTTCCATGTTTCCGGATTTCCGCAAATACCTTCTGCATGATGATGAACTGATACGGCACGAACGGGAAGTTCTCTGTAAATTCCCTCGGACCGGAATAGCCTTTAATATCCAGAATAGAGCCATTGAAGCTGAACAGGTTACGCAAAACAGAATCATTCTGCTCATAAACGGTTTCCAAATCCGTTGTTGCTTCCGGTTTCTTTTTCAGAATACGCTTCTGGATGACTTCATCCACGGAGGAAGAAGATAAACTCAGTCTTGTCTTGAAACGTGCCTGGATACGGGAGAACTCATCAGCACGAACTTTGATGATTTCATCAATCGCTTCCTGTCCAGTGCAGACCACCCAAATCTTACCTTCACACTCACTTCCGATTTTCTCGGTCAGAGACTGGAGGTTCAAAAGCATATCGGTATCCGTACCAACATACTGACCAACCTCATCAATCATAAACAGCAGACGGAAGTTGGCTGGCTTAGTATCCACATAGGCTTTCATATCTTCCACAAGCTGAGCAATAGATATTTCTGTTGCAGTTTTATCATTGAACCATGCCTTGGCATCGTCCTCACTCATATCCAGAACTTCCATTAAAGTCGGAATAATAAACTTTCCATTGAATGCAAAGGCACGGCGCATTTCCATCCAGGACTTGCCTTTCTTTTCTTCAAAAACTCTGCGGAACTCCTCCGTTTTTCCCTGCTGGTCGATATAACGCTCCATCATGGCAACTTTCAGATTTTCTCCGTAAAATCCCAGATGGTTGTAGAACATTTTGGCAAATACACGAAGAACCGCAGTCTTATCTTTATTGCTGAATCCCTCAATATCAATATTGAACAGAATTGTCTCGGTCTGTCCCTTTGTGGCACGATCAATCAGCATAAAGGTTGCCGGGTCGTCCTCAAACTTTTTACGGAAACGCTCCACACTGCGAATACCTTTTACCTCTTTATTTTCCAAAAGGTACGAAAGCATTTTCAGGAAGTGAGATTTACCACTTCCAAAGAAACCGGAAATCCAAACACCCATATCGGCTGTCGGCTGGTCAAAAGCATCACCGTAATAATTGAAGAACGTAATGAAATGTTTCTTCAATTCTCTGGTAATGACATATTCATTTAACTCCTGCTCGATTACATCATCAGCAGCCTGATCTACTTTAATTACACCATTGATTTTGCGGTTAATGTCATCCGCAAACATATCTCGAATCATCATGGCTTTATCCCCCTTAATCTATGACATTGAATGCCCGGTAATAATCATTTGGTGTCAGACGATTGAACAGTTTTACATGACGACCATCAAACTCACCCGGATACATAACCAAAATCGGAACATCCGAAAAATACGGTTGCAAGGCTTCCAATAACGTATGGATTCTCATAAACGGGAACACCTCGCCCACACCTGTCAGCATCAGCACATCACCCGGTTCGTGTGGCTCATACTGGATTTTATCAATGAACTCTCCATTACCGATTGCGGAGTTAAGCTGCTCCAGAAGATAAGCACTTCCGTCAGCTTCTTCCATATCGGGAATCGCATCTGTAATGTCCATATCATCGCAGATAGAGAGAAATGTTTTATATAAATTACAAACGATCAAATGGCAATCTAAGGACTGATCAGTTTCCAGCTGATTCACAAAATGACGGACAACCATTTCATTCTCCGGTTCATAACAGAAGATTCTGATATTCACCTCATTGCTGAGTCCCTTGCCTTCCAGGAACTCCGGTTCCTGAATCAATGCCCGAACTTTATCCAAGCGTTCTTTTATGTCACTCATTGGCTACCTCCTAAGAAAAGCAATTAAACGCCGGCAGTATCGCCATATCACCATTGCTTCTGATGGCATTCTCCAAAACAGGATGCAGCCATACTGGATTCAAATGATCTGCCCCCCGGTTGTCGAGATATTCTGTTTCAACAAGCACTCTGGCAATAATCTGTTTTAACTTTGTTATTGTAGTATCGCTCCAGGAAGACACGGTATCATTCTGCTCCTGCAAACGCATAAAAAATGTATTCAAATCTATCTTACCAAAAGACGTGTCCCTTAATCTGTACTTCTCACCAATGACTGTCAGCATAAATTCCCAAACCAGTCGGCTCTGCTTCATCAAGGCATAAAGACAAATCTGTTTTGCTACATCCGTTGGCTGTGACGCAATCGCAACAACCAGCGAATCATCTTCCAGTGCATGAAGCCGTTTTATACAAGCTTTCGCCATGCGTGTAATAGATTTTTCCGTTGGATACTGAAAAAGATTCTGCTCTACAATTTCTTTAACAATTGCATCATCGGAATTTCCTTCTACCATTAGCTTTGCGGTAGAACGCATTTCGTAGAAAAGGAACGGCTCTCTGGTCAAAGACGCAATATAAGGATAAGAATGATCCATGTTCCCGTACCTCCTTACTGCTCCTCTTTTTTATCAGGAACAAATTCCATGATATCTCCTACATCACAATTCAAAGCAGAACATATCTTTGACAGAATCTCTGTACTTACATTTTCATCTTTTGATAATCGAGACATCGTTGTTGTACTAACTCCTGTCATTGCACGCAAATCTTTCTTCATCATTTCTTTATCAATTAACAATTTCCACAATTTCTTGTAACTAACTGCCATTTTTTCACCTCAATCTTATTTGCTTGAAATATCTGTTCACATGGTATTTATCATCATATCATAAAAATGCGTTTCAAACAATCTAATCTATCAAAAATCGTAATTCAATTCTGAAATATCGCATTTAAAATCACAAGAAACACATCTTAATAAGACAAGCTGAAAGTACAAGTGCCACTATATATCCGATTCCACAGAAAAATTTTATCTCGTTTATTTTCTCTGATTGCAATCTTATCCTTTTTTTCAATTTTTGCACTTCGTTCTCAGCTGTCTTTCTATTCTGTTCCGCCTGATACTTTAAACTTAACATCAGCGATAATAGACCTTTCGCTTTCAATGTCAGATTCTTATTCTTGAAATGATGATTACTCATTACCGTAAAATTCTTAGTTCTCTCTACACGAAAAATCTGTGCCATGCTCCTATCCTTCTTTCCAGTTCAAAAGGAAAAGACGCAAGCCATATCTTATGACTCACGTCTTACTTCGCTCACAATATTCTATTTTTATCAGTTACCTGCCAGATTAGTTACTGCCAATCCTTATACATAAATCAATTCTTTCAGGATAATCTCTTCTGCAATCGCTCTGTGCTGATTGGCAGCTCTTACCCATGCCATCTGATCTTTCTCCTTATCCGGCAGTGGTTCTTTTTCTTCCAACTGTTTCAGAATCACTTCTTCCCGTTCCCTGGCTGCCTTGTCCACTTCCAGAAGATGCTCTCCTATCGTATCCTGCAGAAGCATCACCTGATAGGTTGAATTTCGATGGTTTTTCAGATAATCTCTGCGAAGAAAACCATACTTGCCAAGTTGCTCCATCTGTTCACCGGATTTATAGGTGAGATTCGGGATTACTTCAAACTGTCTTACTTCACTTCCTCCAGTTCTGTTCCTTCTGGAAGAATATATCCGCAGTTATCACATACTCCGTCCTCTGCAAGTATCCCGTCTTTCACAAAGGCTTCAATGCCTCCCGGTTCATGACAGCGTGGACAATCTAATTCCTGTATCTTTTTCTGATTTCTTACATCCTGGCAATTGGCAAATTCAATTTTACCCATAGTGATTCCTCCATTTTCATTCCATATCAATTTGTCTTCGCAAAAAAGTTCCTACCATACGGGAAAAATTGCTGATATTACGAATATAGGCAAAGTCTTTTCCATAGATTCTCTTTTCCACGGAGAGCTCTTCTTCATTCCCTGCAAAAATACCAATCACGAAAATTCCCTGATTTCTGGCCCGACGCACCTCATATGCAGTATCTTTCACAGCTTTTTCTCCGTCATAGATCTTGGGCTGGCGAGTTCCTGGTCATTGTATGCTCATATCACAGGGTTTTCCATCACTTAATACGATTAAAATCTTATTTTTTTCCGGTCGCTCCATGAGAGAGGAACCGACTGTTTTCAGCGCAAGCCCATCTCTGTTATTGGCATATGCACGAAATTGAAAGATTCTTTCATTTGTTTCCCTTGGTTCTTCATAATTCCGAAATCTCTGAAGAGGCAAAAGCATATCTTCTCCAGCAGAAAAATGTAATTTTTTCATCAAATACATGCCAAGTTTCTTCTGATCAAAATATCGTGCAAAGGCACCCTGCTTCACTGCCTCATACAGAACCGTTTGTTTTGAATAAACATATTTTTCTGTATCCGGTTCAAATTCCGTATCATAATCACCACTGACTGTCCAAAAAAGATTTCTGATACGATTGCTGATCTCCAGATGATGTTCTTCCAGTTGTTCCGCCGGCCATCTGACATCCTCCATACAAGTTTACCCCCATATGTCTTTTCCGGTCCAGGAAGATGGGATTCTGGTAGAAACCACATCTTCTACGATCTCTTTTTCAAATACATCAAAACTTTTATTTATGATTCCCATCTGGATTGCATCAATTGGAGAAAGTCCGCTTCTTGTTGCTTTTACAGCAGAAACCAATCCTCTCAGGTCAAGAGATTTTGTTGAGATTTCTCCATGGTAAGCTTTGATCTGCAAATCCAGAAACAGTCCTGCAAAAGCTTTCAGTGCACTTTTTTCCCCATCTGGAAAATGTTGCCTTAATACAAAAAGAACACTATCCTCATCCATTTCAGGCATATCGATTACCATAAACCTTGAAACCAATGCTTCATTTAGCTCTCTGGTACCTGCGTAACCATAATTCATCGTGCCGATAAATCGTGTTGCCGGATGAAGTAAAATCCTGTTATATCCTGGAATATCGATTCTGCGCCGATGATCCAGTGTGGCATGCAGTACAGAAACCGCATCATTTTTTGCCATATTGATTTCGTCCAGGATTCCAAATCCTCCAAATTCCGCGCATTGGTAGATGGAGCCTTTCCGAAGGCGAACCTCATTATTTATAAAGGTGTCCGTTCCAATCAGATCGGCACTGTCTGTATTTACATGAAAAGAAATATCGTATTCCGGTCTTCCGAATATCCATGCCAATGTCTCACATAGTACATTTTTCCTGTAGCTTTTGCACCGGAAAGTAACAGATTATCTCCCTGAAGAAGCGCTGCTGTTGACATTTCCAGAATCTTTTTCCCATAAAATAGGATATCCGGTTTTTCTACTCGTTCCTTTACCTGATCCTCTACCTCATAACGCATGTGAAAATCTCTCAGTTCTCCAATCAGTTCCTGCGCTACCTTCTGGTCTTCTAAATATTTTTCTATTTCTGTCCAATGACTTCTCATGAAGATTTTCCCTTCTTTGCAATTGGTTATATCAAATCAGATAATATTTCTGTTTACTCAATCGTGAACCTCACATGACTAAAGTCACGTGCTTCCGGCCGCTTTAAGCGGCAGACCAAATATCGGCGGATACGCCTGTTACTTAGATTTTGCACAGATATGTGCTTCTTCCATGCCGGATACGGCAGGTTTCCACATAACAGGTAATCCACTGCATATCTGCCTGTGTTTATGCTGCTTTACGCAGTTCCATTTCTGAAATCAGTTCTCTCAGATCTGCATAAACACATGAGGTTCTACGCTTTACTGCAGGAACTTTTGCCTCCAGCAAAGACCTTTCCGTTTCCGGCAAGGGTTTTAAAATTTCACGGATAAAATATCTTGCTCCGATATTATACGATGCCGACAAATCACAGTTGTATCTTTTTCCAGT
>NZ_QUJK01000012.1:84996-85199 GCF_003480905.1 Blautia sp. AM28-27
GATGCTGACAAATCACAGTTGTATCTTTTTCCAGTCTGAAACGTACACAGACGATGATCCCGTGTATCACGGGCAATCTCTCCTGATCCATCAAAGGCAAGCCTGCTCGTGTTCCAGGCACAAATCCGGGAAATTCGGATTCCCTTTCTGTGTGCCTGCTGTCCGCACCGTTTCTGGATATCACGTTTTCTCCACATCTGCAG
>NZ_QUJK01000013.1:0-76177 GCF_003480905.1 Blautia sp. AM28-27
GGTCGAGGGCTTGACCTAATTGGTTGTGTTCACAGAAATGGAATGATAGATGTGTAGTGTATGCGGTTTTGAAGGTATATCAAATATCTTCAATTAAATAATCCTCGATAGCTCAATGGTAGAGCATTCGGCTGTTAACCGAAGGGTTGTTGGTTCGAGCCCAACTCGGGGAGTGAATGAGACCTGCAGGGATCCTGCAGGTCTTTTCGTATATTGAGTTGCCCTGTGTGATGTGATACAATAAGGCGTAGCTACTGTAAACGATGAAGGAGAAAAGAAAGATGAATGAAAGTTATACCAGTTTTGCCCAGGTATATGACATGTTCATGGACAACGTGGACTATCCTGCCTGGAGCAAATATCTGATTCAGCTTTTAAAAGAATATCAGGTGGAAGACGGACTGGTGCTCGATCTTGGCTGCGGAACGGGAAACATGACCGAGCTGCTCGCCAAAGAGGGCTACGATATGATCGGCGTGGACAATTCTGAGGATATGCTCGAGATTGCCAGTGAAAAACGCGCCGAGTCCGGCTTAAACATTTTATATCTGCTTCAGGATATGCGGGAATTTGAGCTCTACGGAACCGTGAAGGCGGTTGTGAGCATCTGCGATTCTATCAACTATATTCTGGAGGAAGATGATCTGCGGGAAGTATTCTCACTTGTCAACAATTATCTGGATCCGAAGGGCATGTTTATTTTTGATTTGAATACAAAGTATAAATATGAACAGATGGGTGAGACTACGATTGCGGAAAACCGCGAAGAGGCAAGCTTCATCTGGGATAATTACTATGACCCGGAGGAAGAAATCAACGAATATGAGCTCGCCATTTTCATCCCGGAGGGAGAAGATTCCGATCTGTACCGTAAATTTGAGGAGGTACATTATCAGAGAGCGTACGATCTTGCGACGATCTGCCGCTTATTGGAAGAGGCAGGCATGGAGTTTGTAACGGCCTACGATGCATTCACAAAGGATGCGCCGAGACCGGAGAGCGAACGTATTTATGTCGTAGCAAGAGAAAAAGGAAAAAGTGAGAAATAGGAGAGAAACATGGATTATATTGTAAGAGCAACAGCGGCAGACGGACAGATTCGTGCGTTTGCAGCGACAACAAGAGAAACCGTAGAGACAGCACGCCAGGATCACAACACGAGCCCGGTTGCAACCGCAGCGCTGGGCCGCCTTCTGACGGCAGGTGCAATGATGGGCGTTATGATGAAGGGAGATAAAGACCTTCTGACCCTGCGCATCCATGCCGGCGGACCGCTGAACGGCATTACCGTAACAGCAGATTCCAAAGGAAATGTAAAAGGTTACGTCGGAAACCCGGACGTCGTGATTCCGGCCAACAAAAAAGGAAAACTTGACGTGGCAGGTGCTGTCGGCGTCGGATTCATGGATGTCATCAAAGACCTGGGACTGAAAGAGCCGTACGTCGGACAGTGCGTTCTGCAGACGAGTGAGATCGCAGAGGATCTGACCTACTATTTTGCAACGAGTGAGCAGGTTCCGTCCAGCGTCGGACTCGGTGTGCTGATGAACAAAGACAATACCGTCCGTCAGGCCGGCGGCTTTATCATTCAGCTGATGCCGTTCTGCGATGAGAAAGTCATTGAAAAACTGGAGCAGCGTCTGGCAGAAGTCAATTCCGTTACCGCATTCCTTGACGAGGGCCTGACTCCGGAGCAGATTCTTGAAAAACTGCTTGGAGACATGGACCTTGTGATCAACGATACCGTGCCGACCCAGTTTTACTGCAACTGCAGCCGTGAGCGTGTATCGAAAGCGCTGATAGCGGTCGGAAGAAAAGAACTGAACGAGATGATTCAGGAAGCAAAACCGGTGGAGCTGAAATGCCATTTCTGCAACAGCGCCTATGAATTTTCCACAGAGGATCTGAAAGAATTATTGCGTAAGAGCAAATAGCAGTACTGTTTCAGGCGAAACGGAGGCTGTGAGAGCTTCTGTTTGCAGAAAATCTGTAACAGGGAACCAGATAGTGGAGGAAGAAAGAGATGAAACAGGGATTCGTAAAAGTTGCCGCCGCTTCCTGTGCGGTAGTGGTAGCGGATGTCAGAGAAAATACGAGAGTCATTCTGGAAACGATTCATAAAATGGAGGGCGAGGGAGCAAAGGTGATGGTGCTCCCGGAGCTGGCTCTCACCGGCTACACCTGTAGTGACTTATTCTGGCAGAGTCAGATGATTGATGCGGCGAAAGAAGGATTAAAGGAAATTGCCGATGGTACGAAAGAGACCGATGCGCTGATTTTTGTCGGACTGCCGTGGGAACAGGGCGGAAAGCTGTTCAATGTAGCCGCTGTGCTCTGTCACGGAGAGCTTCTCGGCATTGTGCCGAAAAAGTATCTGCCGAACTACAATGAATTTTATGAGCTGCGTCATTTTACGCCGGGAAAAGAAGCGGTGACAACAACGGAATTTTTTGGAAAAGAGGTTCCGTTTGGCATGAATCTGCTCTTCCAGTGTGAAAAAATGCCGCGTCTTAAGGTTGCGGCAGAGCTCTGTGAGGATCTCTGGACCCCAAATCCGCCGAGTGTGGCGCATGCGCTTGCAGGTGCGACAGTGGTCGTAAACCTTTCTGCCAGTGATGAAATGGTTGGAAAAGACAGTTACCGGAGAAGCCTTGTGAGCGCACAGTCGGCGCGTCTGATCTGCGGCTATATTTATGCGACAGCAGGTGAGGGCGAGTCGACGACAGATCTTGTCTTTGGCGGACAGCATCTGATTGCTGAAAACGGAACCATTCTTGCCGAGGCAAAACGATTTGAGAATCAGATCATTTGTGCAGATCTCGATGTGGATCGTCTCACAAGTGAGCGCAGAAGGATGACCACGTATCCGGAGCAGAGAACCGATGGGTATCAGGTCGTTCGATTCTCCTTGTCAATAGAAGAGACAAAGCTGACCCGTTACTTCGATCCACGGCCATTCGTACCGTCGGATAAGCATAACCGCGATCAGCGATGCGACGAAATTTTAAATATTCAGGCTATGGGACTGAAAAAACGTCTGGCGCATACCCATTGCCAGAGCGCAGTTATCGGTATTTCCGGTGGACTTGACTCGACGCTGGCATTGCTTGTAACGGCAAGAGCATTTGATCTGCTCGGGATTCCGAGAAAGCAGATCCTGTCTGTAACGATGCCGTGTTTTGGAACGACAGACCGTACGTATCAGAATGCATGTGAGCTGACGAGATGCCTTGGCGCAACCTTAAAAGAGATCGATATCAAGGAGGCTGTCAATCTTCATTTCCGTGATATCGGACAGAATCCGGAGAAACACGATGTGACGTATGAAAACGGACAGGCGCGTGAGAGAACGCAGATTCTGATGGATCTTGCCAACCAGTCCGGCGGTATGGTTATCGGAACGGGTGATCTTTCCGAGCTGGCACTTGGCTGGGCAACGTACAATGGCGATCATATGTCAATGTATGCAGTCAATGCATCTGTGCCAAAGACACTGGTGCGCCATCTGGTGCAGTATTATGCGGATACCTGCGGAGAGAAAGCACTTTCTGATATTCTCCTGGATGTGCTTGATACGCCGGTCAGCCCGGAGCTGCTTCCGCCGAAAGACGGTGTCATTTCCCAGAAGACAGAGGATCTTGTCGGACCGTACGAACTCCACGATTTCTTTTTGTACTATATGCTGCGTGTGACGTACGAGCCGCTGAAAATTTACCGTGTGGCGAAACTTGCGTTTGCCGGTGTTTACGATGATACAACAATCCTGAAGTGGCTGAAAACCTTCTACTGGAGATTTTTTGCACAGCAGTTTAAGCGTTCCTGCCTGCCGGACGGACCGAAGGTCGGAAGCGTTGCGGTTTCCCCGCGAGGCGATCTGCGCATGCCAAGTGATGCAAGCGTGAAACTCTGGAGAGAACAGCTTGACCGGCTGTAATCCATCGCATGAGATTCCGGCGCTTCTTCTGGTGCTTGCGATTGACGCGGTAAACTGTTCGGACGATAAGCATTAGAGTGTGTCTGGTTCACAGAATCAAGGATTGACAGATAAGACAACAGAAAAGCAATAGAAAAACAACAGAAAAATGGCTTCGGAGTGAGAACACTCAGGAGCCATTTTTAACTTTATTTGGTTGCAGAAGGATTGCGGGCCTGATCGAGAGCCTGGTCGATTGCCATGACAAGCAGTTCGGAGGTGTAGCGGTTATCCTCGCCGTAAATGAGGCCTTCGGTTGTCTGGTTTACGTAGATCTGACTTGCAATGGAATCGAGTGCAGGCTCCATAAGCGGGTACATAGCGGCCGTGGTCTCGCTTAGGTTATTCATTGAGATTGCGGTAATGCGGTCCTGCTCGACATCGACCTGTATATCGAAGGTCTGGTCACCGAGAGAAATTGTGGAGGTATAGATGCCGGGAATGTAGCGTGCACTCTCGGCAGAACCGGTGGATGAGGCCGCAGGTTTCTTCGCAGACTCCTTTTTTCCGGAACCGAACATAATCAGAAAAACCACGAGCAGAAGGATCGCGAGAGCGAGAAAAACAGTGGTGTAAACCACTTCTTTCATATGTAGTACAATGATTTTCGTTTTGGAACTCATGGGCGGGCACACTCCTTTTTGAAAAACCGTCTGTGAGCGGACGAGGGGCAAACGGACGGGCGTTTTTATTATAATGTATGTAAAAGAGAAATCGTTTATGAAAGAAAGTTTCGTAACATGCAAATTCCGAATATAATCTTTGGACAGTCTTTCTTCTGCCCGAGAATTAGTATATAATGTAATCGGTCACGATAACAGATTTCAGAGAAGAGTTGGGAAAAGAAGAGGGGAAAGATGAAAAAAAGAAAAATCAGAAGTACTATGAGTGTTTTTTTAACTACTTTTTTGCTTCTGCAGATTATATTACTGTTTCTGTACAAATCATTTATTGTTGATATTGCTAAAAAAAACGAGAAAAACCTGGTGGAAAATACACTGCAAATTTATCATAATACGATGGAAAGTGTATTGGAGCGACTTGACGATAACCTGGATCTTTTACTGGGATGTCGGCTGCTTTTGACACAGCTGAATGGAGAAAATAATCTGGAGAAAGTGAAAGCGCAGCATCAAATGCTGCAGATTCTTAAGGAAAGATGTAAAGATACCAAAGAAGCGGATGCCTATGCGATTGTTAATTGCAAAGACAACAGTATTTTGATTCAGAGAAATGGAAATATAACATATGATACAATAAAAGATATCAAAAAGTATCTTCAAAAGCGTAATACGTTTGATAAAACTCCTACATCCGGCTGGACTTCTACTGTCATGGGGGAGCAGGTGTATCTGGTAAAATATTATAATTATGGTGCAAATACGATCGCTGTATTGATATCAGAAAAAAGACTGGACTCTTTGTTAAACTATAATGATATGTCCATCAAAGAGGCAGCGTTCTATCTTACAGACAAAAAAGGGAAAATTCTGTGCGGTTCAGGAGAGGATTGGACATATGGAGAAGCGATAGAGAATCTGCAGAAACAGGATCCATCCATCAGTATCTATCGGGGATCTGTTCTGGAAGATGCATATCAGATGTATTACAGCGTAAAATCCTCCGAGTATGCCGCATATTCTACATCCGGTATCGTTATTTTTGGATTTTTAGTACTGTCTTTACTTTTCTTTGGAACAATTGTCTGGTATATGCAAAAAGAAATTTTTCAGCCGATTGCAGACCTGTCCTGGGTTTCCAGAAAAATTCACAGTGGGGATTTCAGGGCAAGAGCGGAATATAATACGAACAGCTACGAAATGGAAGAAGTAAAACAGGCATATAATGATATGGTACAGACGATTCTTGAAATGAGGGTAGAAAAGTACGAACAGGAACTTCGAATGAAGGATGTACAACTGAAGTATATCCATATGCAATTAAAACCACACTATTTCCTGAATGCTTTATCAACAATCAACAGCATGGTTTATCAGCACGAGGAAGAGAATGTCCATACCTTTATTCAGGCATTTTCACAGAATATCCGCTATATGTTTCGAACCGGTCTGCATACCGTTCCGCTGCAGGATGAAATAAAGAATGCCAGTGGATATCTGGAAATGCAGCGACTTATGTACCGGGATTGCTTTTATGTCTATATGGATATACCGGAAGAAACGCAGCAGTATCCGGTGCCGCAGATGATCCTGCATACATTTTTGGAAAATATATTTAAGCACGTGATCAGTATTGATTCGTTCACTACGGTTCTGATTCAGGCATTGTTGAGCTTTTCGGGGAAGGAAGTTTACTTAAAACTGGAACTATATATATCGCAGGGTCAATTTTCGCAGGAAATACTGGACTTTGTGAATAAAGATATGGAAATAACAGAAAAAGAAGATGGAAGTGGAATTGGAATAAAAAATGTAAAAGAGGTTCTGAAGATGATGTACCAGCAGGATCATCTTCTGTATTTTGAGAATCTGGAACCGGAAGGAACTAAAATAACCATATGGATTCCGAAAACACTGAAATGTACAGATGAGGAGAAAGACGAAGAGAGATGAATTTGCTGATTGTAGATGATGAAATTGTGACAACGCAGGTATTGGAAGAACAGCTGGATCGCGAGTTACTTTCTATTGACCAGATCTATGTGGCCTACAATACTTCTATGGCCAGAGATATTTTGCAAAAAAATAAAGTGGAACTGATTTTATGTGATATTGAAATGCCAAAGGAGAATGGAATTCATTTTCTGAAATGGGTACGAGAACAGAAAATCCAGACAGAGGTTATCTTTCTGACCAGCCATGAAAAATTTGAATATGCCTATGGAGCTGTACAGAATGGTGCGGCAAACTATCTGCTGAAGCCGATTGACATGAATAAAATCAATCAGACATTGCTTCGTGTGACAGAAAAAATAGTCTGGAAACAAAAAACGGAGGAAATCCGGGAATATTGGGAGAGCGGAATAAGAAAGATGGTGCGATATTTCTGGACAAGAGTATTGCTGGAACCCGGTGTGCAGAAACAGGGACTCGAGGAGGAAATAAAGCAGCAGGGGATAGAGGAAGAGATTCAGGAAAAATATTGTGTTGTGATTCTTCATTTTGCCAGTGGAAAACTGGACTTGGGTAAAGAAAAGGGACAGGAATCCATTTATAAATTTGCAATGGAAAACATTCTGGCAGAAGCATTCACAGAAAAAATCAAAATGGAAAATGTGATCTGCTGGGAAGAAAATAAGGGAACCTATCTTGGAATTCTGTCGGAATTTTCGGAAAAGGAGACGAAAGAGAGAGCAGAGCAGGTCAGAAACATATTTGAAAAATATTTTCCGGAGACATTGCAGATCGGATACATTTCCCCGAGTGTTCCTTTTTATGAAGTGGGTCTGGAAAAAGAAAAAATAATGGAATATGACAAAACGCATATTTATGACGAAGGGGAAATAAAGGAATTTATGGTATTGCTTCGAGAAAAGGAGGCGTCCGGACATATTCTGGACGAAGATTATATCCTGCAGTGTCTGAACAAGGGATTCAGGGTAAGTACAATGGAATATTTACAAAAAACGCTGCAGCATGTAAAGCAAACGATGCATTCCGTAGAAGGATTTCGCAATTTTCAGGTGGAACTGACACAGCTTGTAAGCAAATATCTCCATGATAAAAAGGAAAATATGAACAGCGTGATTCGTGATCCGATCTATCTGCGACTGGATATGAATGCGGTTAAATCGGAATTTTCTATGGTGCAGTGGATGACCTGGCTGATGAATAAGGTATTTGATCTGACACAGGAGGAACGGAAAGAAAAAACAGAAAAAAGGATCACAGATCAGGTAATTGATTATATCAGAGAACATTATACGGAAGATATTAACAGAAATACGCTTTCGGAGAGGTTTCATTTTTCACCGGAATACATTGGAAAAATGTTCCGGAAGGATATCGGAACGTCGTTGAATGATTATATTAATTCTCTGCGCGTGGAAAAAGCGAAACATTTGCTGGAAAACACCAATACAAAGGTGATTGATATTGCGCTGGAAGTCGGATTTGATACGCTTCCGTATTTCTCATCTGTATTTAAAAAATATACGGGAGTTTCACCGGCAGAGTTTCGGAAAAGAGAATAGATATCTTAAAAACGAAAGTTTTTGTACTTTTTTGTGTAAGAACTTTCGTTTTTTTTGCGTTATGATAAGTCTATCAAAAGGAACCGGAAAGAAGAAAGGAGAAACAAATGAAGAAAAAGATTTTGGCGATTTTGATGGCTACTTTGACAGTAGGATCTCTGCTGAGCGGATGTGGTGGAGCACAGAGCGGTGATGCAGCCGGAAAGCAGGAGAGCGGCAAACAGGAAAGCAGCGACAGCGAAGAACCGGCAGAGGTTGTATTTGCGTACATGACGCAGAACAATATCCCGGAGTCATCAGAACTGGAAAGAATTCAGAACCTGATCAACGATTATACAGTAGATAAGATCAATACGAAGGTCAAACTGGTACTGTTTTCCAATTCTGATTATATGAATCAGGTGAATCTGATGCTGGCATCCGGAGAACAGCTGGATTTATTTCAGGCATATAATACATCTCATCTGAAATATATCCAGGATGGAACAGCGCTGGATATTACAGAGTATCTGGACAATGATCTGAAAGAGACAACAGAAACTCTTTACGATGGTTTTCTGGCGCCGACAACGGTAGAGGGAAAAACATATGGAATTCTGAATATGGGTTCTAACTATGTACCGGGTGGATTTACCTATCGTGAAGATATTACAGAGAAACTTGGAATTGATATGAGCCAGGTTACCAAACCGGAAGATCTGACTGCAGTGTTTGCAAAGGTAAAAGAAGCTTATCCGGATATGACAATCATTGATCCGAACAGAGCGAATGCATTATTTGAAAGTTACCTGGGCAAGATTGATAAAATCGATCCATTAGGCGACAATATTGCCTCACCAGTTTCCGGTGTGGCTTATCAGGACAATGCAACTGTAGTGGATATGTATGAAACGACAGATTTCAAAGAACTGTGCGAACTGACCAGAAGCTGGTTTGAAGCTGGTTATTATGCAAGTGATGCAGCTACCACAACGGCAACTACCGCAGAATTACTGATGTCCGGCAACTGCTTTGGTACATTCTGTGGACTGGGTAATCCAAAGATTGCGCAGCAGTATACAAACAACTATGGTCATCCTTTTGAAAACGTACAGATCAGTGATTCTATGATCTGGTCTGGAAACGGCGGAGCATGGATGGTAAATTCCGGTTGTAAAGATCCTTCAGCAGCCTGCAAATTTATGAACCTGCTGTACACGGATGCATATGTAGACAACCTTCTGGTCTATGGAGAAGAAGGAGTGGATTACAAATTGGATGAAAATGGTTGTGCAGTAGCACCGGATGGATATACGGATCTGAACAGTGTAGCATATACCAATAATATGAACTACTATTTCTGGGGAAATAAATGGCTGACCTATCCGGTTGCAGGCGGTCTGTATGGAGAAGAAAAAGAGACAAATAAACAGCAGAATTATGATGGAGATCATTCAAATTATTATGGTTTCCTTTACGACTACAGTGATAAAGAAGCAGAATACACCGCATGCCAGAACATTGTAGAAGAGTATAAAAAATCTCTGTGGGTTGGTGCAGCAGATGTAGATACAACACTTGCCGAGATGACAAAACGACTGAAAGCAGCTGGTATGGATGACCTGATTCAGGCAAAGCAGGAGCAGCTGGATGCATGGATGAGTAGTAAGTAGAAAAGACTTTGAAAAAAGGAAAGGGCTGCGGAATATCACCGCAGCCTTATTTATAAAAGGGAGCTCGAATTATGCCAAAGAGTAAGAAGAAATATGCCAGTAAAAATACATTAGCATTGCTTTTCATTGCACTGCCAGGTATTACATATCTGATTATTAATAACTATATCCCGATTGTGGGAACCTTTATTGCGTTTAAAAAGTTCAGTTATGCAAAAGGAATCTGGGGAAGCCCATGGTGTGGACTGAATAACTTTAAATTTTTGTTTCTGACAGATGATGCATGGGTCATTACGAGAAACACGTTGTTATATAATCTGGCGTTTATTGTGATCGGAACAGTAGTTTCTGTGATTTTTGCAATCCTGCTGCATGAGCTGGGAGAACTGTTACGCGGAAAGTTTTTCCAGTCCGTGCTGTTATTTCCGCACTTACTGTCCTGGGTTGTAACGGCGTATCTGGTATATGCGTTATTGGGAAGTACAACCGGTTTTGTGAACAATACAATCTTAAATGCGCTGGGGAAAAAGGGCGTAGACTGGTATACCGCAAAAACGGCATGGCCGTTTATCCTGGTTATTGTATATCTTTGGAAGAATGCCGGATATAATGCGATCGTTTATATGGCAGGTATTGCAGGCATTGATAAGGAAATTTATGAAGCAGCAAAGATTGATGGCGCTTCTAAATTGAAACAGATTACTGCCATTACACTTCCGCTTCTGAGACCAACCATTATTATTATGACATTAATGGCAATCGGCCGTGTATTCTATTCGGACTTTGGTTTGTTCTATCAGGTACCGATGAATGCGGGAACCCTGTTTTCTACGACACAGACGATAGATACGTATGTATATCGCGGTTTGATGGAACAGGGTAATGTAGGAATGTCTTCGGCAGCAGGTGTATATCAGTCATTAGTTGGTTTTGCACTGGTAATGATTGCAAACTTTATTGTGCGGAAAAAAGATCCGGAAAACGCATTGTTCTAGGAGGCAGGATATGAAAAAGACAGTCAGCGATGAAAAACGATTTATTGCAATAGCAACAGTTATTTTAGTGGTAATCAGTATTGTGGCGTTGTTTCCGATGATTCTTCTGGTGGTTGCGTCCTTTACCGATGAAAATGAACTGATTACAAACGGATATCAGATTTTGCCGAAGAAACTCAGCTTGGAAGCATATACCTACATGGTAAAACAGGCAGCAACAATTGTAAGATCGTATCTTGTTACGATTGGAACAACCGTTGTCGGAACCGGATTAAGCGTGCTACTGACAACTTCGATCGCATATCCGATGGCACGAAAAACATTCAAATATAGAAATGCATTATCCTTTTTTGTGTATTTTACCATGCTGTTTAATGGAGGACTGGTGCCACAGTATATTATGTGGACAACATTTTTTCACATTAAAGATACGTATGCAGCACTGATTTTTCCGAATCTTCTGATGACAGCATTCAATATTTTCCTGGTAAGAAACTATTACAGCAACAGTCTGCCGGAAGCATTATACGAAGCTGCGCAGCTGGACGGAGCGTCAGAAATTGGAATTTTCACCAAAATTGTATTTCCGTTGTCGAAGCCGGTAGTTGCCACCATTGGACTGTTTACAGGTCTTTCCTACTGGAACAGCTGGACCAATGCTTTATATTACGTACAGGATCCAAAATATTTTGGTATTCAGAATCTGCTGATGCGTATCATGAAAAACATTGAATATCTGCGAAGCGGAGCATCAGAGCTGGCAGCGGAAGGACAGGCAGTTTCGCTTCCGGGCAACTCCATCCGAATGGCACTGGCATTTGTCGGAATTTTACCAATCATTATTATTTATCCGATGCTTCAGAAATATTTTATCAAAGGTGTGGTTGTCGGCGCTGTAAAAGGCTGACAGAAAGGAGAAACAGATGGCAGCATATGTACATTGTAATTTTCATTCCTGTATCCTGCGGATGCAGGTAGATGTTTCGATTCTGCTTCCGGAAAAGGAGCGGATGGAAGATGTGGAGCAGGGAAAAAAGGGAGAGACTTTCGGAAAAAACAAAAAATATCAGACCCTGTATCTGCTGCATGGATTTACAGGTGACCACCTTACGTATCTGCGGACCTCCAAAATTGAGCGTTATGCAGATGAGCATCAGATCATGGTGGTTATGCCAAGCGTATATAACAGCGCCTATACGGACATGAAATACGGACTGGATTATTTTTCTTATCTGACAGAAGAACTGACAGATTTTGTGGAGAGAAATTTCCCGGCAGCAACAAAGCGGGAAAACCGTTTTATTGCAGGAATGTCGATGGGAGGTTACGGTGCCTATAAATGGGGACTTACCTGTCCGGAAAAATTTGCGGCAATCGGAGGCGTTGCGGGATCTTACCATGCCGAATATCGTTATCAGGGAAAGGTTAACACGGTATCCACCCTTTGTGAAGCGTTATATGGTGATCCGCCTGCGATTACACCGGAGGTTCATGATGTTTTTACACTGTTGAAAAACCGGAAAGAAGAAGGAAGAGATATTCCGAGATTGTATACCTGCTGCGGTACAGAGGACAGACGTCACCAGGATTCGGTCGATCTGAAGGAGTTTGCGGATCAGCTGGGCGTTCCGCTGCTGTTTGAAGAGGGACCGGGAAGGCATGATGATATTTTCTTTGATGAGTATATTCAGAAGATTCTGGACTGGATGAACTTTGCGGGAAAATCAGTAGAAGAGTAAAATCTGCAGAGTATAAAGGGGGTTGTCTCGCCAGATTTTTTTAGTGCGACAGCCCCACGGGAAATACAGGGAGAAGAGGAAAATGGAGATAGAAAAAGCAGCCGTAGCCGGAACACTGGAATCCAGCGATTGTATGGTTACGGTAGAAGATGGAGATGGAAACATAGATCTGGTACTGGAAAGCACAGTGATTCATCAGTATGGAAATCAGATCCGTCATGTGGTTCTGGATACTCTGAAAAGTCTGGGAGTTCAGAACGTAAAAATTAAGATTGTAGATAAAGGAGCTCTGGACTGCACCATCCGTGCGAGGGTGGAAGCTGCGGTATACCGTTCCGCCGGACAGTCGGAGCAGCTGCCATGGGGAGGTGCAATCAGATGAGAGACGCAAAAAAGCGATTACGCCGTACCATGATGTTTTTAAATGCACAGAAGCCGGGACTGATTAAGGATCCGTATATTTATGGGGCAGATTCTCTGATGTTGGACCTGGAAGATGCAGTGGCAGAAAATCAGAAGGATGCAGCCAGATTTTCCCTGTTTCATGCACTGCGCACGATTGATTATCATGGAGCAGAACGGATTGTACGTATTAATGGTCTGGACACGCCTTTCTGGAAGGAAGATATCCGCTGCGCAGTAGCCGGTGGATGTGATGGCATCCGTATTCCTAAGACAGAGACAGCGCAGGATGTAAAAATAGTGGAGCAGCAAATTTTAAAGGCGGAGAATGAATTTGGCAGACCGGAGAACAGTACCTTAATTATGGCAGCGATAGAATCGGCAAGAGGTGTGGTGAAGGCATTAGAAATTTGCGAGGCTTCGAAAAGGCTGTTTGGTATCGCACTGTCCGGTGGAGATTACACGAAAGATCTGCATACCCACATTACGGGAACCGGAATAGAACTGATGGGAGCAAGACAGCAGCTTGTCATTGCTGCGCGGGCAGCAGGTGTGCAATGTTTTGATACCGTTTATACAGATCTGGAGAACGAAGATGGTTTTCGAGAAGATGTCAATACGATTCACCTGATGGGATTTGACGGGAAATCAATTATCAATCCAAGACAGATTCATATTGTACATGAAATTTTTACACCGAAAGAAAAAGAGATTATTTTTGCGGAAAAAGTAGTCCGTGAGATTGATAGCAAAAAGGCACAGGGAATCGGTGTATTTACTGTGGACGGAAAGATGATTGATATTGCATTTTATGATGGTGCAAAGCGAATAATCGAACTGGCCAAGGCTTCCGGTGTGTACGAGGGGGAACTGTAAGATGAAAAATGCAGTAGGGAGAGAAATTCCCGAGGAAATATTGAAGGCAACAGGAAAAGAAGTATTTCACGGAGTGCATTATTATGATGGTTATGAATATCAGAAAGATGGTCCGAAAACCCGCTGCGTGGTGAATTCCGATGGCAGCAAATTGGTGAAAACAATTCATGAGGCACTGGTGAAATGTGAAATCCGGGATGGCATGACAATTGGATTTCATCATCATTTCCGGGATGGTGATCTGGTTGTAAATATGGTGATGGAAGAAATCCATAAAATGGGTATTAAAAATATTACCATTTGTGCCAGTTCTCTGGGGAAAGCGCATGCAGGACTGGTACCGTACATGGAAGATGGAACGATTACAGGAATCCAGTCTTCTGGTGTGCGCGGTGAGATTGGAAAAGCGATTTCTGAGGGAAAACTGAAAGGGCTTGCAGTGATGCGCTCCCACGGCGGCAGAGTTCGGGCAATCGAAACAGGGGAAGTACACCTGGATATTGCATTTATCGGAGCACCGACGTGTGATGATTATGGAAACTGTCGTGGTATCGGTGGAAAAGCAGATTGCGGAGTATTGTCCTATGCGATGGTAGATGCTGATTATGCGGACCGGGTCGTAGCAATTACGGACTGTCTGGTGCCGTTTCCTAATTTTCCGACACATATTTCCATGACAAAGGTAGATTATGTAGTAGTGGTAGATGCAATCGGAGATCCCAAGAAAATTGCAACAGGTGCAGCGAAACCGACGAAAGATATGAGAAAACTGATGATGGCGGATTACTGTACACGATTTGTCACTTCTACCCCGTACTTTAAAGATGGATTTTCTTATCAGACCGGTGTGGGAGGCGCATCTATCGCTTCCACCATTTCGTTGGCAAAAATCATGAAGGAACGTGGAATCCGTATGCGTTTCGGCGTCGGAGGATTGACGAAACCGATGTGTGATCTTCTGGATAACAATCAGGTTGATGTACTTCTGGATACGCAGGATTTTGATCTGGATGCGGTAGAATCAGTAAAAGATATCAGGCATTTCAGAATCAGTGCCGGTGAATATGCAGATCCTTTTAACAAGGGCGCAGTAGTCAACAAACTGGATTTTGTGATTCTGGCAGCATTGGAAGTTGATGTAAATTTCAATTGCAATGTTGTAGTAGGTTCCGATGGCGTTATAACAGGCGCGCAGGGAGGTCATCCGGATACGGCGGCAGGCGCAAAATGCACCATTGTACTGACTCCATTATTGCAAGGAAGAATTCCGGCAATCTGTACGGAAGTAACAACAGTGACAACACCGGGAGAATCTGTAGATGTAGTCATCACGGAATATGGAGTTGCAGTTAATCCACTGCGAAAAGATCTGCTGGAAGCGGTAAAAAACAGTGGACTTCCGCTGAAAACGATAGAAGAACTTCGGGATTTGGCTTACCGGATTGCAGGAGAACCGGAGAAAGTAGAATTTGGCGAACGTATTGTAGGAATTATTGAAAGCAGAGACGGAACCATCATGGATGTAGTTCGTCAGATTAAACCATTCCAATTTAAAGAGGAAAAGAAGGTACTCCCGGAGTCAGTACATAAATAAGAGAAGGAGGGCAGGCAGTGGGGGACTATATGGAAGAAACAGGGGATCCTTTTACCGGGAAAAAGAAAGAGGAACTCAAAAAATTTCTGGAATACATGGGACTTACTTATGATGAGCAGATTACGCATTCCATTGTATTGCGAAAAGAGAAAGAAATCATAGCAACTGCTTCCTGCCAGAAAAATATCATAAAATGTGTTGCGGTATCAGAAGAGTATCAAGGACAGAATCTGCTGGCACATCTTATGACATCTCTGATTGAATATTTTTATGGAATGGGAATTTCTCATTTTTTTGGATTTACCAAGCCTCAGAACAAAGAACTGTTTTGCAGTATGGGAATGTATCCGGTGACACAGACAGAAAAAATTCTTCTTCTGGAAAATGACAAAAACGGACTGGAAAAATTCCTGAAACGATTAAAAAAAGAAACACAGGAACAACAGAAGTGCAAAGTGGAAAACAGGCATGAAAACGGTATTGGGGCAGTGGTTATGAATTGTAATCCCTTTACCAGGGGACATGAATACCTGATCCGGGAGGCGGCAAAAAAAAACAAATGGCTGCACATTTTTATCCTCTCAGAAGAACAGAGCTTTCTGACAACGAGAGAACGGTATCAGTTGGTAAAAGAAGGAATACAGGAAATTCCAAATGTGATTCTTCACCAGACCTCAGAATACATGATTTCGCCGGCTGTGTTTCCGACATATTTTATCAAAGAAAAAGCGAAAGCCTATGAGATGAATTGCCAGTTGGATATTCAGTTATTTGGAGAGCGTATTGCACCGGAACTTAATATAACGGATCGCTATGTAGGCAGTGAACCGGCCTGCGATGTGACACATACCTATAACCAGTGCTTACGGGAGCAGCTGCCGTGCTATCAGATCCGCTTTCATGAAATTCCCCGAAAAACATATGGAGACCAGATCATCAGTGCATCTGAGGTCAGAAAAAGATATGCGGAAAATCAATTAAAAAGCGTCTGCGGGATGCTTCCGGAAAGTACCTGGCGCTATCTGGAAAGGAAAAAGAATGAAAACGGAAAATAAGGTTTCCTTAGAGCAGGTATTGTGGAGCCGAGAAAAAAGGGTGGCAACGCAGAAAGAGCTTCTTGAAAAATATCCGGGTACCTTAATCTGCTTTATGCTCAATATTCCGGGTCCGGAAAAGGTAAATGAACTTTTCGAAAAGGTCTTTTATGAAGGACTAGAAAAGATACAGAATAAGCTGGAAACGGAAAAAATTTCGACGGAAGTCCGGCTGGTACAAGAAAACATAACCGGATATGAAGGATATTTGGTTGTGAAAGCAGACGGCTGCCAGGTGAAAAAGCTTATGATTGCTTTGGAAGAGACGAAGATCGGGAGACTGTATGATATTGATGTATTGGAAAAAGAAAATACGAAAATCAGCAGAAAGGATCTTGGATTTCCGGAAAGAAAATGTCTGTTATGCGACAACCCGGCCTGCCAGTGTGGCAGAAGCAGAAAACATTCGATCGAAGAATTGAGAAAAAAGATCTATGGTATCATATGGGAAGAACAGCTGCAAAGAGGCGTAGCTGCTGAGATCAGTCAGGCACTGATGGAGGAAGTGTATACAACACCAAAACCAGGCTTAGTAGACCGGGAGGATACCGGTGCGCATACAGATATGAACTGTCAGACATTTCAAAAGAGTACAGAGGCGATCGCCGAAGATCTGGCGGCAATGTTTGAAGCCGGGTATTCCTGGGAGGCAGATCCGAAGACATTGTTTCCCCTTCTCAGAGAAAGAGGAAAAAAGACGGAAGAAAAAATGTTTGTTGCAACCGGAGGAGTCAATACGCACAAAGGAATCATTTTTACGATTGGCATTCTTGCAGCTGCAGCCGGAATTTCCCTGAGAAATTACGGAAAAATCGAGTCGGAGGATGTTTGCCGGATCAGTCTGGAAATGACAAAAAAAGAGTTGGAACAGGATCTGAGAAAATTAAAACAAAGCTCGGGGATCACGCATGGAGAAAAAATTTACTGCCATCTGGGCGAGAAAGGAGTCCGGGGACTGGCGATGAGCGGATATCCGATTCTGTGTGAACGTACGGTTCCTCATATGAAGCAGTATATAGCAAATAACAGGGATCAAAATCAGATCAATGTACAGATTCTTCTTGAAATTATAGCAGAGCTTACGGACACAAATGTCATCAGCAGAACCAGTGAGAAAGAAATGCGATGGCTGCAAACGGAAGCAAAGGCAATTCTTAAGACAGGTGGTGCTTTTTGCGCGGAGGGTTTGCAAAAAGTGCGAGAACTGAATCAGATTTGTATCCGGAAAAATATGAGTCCGGGCGGAGCTGCGGATTTACTTGCAGCAACGATTTTTTTGTGCCGCATGGAAACACTGATGGAACGTTTGAAAAGTATAATACAATAAAAATATATGACGCTGTCATTGCTCTTAAAATGTACGGCCGCTCTTAATGCTGAATATTTTTAGCTGTTGAGAGCGGCCGTTTACGTTAGAAATATATGGCAGTATTTTCAGAAGGAAATGGTTACTGTTTGCCTGAAGGTTGATTGCATCGAAAAAAGGAGTCTGCTATACTGTAGATATGTTTATCTTTGGAGCAGAAGTGGATCAGAACAGGAGGAGCGAAACATGAGTCTGCAGTTTATCATGGGAAATTCGGGGGCTGGAAAGTCGAGATATGCGTATCAGAAAATTCTGGCGGAAGCGATGCGCCACCCGGAGAAAACTTATCTGATCATTGTGCCGGAGCAGTTTACAATGCAGACGCAGAAAGAGCTTGTGTCACTGCATCCGGCGGGCGGTATTTTAAATGTTGATATTTTGAGCTTCCAGCGTCTGGCTTACCGTATTTTTGAGGAGACCGGAGGCAGTCTGTACCCGGTGCTCGAAGAAACGGGAAAGAGTCTTGTGGTAAAACGCGTTGCACAGGAGAAGAAAAAGGAGCTGACGATTCTTGGAAGTACGTTAAAGAGAACCGGCGCAGTTTCGCAGATGAAATCGTTGATTTCCGAGCTGAAGCAGTATCAGATTGCGCCGTCCGAGCTTGATACGTGGGCGGAGGAGACGGGAGAGAAAAAGCTGCTGGCAGCAAAGCTGAAAGACACCGGGGTAATCTACCGTGCATTTGAAGAATATCTGGAAAATCGCTACGTGACGGCGGAGGATGTGCTGGAGGTTCTGGCGGGAAAGCTGGAAGAATCATCACTCATTCGAAACAGTGAGGTACTGGTGGACGGATTTACCGGATTTACGCCAGTACAGATCGGTGTGCTTGGAAAACTGTTCCGGCTTTGTGAAAAGGTCTATGTGACGATTATTATGGATGAGCGGGAGGATCCGTATAAAAAGGCAATCCCGCACCAGCTCTTTGCGATGAGCCGCCAGCTGATTCAACAGCTTATGAAAGCGGCAGACGAAGCAGGGTGCCCAGTGGAGCCGGAAATCTGGGTCAGACGCTCGGGATATGGCCGTTTTCAGTCGGGAAGCATGATGGATCAGTTGGAACAGAACCTGTTTCGATATGGAATAAGAAGGATTGTCGGAACAGAGGCAGGAAAAAGAGCAGAGTCAAAAGCAGGGGCAGGAACAAATGGAAAGAACAAAAAAGAAATTGGGCCAAGCACGCTGGAAAATGCACAGAAAACGAAAAAGGAGCATTTGGAGTCCGGACAAAATCTGAAACAGCAGGGTATTTACATTAGTGTAGCGCCATCTCCACGTGCGGAGCTCGAGGAAACGGTGCGCCTGATCCGCCGCATGGTGCGTGAGGAGAAGATGCGGTACCAGGATTTTGCCGTTCTGACCGGAGATCTTTCCATTTATGGCACATATGCGCGGGAAATTTTTGAAAAATGCGGCATTCCGTACTTTGTGGACGAAAAGCATTCTGTGCTGATGAATCCGTTCGTGGAATTTCTGCGCGCGGCGATCGAGATGGTGGTACAGAGCTTTTCCTACGAGAGCGTCTTCCGTTATCTGCGCTGCGGCCTTTCGAGTCTGAGCCGCGAGGAGACAGATGCGATGGAAAACTATGTTCTGGCACTTGGCATCCGCGGGCTGAAAGCGTATGGGGAGACGTGGACGCGGGGATACCGCGGCATCAAACCGGATGAAGTGCCGCAGCGCAATCTCCTGCGGGAAAAATTCTATGCCGAAGTGCAGCCGTTTGCAGAACAGATGAAGAAAAAAGACGCCACGGTGCGGGAGCGGACGGAGGCCCTGTACGCACTGGCGGTGCAGAATCGGATGCAGGAAAAACTTGAGGAGCGGCGGCAGCAGTTTGAAGAGCGGGGGCAGGAGGCATTTGCAAAAGAATACAGCCAGATTTACGGTATTGTCATGGAGCTTCTGGATAAGATTGTCGAGGTGCTGGGCGAGGAAAAAATGACACTGGCAGAGTATCAGGAGATTCTGGAGGCGGGCTTTGCAGAGGCTTCTGTTGGCATTATTCCGCCGACAGCGGATCAGGTGCTGGTCGGAGACAATGAACGGTCACGTCTGAAGGATATCCGCGTGCTGTTTTTTGTCGGTGTGAACGATGGACTGATTCCGCGCCACGATGCGGGGGGCGGTATCCTGTCGGAGTATGACCGTGAGGAGCTGGAGCGAGCGGATGCAAAGCTGTCCCCGACGGCGCGTGAGACGATGTATCAGCAGAAATTCCATCTCTACCGAAATCTGACGAAGCCGTCGGAGCGGCTGTATCTTTCGTTTGCAAAGGCAGGTGCATCCGGCGAGGCGCAGAATCCGTCGTATCTGATCAATGAAATCCGGAAACTCTTCCCGGAAATTCCGGTGCGGGATATCGAAAAAGAAGAAAATCCGGAGGAGAAACTGGAAATGCCGCGTTCCGGGGAGGCACTGTTTCTGGAGGAGCTTGGAAAGGCGGCAGAGGGCGAGATAAATCCGCTGTTTGAAGAGCTTTACCGCTGGTATGCGGCGCATCCGGAGGCGGGGATTCCGGCGGAGACGTATCGGAAAGCGGCCTTTCTGCGCTGTGCGGATGGTGTGATCGGAAGGAGTGCGGCATCGGCGCTGTACGGGGATACGTTAAAAAACAGTGCGACACGGCTGGAAAAGTATGCGGCATGTGCGTTTGCCCATTTTATGGAGTTTGGTCTCCAGATTCGCGAGCGGGATCAGTATGAGCTGAAAGCGGCGGATATGGGAACGGTCATGCATGAAGCGCTTGAGAAGTTTTCGAAAAAGCTGCAGGAGAACGGTGAGACCTGGAAGACGGTGACCGATGACACGCGTGACCGTCTGATTGAGGAGTGTGTCGAGGAGACGATGGCGGACTATGGAAACACAATTTTTCAGAGTTCAAGCCGGAATCAGTACCGCATCATCCGCGTAAAGCGGATTCTGAAACGAACTGTCTGGGCACTGCAGCAGCAGATCCGGCAGGGAGAATTTGAGCCAGGGGAGTTTGAGGTTTCCTTTTCCATGGAGGATTCCCTGTCTGCGATCAACATTGAGTTGTCGGAGCATGAGAAGATGCGGCTGCGCGGACGGATTGACCGTGTGGATCTCTGCGAAACGGACGATAAGGTGTATGTGAAAATCATCGATTACAAGACAGGAAATACGTCACTTGATCTGGTGGCACTCTACTATGGATTACAGCTGCAGCTGGCAGTTTATCTCGATGCGGCGGTGGAGCTGGAGCAGAAAAAGCATCCGGGTAAGCTGGTGGAGCCTGCAGGGGTATTTTATTATCATATTGATGATCCGATCCTCGACCAGGAAGAAGATGAGACCGATGAGGCGTGGGGCAGACGGATGCTGAAAGCACTGCGGATGGATGGCCTTGTAAATGCAGATCGGAAGGTAGTGGAGCTGCTCGACCGTGTACTCGAGGACGGAACGACGTCGGATGTGATTCCGGTTGGAAAGAAGAAGGACGGAAGCTACACAGGCTATTCGAAAGTGGCATCGTCGGAGCAGTTTGACGTGATTCGGACATACACCAGAAAGAAGGTACGTGAGATCGGCGAGGGCATTTTCTCGGGAAATGTAAAAATTTCGCCGTTTCAGCGGGATGGAGCAACGGCATGCGCATATTGCGAATATCAGGGAATCTGCGGATTCGATCAGAAAATTCAGGGATATGAATACCGTAAATTAAAGGGCATGGATACAGAACTGCTGATGAAGGTAATGCAGGAGACAGCACAAAGAGATCAAAAAGAGTGACTGCTTTTGAAAAAGTGAAATATGGTGCATTTTTTCCAAGTGAGGGAAAGAAAATCAGCCAGAAAGAAGAGGGAAAGAACATGGCAGTAAAATGGACAGCGGAACAGCAGAAAGTCATTGATGCGAGAGACCGGAATCTTCTGGTCAGCGCGGCGGCGGGTTCCGGAAAGACGGCGGTTCTGGTAGAGCGGATCCTTGCAATGGTGAAAGACCCTGTGCATCCAATCGACATTGACCAGCTTCTTGTCGTAACCTTTACGCGTGCGGCGGCAGGAGAAATGAAAGAGAGAATCGGCCGCGCTCTGCAGCAGAGCCTTGCGGAAAACCCGGAAAATGAGCATTTACAGCGGCAGCAGACCCTGCTTCACCATGCGCAGATCAGCACAATTCACGGTTTCTGTTCCTATGTGATAAAAAATTACTTTCAGATGATCGATCTCGATCCGGTGTACCGCATGGCGGATGAAGGGGAGATCCGTCTGATGAAAAGCGATGTGATCCAGAAGGTCATGGAAGAACGCTTTACGGAAAAGGAGTCTGCATTTACACGGTTTGTGGAGAGCTACGCGGCGGGAAAGCAGGATGACGGGCTCGATGCACTTGTGCTGAAACTGTATGAGTTTTCCATGAGCTATCCATGGCCGGAGCAGTGGCTCGAAGAGTGCCGGGCGGCGTACCAGATGGATTCACCGGAAGCAGTGCAGGAGAGTATCTGGGTACAGGAGCTGATGAGCGAGGCGAAAAAGCGGCTCTCGAGTATTCTGGAAGGGATTCAGGAAAACCGGAAAACAGCAGCAAGCTCTGGAGGACCGTATTTATATGATGAGGCGCTGGCTTCTGACCAGCAGATGGTGGAAGAACTGCTGGAAACAGAATCGTTTGATGAACTGGTGTGCGCGATGGCCGGAATGAAGTTTAAAGCACTTTCGCGGAAAAAGGCAGACGATGTGAGTGAAACGCTGAAAGATCAGGTAAAGGCGGAGCGCGATGCATGCAAAAAGGAGCTGCAGAAGTTAAAAGAGCAGTTCTTTGAGAAGGACAGCGCTGCGATTGCGGAGGAGATTGCCGACTGCCGGGAGCCCATCGGGGTGCTGATTGATCTGACGGAGCAGTTTGCAAAAGCGTTTGCGGAGAAAAAACGGAGCAAAAATATTCTCGATTATGCTGATCTGGAACACTTTGCGCTTGAAATTCTCGTGCAGCAAAAAGACGGCTGCCTGGTGCGGACCGATGCGGCGCGGGAGCTGTCGGAGCAGTTCCGGGAAATTATGATCGATGAGTACCAGGACAGTAACTTTATCCAGGAGGCGCTCCTCTCTGCCGTGTCCGGCGAGGAGGACGGCAGATGGAACCGGTTTATGGTCGGCGATATCAAGCAGAGTATCTATGGTTTCCGTTTGGCGCGGCCGGAGCTGTTTCTGGAAAAATATCACACGTATCAAAAAGAGGGAGAAAGTCAGCAGAGGATTGATCTCGACAAAAACTTTCGAAGCCGGCAGGAGGTGCTTGCGACGGCGAATTATGTATTCCGGAAACTCATGAGCCCGGAGCTCGGCGGCATTGCGTATGACGAGGCGGCGAGCCTCCATGCGGGTGCGGCGTTCCCGAAAAAAGAAGAGGGAAAGACGGATCCGTGGCAGACGGCATACGAAACGGAGCTTCTGCTGCTGGACGACCAGGCGCCGGAGCTGGAAGATGATAAATCCCGCGAGACGAAGATGGAAACGGAGGCGGCTGCCGTTGCGGCGCGCATCCGGGAAATGGTTGGAAATGAGGAAGTTGTGGATAAGGAGACCGGGGAATACCGGAAAATCCAGTACCGGGATATCGTCATTTTGCTCCGTGCGGTCAGCGGCTGGTCGGAGACGTTTTCGCGCGTACTGCAGGCGGCTGGAATTCCGGCTTACAGTACATCAAAAACGGGATACTTTTCCACGCAGGAAATTGTGACGGTGCTGAATTACCTGCATCTGTGTGACAATCCTTGTCAGGAAATTCCATTTACGGCCATTCTGCGTTCCCCCATCTGCGGATGCACAGACGCGGAGCTTGCGGCGGTGCGTTGTGTGGATAAAGAGGTAAAAATTTACGAGGCATGTGGAAAATATGCGGTGACTGGGGAAGATGAAGCGCTCAGGGAGAAACTTAGGAGGTTTCTTGCACAGCTTGAGACGCTGCGATGCCGCGTGCCGTATACGCCGATTCATGAGCTGATCACACAGATTCTCGAGGAGACGGGTTACGGTGGCTATGCATCTGCGATGCCGGGCGGTGTGCAGCGGCGGGCGAATCTGGAAATGCTGGTGGAAAAGGCGGTGGAATTTGAAGCGACGAGTTATCGTGGATTGTTCAACTTCATTCGTTATATCGAACAGCTGCAGAAGTATGAAGTGGACTTCGGAGAGGTGAATATTTACGGTGAGAGCGCAGATACCGTGCGCATCATGAGTATTCATAAGAGTAAAGGACTGGAGTTTCCGATTGTATTTCTCTCCGGTATGGGAAAATCGTTCAACCAGATGGACAGCCGTGCAGCACTGGTGCTGCATTCCCGGATGGGCATCGGCGCAGATGCGATCGATCCCGAACACCGCGTGCGCCAGGCGACACTGCCGCGGCAGATCATCCGCCAGAGCATGAAACTGGAAAATCTGGCGGAGGAGCTGCGTGTGCTCTACGTTGCGATGACACGCCCGAAGGAGAAGCTGATCATGACAGGCATGGCATCGAAGCTGGAGAGCCGTGTAAAACAGTGTGCGGCACATGCGGGACGGCAGGAAGAACTGCTGTCGTATCAAACCTTAAGCAGCGCATCCGGCTATCTTGACTGGATTCTCCCGGCTTTTTCACGAAATCGCTGTTTTGATGGGCTGTATGAGCAGTTCGGCCTTGCGGGAAATGAGGAAAATCCGCTGTATGCGGAGAAAATTCCGGTCACAATCCGTCTTGTATCACCGGCGGGACTTGTCGAGGGCGAGGTGCTGCATCAGATGGAGCGCGCGGTCAATGAACAGAAAATCATGGAAATTCCGAAACAGCCGTCGAGAAAAGAGACGCTGAAAGAGCTTGTGGAAGAACGGTTTGCATATCAGTATCCTTATGAGAATGAGAAACAGATTCCGGTAAAGGTAACGGTTTCCCAGCTGAAAAAGGCAGGGATGGAGGAATCGGAGATCGGAAAAGAGCTGTTTGTGCAGGAAGAACTCGTACCGATTGTGCCGGGCTTTATGAAAAAGGATCACGCTGAGGCCCTGACGGGAGCTGACCGCGGAACGGCGTACCACCGCCTGCTGGAATGTCTCGATTACCGCAGGGCGTACAGCATCAAAGAGCTGATGGCACAGACGGAGGAACTGATTGCAGAAGGAAAAATGACGAAAGAGGCAGTGGAATGCATTTATTTCAAATCTGTTCTGGCGTTCGCAAAGAGTCCGGTCGGAATGCGGATGCGGAATGCCTTTCTAAATGGAACCCTGAAGCGGGAGCAGCCGTTTGTGATGTCCGTTCCGGCAAGTGAGGCAGATCCGTCCTATCCGGAAGATGAAACCATTCTCGTGCAGGGAATCATTGACGCATGGTTCCCGGAGGGGGATGAGATTGTTCTTGTGGACTACAAAACGGATCGTGTGAGAGAAGCCGGGGAGCTGAAAAAGAGGTATGAAAAACAGCTCGCCTACTACCAGCAGGCACTGGAGCGGACGACAGGGAAGAAAGTGAAAGAGAAAATTATTTATTCGCTGGCACTGGATGAAGAGTTGGTATTGTAGGAAAAAACTACTAGAAAAAACAACTGTCAAAACAGGGATAAAGTATGATATCATAGTTGAGAAACAAACAGGTATTGAGAAATAAAGAGAAAAAAGGAGATTCAGCGATGATTCGAAAAATTGTTCAGATAGAGGAAGACAGATGTACAGGATGCGGGCTTTGTGCGCATGCCTGTCATGAAAGTGCGATTGCGATGGTTGACGGGAAGGCAAAGCTGATCCGGGATGACTACTGCGACGGATTCGGTGACTGCCTGCCGGTCTGTCCGGCAGATGCGATTTCGTTTGTGGAGCGGGAGGCGCTGCCGTATGATGAGGAGGCGGTAAAAGAGAACCAGCGGAAGGCAAAAGAGGCGGCCGGACAGGAGAATACCGGAGCAGGAAAAGCAGGTGAAAACAGCTGGGCGATTGACCGTGCAGATGCGCAGGAAAATTCTGCAGCAGTTCCGTCCCGGCTCCGCCAGTGGCCGGTGCAGATCAAGCTGGTGCAGGAGCGGGCTTCGATGTTTGCAGGAGCAGACCTTCTCGTTGCGGCGGATTGTACAGCGTATGCGTATGGAAACTTCCACCAGGATTTTATTCGGGATCATGTCGTTCTCGTAGGCTGTACAAAACTTGACGATATCGATTATTCCGAGAAACTTGCGCGGATTTTTATGTGCAATGATATTAAGAGTATCACGGTTGCACGCATGGAGGTTCCGTGCTGCGCAGGAATGGAGCGTGCCGTGAAGATGGCACTGAAAGAGAGTGGAAAGAAGATTCCGGTGAAAACCGTGGTGATTTCTACGGAGGGGGAAATTTTGTAGAAAATCAGATATAGTAATTAGCGTGTGCCCTTAAAAGTATTTTTACAATTGGTACATTCTGCTTTGTGGAATATGTAAGACGAAAAAAATGAAAAGCTCGGTAAGAGGTATTAGAAAAATGAGTATGACGAAGATACAAAAGGAGCTTCTTGGTGCGCTGATCGGTCTGGCCCGGTCGGTAGATGGAAGAGGAGAAGCAGCAAAAGGTGAATCGCAGGAGTTTTCCAGCGGTGACAGCAATGGTCACCGCCCGGACAAAGCCACGCATGAGATTCTGCTTGGCGGAATTTGTGCGGCAAATCCGGAAAAAGAGCTGAGGGAAGAAGAGGGGAAATCCTGGATTGTACGCGTGGAGGCAGAAAAGAACCGTCTGAATCCGGATTGCGCAGTGTGCAAGGGAAAATGCGGCAGAACAGATAACTATGATCTCGAAGAAATGGAGACAGATGAACCGTCGGATCGGGCACGAAAAGAGCAGATTCTTGCGGAATTGTTTCCGATGGCAGAAAAACTGCAGCAGCTTCGGAAAGAAACAAAAGAGCAAAACGAAGAATTGCAGGGGGCGGTTAATTTTTTGTATAAGGCATTGTTTGCGATTGGAAACTATGTCGGGGAAAAGAGTCTGCAGAGCGTGGTGCAGGAGATGAATAACCTTTTTGTTAAATTGGAAAATGTATTAAAATAAGTAGAAAATAAGAAAAATCCTCTGTCCGGAGTGTATAAAAAACCCCGGAAACAGGGGATTTTTTGCGTTCTGCGCCAAGTGCATAAAACGTATTATCGCGTTTTCACAAAGTTTTGCAAAAGCAGACAAAATTGCAGACAGGCGCTTGCAACAGAAAAATGAATAGGTTATAACATTATAACAAGGTGGCAGGAGAACCAATACAAAGAAATGAGATCCTAGTGGCATATAAACAGAAAGAATACAGGGAAAAGATGAAAAGGGACGGAAGCGGGATGGAGAAGAAAAAATATATCCTTCTGGATGTTGGCGGAACGGAAATCAAAGGAAGTGTGTCGGACAGAAATGGAGTAAGAACAAAAATCCGGAAATTTCCAGCACAGGCGCAGAAGAGCACAGAGAAGATTCTGGACAATTTTGCAAAGATCTGCCGGGAACTGATGAGAGAAGCAGACGGAAGTGTTGTCGGAGTTGGGATGGCGATTCCGGGTCCGTTTGATTATGAAAATGGAATCAGCCGGATGCAGGGACTGAATAAGTACGATGCCATTTACGGGATTCCACTGGAAAGAGAAATCAAGGCGCGCGTGCCGGAACTTGGATCAGCACGATTTTTGTTTTTACATGACATTGAAGCATTTGCACTGGGAGAAAGCTGGTACGGAAACTGTCGTGATGCGGATAAAATTCTGTGCGTCTGCATCGGAACCGGCGCCGGGTCGGCTTTTGTAGAAAACGGGAAAACGGTGAAAACAGGAAAAGGTGTGCCGGAAAATGGATGGATTTATCAACAGCCGTTTGGAGATTCCATTTTGGACGATTATCTTTCTGTGCGCGGTCTGGAGCAGATTAGCCTGGCTGTGACAGGAAAAGTGTGGAGTGGAAAAGAATTGTATGGTCTGGTAAAAGCGGGAAACATGGAGGCAGAAGAAGTCTGGAGAAGATTTGGAGCAGATGTGGCGGCTGGCCTTCTTCCTGTGCTGGAGAAATATCAGCCGGATCTGCTGCTTCTGGGCGGACAGATTGCAAAAAGTTTTTCCTGGTTTGGAAAAGAACTGGAAAGAGAGTGCGAGAAAAGAAAGATTCGGATTCAGATAGAAACGGAAACATCCGGCCGTGCCATGGAAGGCCTGTTGTCACAGTTTCCTGAAAAAACACAATAGAGCAAAAATATTTTCAGAAACAAAAATATAATGCTATGGAGAGAAAAGAAGAAGGAGAAACTGCAAAAATGGATAGAAATCCGGGAGCACCGCCGCTATATGCGCAGCTGGAACAGATTCTGAAACAGCAGATCGAATGCGGTACGTACAAAAAAGGAGATTTTCTGCCAACAGAAAAAGAGCTGATGGAAAAGTACGAGCTTTCGCGTGTGACAGTACGCCAGGCGATGGCGAATCTGGTACAGAGCGGTTACGCACGTGCACGGCGTGGCATCGGAACAGATGTTGTCTACGAGAAAGTCGAAGAGCAGATGGAAGGTGTCATCAGTTTCACGGAAGAAATGAAAAAGCATCATATCGAAATGCAGACAACATACTGCAAGATGGAACTGATAAGTCCCGGGGAAACGGTAGCAAGAAGTCTGCAGATTCCATTGACGGAGCCATGTTATTGCCTGAAACGTGTGAGGAATGCTGTGGGAAAACCCATGGTCTATACCATTACGTATCTGAAAAAAATCTGCGAACTGCCAACAGAGCCGGAGCCATACATGGAATCGCTGTATCAGTATCTGCGGGAGGAACATGGAATCTATATTGAATCCGGCCGGGATACGCTTGAGGCGGCACTTCCATCGGAAGAGGTGCAGAAAGCACTGAAAATTGATGCGCAGATGCCTATTTTTATCCGGACACGGCAGACATTCCGGAAGGGCGGCGAGGTTTTTGAATATTCGATCTGCTATTATCCGGGAAATCGTTATAAGTACACGGTGGAACTGTAAACATATGACATGTAAAAAAACGAAACCGGACAGAAGTGCGAAATCCGCCAGATGCGAAAGCGTTGAAACAAAGATGATAGGTCTGATCGGCGCAGGAAACACCCCAATGGATGGAAGAAAAATTAAGAAAAGGAAAAGAATCCAAATGAATTTAAAAAAGAAATATGGAAACTACGAATTACATCCGCAAATGAAAATCACAGGATATGAAAATGAAATCTGGGATGAAAAAAAGGAGATCATTGAAGAATTAAAACGGGCGGTTCAGGAAAAACAGAAAGAAAAGAAAACCTGTATTCTTTCCTTTGATCTGTACCCGGGTGTACGAAAAGAAGAAATAATGGAACTGGCCAATGCGCTGCAGCCAGACCGGATTTTTGATATCGAAGACTGTGCCAAAGACGAAGAAACGCTGTTAAGAGAATTTAACGATTACATCACCGATGACCGTGTTTTCGGCATTATGTGTCATAAAACCATAGACACCTGGTTTGAGAGCGAAAAGCTGGAAACCATGAAAAAAGCAATTGAGACAGAACGTGCGGAAGAAAAAGATACAAACGGTGGTCTGATCGTGATCGTTGGTACAGCGGCAGAGCTTCTGACCGAGGCAGATCTACTTGTTTACTGCGATCTGACCCGCTGGGAAGTTCAGCTCCGCTATCGGAGCGGCATGCCAAACTGGCACAGTACCAATTATAATGATCCGATCCTGACGAAATATAAACGGGGATTTTTCATTGAATGGCGTCTGGCGGACCGCTATAAAAAAGAGCGGTATGAAAAATTCACGTATCTTCTGGATACGGAGAAAGAAAATGCACCGGTTCTTACAACGGGAAATGCCTTCCGAGGCGCACTGCAGCAGCTTGCCAGAAAGCCATTTCGTATGGAGCCGTATTTCGACCCTGGCGTATGGGGCGGTCAGTGGATGAAGGAAAACTTTGGTCTGGATGCATCGAAGGAAAATTTCGCGTGGAGCTTTGACGGAGTTCCGGAGGAAAACAGCCTGAATCTGGAAATCGGCGGAAAAGTCTTAAAAGTACCGGCACAGGATCTTGTCTTCTATGCGCCGCATGAACTGCTGGGTGAAAGAGTCCACGGCCGGTTCGGCGCAGAATTCCCGATCCGTTTTGACCTGCTGGATACGATGGGCGGTCAGAACCTTTCCCTGCAGGTACATCCGCTGACCGAATATATCTATGAAAAATTCGGCATGCCATATACGCAGGATGAGAGCTACTATCTTCTGGATGCCGATGAAGACGAGGAAACGTATGTATACCTCGGTCTCAAAGAAGGCGTGGATAAAAAAGAGATGGGGCGGGAACTTCGTGCAGCAGAAAAAGGAGAAGAACTTTTCCCAGCTGAAAAATATGTCAACAAAATTCCGGTCAAAAAACACGATCATGTGCTGATCCCGGCAGGAACGGTGCACTGTTCCGGCAAGAATACAATGGTACTGGAAATCAGCGCGACACCGTATATTTTTACCTTTAAGCTCTGGGACTGGGGCCGCCTTGGCATGGATGGACTGCCGCGTCCGATCCATCTCGACCACGGTATGAAAAATATCCAGTGGAACCGCGATACCAAATGGGTGTACGACAATATCGTCGGCCAGCAGAAAACGCTGGAAAAAACAGAAAACTGTGAAGTAGAGCGCACCGGACTGCACAGCCGCGAGTTTATCGACACAATCCGCTATACACTTTCCGGGCCGCACACCATCTCGATGGATGACACGGTTCATGTGATGAATCTTGTGGAGGGACGAAGTGCCCGCATCGAGAGCATGGATGGCAGCTTTGCACCGTTCACGGTACATTACGCAGAAACCGCCATCGTTCCTGCAGCGGTCGGAACATACCGGATTGTACCGGAAGAGGGCGAAATGATTAAAATGCTGGTGGCATCTGTGGGGTAAAGAGAGATAAAAATTTTGAGCAACATAGAACAGGAAAAGGAGAAATTATCATGACACACAAAATCAGAGAAGTCTACATCGTACATCATTCCCACACTGACGTGGGATACACCGATCTGCAGGAGCAGGTGATCTACAATCAGGCAAACAACATCCGCCGGGCAGTCGAACTGATTGAAAATGGAATCAAAAACAACACAACCCAGAAAGATCTGAAATGGAACTGTGAGACATGGTACTGCGTGGAGCAGTTCTTCAAAATGGCAACGGAGGAAGAAAAAGAAAAGTTTTTCGATCTGGTAAAAAAAGGAAACATCGGTCTGTCTGCCAATTATCTGAACTTTAATGATCTTGCCGACTGCAAATATCTGAAAGAAAAAATCCATACGATGCAGGAAATCTGCGGCGAAAAAGGAATCCAGATCAAAACAGCCATGATTGCAGATATTAATGGTATCTCCATGGGACAGCGCGATGCCCTGATCGAAAACGGAGTAGAATTTTTGTATACCAATATCCATACCCATCACGGCATGTATCCGCTGTATCAGAACCAGAAACCGTATTTCTGGGAAAATGAGAACGGACAGCGTCTGCTGGTATGGAATGGTGAGCATTATAACCTGGGAAATGCCCTCGGCATTGTTCTGAACAAAAATGTTAATTTTATGACGGAAAACTACTTCGGCAAAAAGAATGGTGATGTGACAGGACTTCTGGAAAATCTGCACACGAATCTGGCTGCGAGCATAAAGGAATATGAAGAAAACGGTTATCCGTACGATTTCTATATCACCAGTGTTTCCGGCGTTTTTTCGGATAATGCGCCGATCAACCCGGCCATTGCAGATACGGTTGCGCTGTTTAATGAAAAATATGGCGAAGAAGTCACCATGCATATGGTGACGCTTCAGGAATTGTATGACAAAATCCGGGATAAAGTGCAGGATGCACCAGTGTATCGGGGTGCCATCAATGACTGGTGGGGCAATGGCGTTGGAAGTACACCATATGCGGTAAAACATTACAAAGAAGCCGTACGACTGAACCATATCTGCGACCGACTGGAAGAAAAAACAGGGGTACATAACAAAGAACTGATTCAGGCATATGGCGATAATTCTCTTTTATATGCAGAGCACACCTGGGGTCATTCTGCTACGGTAACCAATCCGTATGATACCATGGTAACAAATCTGGATATGCGAAAAAACAGCTATGCTTCCAAGGCACATGAGGCCGCGGCAATGCGTAAAAATGAGCAGTGCCATAAACTGGGTGATATCCTGCGGTATTACAATCTGTCCGGCAAAGTGAAAGCTGTTTCCACAAGCCATCAAAAGAGAGTATTTCCGGTAGAATTTTACGTAGAAACTTTAAGTCTTTCTGCAGTTAAAGTAACCGATGACAAAACAAAACAGGAGATGGAGGTGCAGCTGTCTGCTCATCCGCGCGGAGTCCTGATAAGTTTTCTGGCAGAATTTGAGCCAATGGAAGAGAAAACGTTCACGTACGAAGAGCAGCCGGCTCCGTCCCAGACCCTGTTCACCAGAACTGCCTGGGTAGGCGCAGAGCGGGTGCGCGATATTGTGAACACGTACGATCCGGAAAGTTACAAACTGCCTTACGGTCTGGAAAACGATTTCTTTCAGATCAAATGGAAAGTCGGAGAGGGTATTACCTCCTTTTACAATAAAAAAGCAGAGGTTGAAATGTGCAAATCCGGTCTGGAAACGTTCTTCACGCCGGTTTATGAACGCACCGAAATACGGAAGGGGGTTTATGCGGAACGCAGTCTGATCGGAAGAAATATCCGCGGACTTCACGCAGAGCAGTATCAGGGTGACCTTACGGATGTGAAAATTCTGGATCACGGACCGGTGTTTACCAAAGTAGAACTGATCTTTACCCTAGAGGGAACGTATCACAGCAGTGTTGTGATCAAAATGTACCGTCATCTTCCGAAAATTGAGTTTTCTTACCGGGTAGCAAAAACATTAAGCGAGGATATCGAAAGCCTGTACCTTCCGTTATCGTTAAATCTTCCGAATGCGGAAGTGATGATCCAGAACGGAGGTGTTACCATGCGCCCTGGTATTGATCAGCTTCCTGGCACCAATATGGAATACTATATTGCGGATGAAGGGCTCGTTTACCGGACAAAAGATCAGACGATTCTGGTTAATACTTTTGACACACCGTTACTTTACATGGGGGAGATGGAATCCCACCCAATCCTTCTGTGCGATAACAAAGAGGAGAATAATAAACGGCCGGTTTACAGCTGGATTATGAATAACACATGGGAAACAAACTTCAAGATGGACCTGTCCGGATTCAGTGAGTTCCGTTATGGAGTGGAGATTGTGGAGCAGGAAACCGCAGAGAAAGATATGGAAAGCCTGTCGGATAATGACAAGGGTGTGGTTACTTTTATTTGCGGATAACTAAAAATATGGAAAAGAAAAAATATATTGTTCTGCTGCTGCAGATTGCAGCAGTCGCTGCAGCCGGGGTGATTGGCGGGGACACGCTGTTTGCCCTGGTAACAGCCCTGATCGGCATTACGTTTAATTTTATGGTGTCCATGAATTTTGCACCGGGATTCCTGATTGGCTTTGTCTATGCGATCTGCAATGGCATTCTGGCATGGCAGACGAAGATATATGCAACTTTTGTATTTATGATTTTTATGCAGGCTCCGATGGCTCTTTACAGCTTTTGGAAATGGAGAGGGAAGAAGAAACAGACGGAAACCATTATGCGGAAGATGAACCGCAGGGAGCTGAGCTTTACGGTTCTTGGAGCGATGATACTGTTTGGAATTATAGCGGCTGTCCTCTCAAAAGTAAATGGAACACTGGATATCAATGTTTTCTTTGATACATTCTTTTTTGTCTGCAGTGCGATTGCCTGTATCGGACTGGCGGCCTGTTATAAAAATGCCTATATTGTTAATCTGGGTTCCGGGATTGGCGGAACAATTTTATGGGTGTTCAAAGCAGTAACAATGGGAACAGGGATATCTGTAGCCGTCTTTTTTCTGGCGGTGGCAATCAATGCGGCTATGGCGATCCGGCAGCAGTACGGAAGATAATAGAAAAGTGAAAGGCAGCGAAAGGGCGACAACAAGACGAAAAAGTCAGACTTTCCGCTGCTTTTTCGTTAAAAATGAAAACAGGCGAAAAAGTACTGCGTTAATATTAAGATGTTATGTGACTTAACACAAGAACACAGATTTTCTGTCTAAAAAATCAAAAGAAACAGAAGAATACTCCTCGATCTATACAAATTAGGACTGGAAAATAAGAATTTTAATATACAAAATAACGAAAAGGCTATTGACAATCTTTCTAAAAGATGTTAACATCTAAACACAAGTTAAGAAACAAATAGAGGGGCTGTTGGTAACATGGCAGAGAGAAAATCAGTATCCATGCAGGACCTGGCAGATAAGCTGGGCATCAGTAAAGTAACAGTTTCCAAGGCGCTGAACGGAAAAGACGGCGTGGGAGAAGAACTGAAAGAAAAGATTTTTGCGCTTGCGAGAGAATCCGGTTATGTCCTTCCGGACTACGGAAAACGGAAGAGCAAAAAAGTCGGTATCATCATGAGTCCGCGGTTCAGCTCCGGAGACGAAGGAAAATTTTATATGGCAATGTACGAGCGGATCATCTACGAGCTGCAGAGAGCATCCTGTTCGAGTATCATGATTTCTCCGACAACAGCAACACTCCCGTCGGACATGAACACGATACAGACCAGAGGGCTGTTCGACGGCCTGATCTTTCTTGGTATTCTCGATAAGGGTGTCCGGGAGCAGATTGCACAGATTGATCTCCCGAAAGTGTATGTGGACATCTACGATCGAACCCACAAATCCGATTCCGTCATCACCGAGAATATTTACAGCTCCTATGAGCTGACCAATTACCTGATCCAGCAGGGCCACACAGACATCGGATTTGTCGGAACCGTAGGAAGTACAACCAGTATTTCCGACCGATATCTCGGATATCTGCGGAGAATGCTGGAGGAGGGAATTTCCCCGAAAAATGAGTGGAGAATCCCGGACCGAAGCGAGGAAGGCATTGCCATTCCGCTTTTGCTACCGGAGAAGCTGCCCACCGCATTTGTCTGTAACTGCGATGCCACCGCATTCAAATTAGTGCAGGCATTAAAAGAGCGTGGAATCTGCGTACCGGAGGATGTTTCCGTGACCGGTTTTGATGATTCCATTTATGCACAACTGTGCAGTCCGTCGCTCACCACGGTTGCGGTTGACACCGACGCGATTGCACGTCTTGCGGCAAAACGTATGATCAAACATATGAATGAACCGCAGAAAAAGAGCGGCGAGGTATACCGCATTCCCGGAAAGATTATTTACCGGGATTCCGTTTGTAAGATAAACGGATCAAGTGATAAGCCCGAGCAATCGGGAGAAGGAGGAAAAAATCTTGAGTAAACCAAGCAAAAAGAAAAAAGGACGCTGGACCAAGAATGACACGGAGCTGACCGTCATGGCGCTGCCGACCACCATCTGGTATATTCTGTTCTGCTTCCTGCCTATGTTCGGTCTGATCATTGCGTTCAAGAATTACAAAATCACCGGCGGAAAGAGTTTCATTTATAACCTGCTCCACAGTGACTGGGCCGGCTTCAAAAACTTTTCGTTCCTGATCAGATCCAACGACCTGTTCGTCATCCTGAGAAACACAATCCTGTATAACCTTGCATTTATCGTTCTTGGTATGGTATTTTCCGTAGGACTGGCTATCATGATCAGCCTGCTGCACAACAAAAGAGCGTCGAAGGTATATCAGACGATGATGTTCTTCCCATATTTCATGTCATGGGTTGTAGCTTCCTACTTCCTGGATGCATTCCTGAACCAGGACAACGGTCTGATCAACAGTATAATGAGAAATGCAGGCAAGGAACCGATTCAGTGGTACATGAGTGCCGGTGTATGGCCATTTATCCTGATCTTCATGTATCTGTGGAAATCTACCGGATACAACATGGTTATCTACCTGTCCAGCATTTCCGGTATTGATACCACACTGTACGAGGCAGCCGTTATGGACGGCGCCAATAAGAGACAGCAGGTATGGCACATTACCCTGCCTTGCTTAAAGAGTGTCATCATCATGATGTTCATCCTGAATGTCGGAAAGGTCTTCTACTCCGACTTCGGACTGTTCTTCCAGCTTTCTCAGGGAGCAAGCGGTTCGATCTTCAAAACGACAGCAACTATCGACACATATGTATACAACGCACTGCAGTCTTCCACTCCGATCGGAATGACTTCTGCGGCAACATTCTTCCAGTCTGTTGCATGCTGCATCACCATCCTTCTTGCCAATGCCATTGTGAAGAAGATTGATGAAGACAGCGCGATTATTTAAGGAGGTACAAAAATGGCAAAAAAGAAAAAAGATCTTGATCTGGCTTCCTCTTCACATTTAAATCAGATCCAGGGATCTACAAATGCAATTTTCAATGTTATTTTTGTGATCCTTGCCCTGGCCTGCATTATCCCGGTGGTATTCATCTTCATGATCTCGATTTCTTCCGAGCATTCGATCAAGATGAATGGCTACCAGTTTATCCCGAGTGCATACTCGCTGGATTCCTACAAATTCCTTCTTCGGGAAGGACAGATGATTGTGACTGCACTTGGCGTTTCCGTTGCGGTAACGGTTATCGGTACGGTAATCGGAGTTGCCCTTACGATGCTGATGGGTTACGTTCTTTCCAGAAGCACCTACAAACTGAACGGATTCTTCACCATGGTCGTTTTTATTCCAATGATCTTCAATGGTGGTATGATTTCTTCTTATGTAGTTAACACACAGTTCCTCAACCTGAAAAACAGTATCTGGGCGCTGATCCTTCCGCTTTGTGTTTCTTCGTTCAACGTTGTTATCTGTAAAACGTTCTTCAAGACCAACATTCCGGAATCCATCATTGAGTCGGCACAGATCGACGGAGCAACCCAGTTCCAGATTTTCGGAAAGATCGCCCTGCCGCTGTCGAAACCGCTGATGGCAACGATCGCCCTGTTCCTCACCTTCGGTTACTGGAACGACTGGTTCCAGTCTTCCCTGTACATCAGCGATACCAAGCTGTATTCCCTGCAGGCTCTGCTGGATCACGTACAGAGAAATATTGAGGTGATGGCAAACAACCCGTCTCTTGGCGTTACCACGGCACAGTACATGAACTCGATGCCAAAAGAGGGCGCCCGTATGGCGATGGCAATCATCATCATCATCCCGATCGCATGCTGCTATCCGTTCTTCCAGAAATACTTCATTTCCGGTCTGACGGTCGGTGCGGTAAAAGGCTGATCGACCATTTACCTTTATGGATCTCATACTGAAGCAAAAGGCTTCGGTTAAGGATAATTTCAACATTCTATATTTTATATCAGGAGGATGCTACAATGAAAAAGAAACAGTTTTTAGCTCTTGCACTTTCTGCTGTTATGGCCGGTGGCATGCTGGCAGGCTGCGGAAGCAGCAACGGAAGCAGCAGCTCTTCAAAGAGTGATGCAAAAGATGAAGTTGTTACACTGAAATGGATTCAGGTTGGTAACGGAATGCCGAAGGATTATGATGAGTGGCTTGCACAGATCAACCCATATCTGGAGGAGAAAATCGGCGTTAATGTAGACATGGAAATCGTTCCGTGGGGTGACTGGGATAACAGAAGAAGCGTTATCACAAACTCCGGCGAGTATTTCGATATCCTGTTCACCGACCAGAACCGTTACTCTTCTGAGGTGAACACCGGCGCACTGATGGACATTACAGATCTGCTCAAAGACAACGCTTCCGAGCTGTATGACATGATTCCGGAAGATTACTGGAAAGCAGTAGAAGTAAATGGAAAAATCTACGGCGTACCGACCTACAAAGACAGCTCCCTTTCCGAGTACTTTGTATGGGATCAGGATATTGCAGACAAATATAACATTGATGTAAATTCTGTAACAGATTTCAATACTCTGTACGATGCTCTGAAGACAGTAAAAGAGGGCGAAGGCGGATCTCCGTACTTCATGTCCAAAAATGGTGCAAACTTCCTGCTGAACCTGAACTACGATGATTTAAGCTCCGGACTTCCGGCAATCGGCGTTAAATACGGCGATGACAGCAAGACCGTTGTCAATCCGCTGGATGACGAAGAAATCCTTTCCAACCTGGATATCGTTCGTAAAATGTATCAGGAGGGCATCATCAACGGAGACGCTCCGACAGCAGATGATTCCAGCAAATACGCAATGTTCTTTGTTGCACAGGGATGGAGCGGCGCTGCAAAAACAACATGGGGTCCGAACAATGGTATCGCCAATTGTTCAGCAGTACAGTATGGCAACACAGTCGTTTCCAACACAACTGTACGTGGTTCCATCAATGGTATTTACTCCGGATGCAAGCACCCGGACAAAGCACTTCAGCTTCTGAACCTGGTAAATACGGATTCCAAAGTACGTGACTGGTTCTACTATGGAGCAGAAGGAAAAGACTTCGAGTACACCGATGACAATAAGGTACACCGCCTGACCACTGACTGGGGTATGGCCGGATATACCCAGGGTACTTTCTTCAACGTAACTCAGACAGACGATGTTGACTTCAACCAGTGGGATGAAGTAGAAGAGCTGAACGAGAAAGCAACTCCGTCTGAGATGCTTGGATTCAACCTGGATACCTCCAACATCGAAACAGAGCTTGCAAACTGCCGTGCCGTATATGAGAAATACTATTCTGAGTTATTCACCGGCGCACAGGATCCGAGAGAGCTTGTAAAAACAATCGATGCAGAGCTTGAGACCGCAGGCTGGGAGACCATCCGCGAAGAAGCTCAGAAACAGATTGACGCACAGAAATAAGTCTGATACATTAATTTTATAAGAACTACAACAGGGCATTTTCGATTGCGGAGATGCCCTGTTGTAGAATAACGGGAAATGAGAAAAATTGAGCGAAAGGATGAAAAAAGAATGAAAGAGACCTTACCAAAGTCCATTCAGGAGCTGATTTTAAGCCTGAGAGAAAAACTGAAAGACGAGCCGGAAATCGTTGATATGTTTGAACGATGCTACTCCAATACCCTCGACACAACCGTAAAGAAAATGGAGGACGGCAGCACCTACGTCATCACCGGAGATATCCCGGCCATGTGGCTGCGTGACTCGGTAGCACAGCTGCGCCCGTACCTTGTTCCGGCGCAGAACGACCCGGAGCTGGCTGACCTGATCGCAGGCCTGATCCGCCGCCAGTTTATGTGCATCAACATTGATCCATACGCAAACGCATTCAACGAAGGACCGAACGGCAACTGCTGGGAGAAGGACGAGACCGATATGGGACCGTGGATCTGGGAGAGAAAGTATGAGATCGATTCTCTCTGCTATCCGCTGCAGTTCTCCTATCTGTTCTGGAAGAACACCGGAAGAACGGATCAGTTTGACGAGGTTTTCTGGGAAGGTGTTGACAAAATCCTGACTGTATTTGAGACTGAAATGAACCACGAGGAGAAATCCCCGTACAGCTTCATCCGTAAAAACTGCTCCTACACCGATACGCTTTCCCGCGATGGAAAAGGTGCGCAGGTAAAATCCGGCATCGGCCTGATCTGGTCCGGCTTCCGTCCAAGCGATGATTCCTGCCGTTACGGTTATCTGATTCCGTCCAACATGTTTGCGGTTGTCGTTCTGAATTATCTGAAGGAGATCGCAGATTTCGTCGGCGGAAAAGAGGAGATTGCGAAGAAAGCAGAAGAGATGGCAAAGACCGTAAAACAGGCCATTGAGACTTACGGTACCACCCATATCTGGGGACTTGGCGATGTTTATGCTTACGAGGTAGACGGCTTTGGCCAGTATAATCTGATGGACGATGCCAATGTACCGAGTCTTCTGGCTATGAGCTATCTCGGCTACGAGCCGGAAAGCCAGGAAGTGGCTGACAACACAAGAAAGCTGATCTTAAGCGAGGCAAACCCGTTCTATTATGCAGGAACGAAGCTTTCCGGTATCGGAAGCCCGCACACACCGGTCCGCTACGTATGGCACATCTCCAAAGCCATCGAGGGACTGACCGCACCGACAAAAGAGGAGAAACATCAGATGATCCACGAACTGATGGCAACCGACGGCGGTACAGGACTGATGCACGAGGGTGTTTTCGTAGATGATCCGACCGTTTACACCAGAGAGTGGTTCTCCTGGGCAAACGCAATGTTCTGTGAGCTGGTGATGCAGTATTGCGGATATGAGATTAAGAAATAAAGATGAAAAAATAAAGATGAAAAACACGAAAAGAGGAGGCTGTGCTCAGTGCACGGCCTCCTCTTTTACCTACACCACAGAAAACTGTCTGCGACAGCCTTCACTGAAAGGAGAGACAGCAGTGGGGAGAATACTGCTGTCCCAGGGGAATATGGGATTTTCATCCCGCTTCTTTTCTCTGCCCACGGGGTATTATACACAGTTTTTTGCGATATGTAAAAGATATAATTGATATGAAAGATATAATAAATTGGCATGATGAAGAAATGTAAAAGAATCTGAGCATCAGAAAATCTTAGGAAATCTATAGGGATTTCTTTGGAAAAGAAGAAGCGGAATCCTAAGAATGTTTTGGTAGAATCCTCTTATCAAGTGAAGATGAGAGAGGAAAGAACATGACCTGGAAAAACGAGAAAAAATCAAAAGCATTACTTGTGGTATTCGGCATTTACCTGGCGCTACTTGTCTGGTGCATTTTATTCAAATTCGCTCTGCGCCCGGAAGAAATTCCGCACCTGCGGGGGATTAATCTGATTCCGTATGCGGCGTCGGTTGTGGTGAACGGGAAAGTGCAGATTAGTGAAATTATCGAAAATATGCTGGTCTTTCTGCCGTTCGGCCTCTGCATCTCAGCCTTCTATCCGGACAGCGAAATCCAGAACCGCATTCTCCTTGCATCGGGACTGAGCCTGTTTTTTGAGGTGACGCAGTATATTTTTGCGATCGGCGCGAGTGATATTACGGATGTGATCGATAATACGCTTGGCGCGGTGATCGGAATTCTATTGTATCTGGGGATGAAAAAAATCTGGAAAGAGAAGACGGGAAAGATCATTACCATTCTGGGAGCGGTGCTGGAAGTGCTGTTTCTGGCGTTATTGTTTTTTACGTTTGCGGCGAATAGGATGTTTTAAGATTGGAATTCAGGAAAGGATAGTGTATAATCGAGAAAAGGACAAATTCCGAAAGCAGGTGTGATGGATGGAAAAAGTAATCAGTATAGGAAAACAGAATTTTGCATCCTTAAGGGAAAACCATTATTTCTTTGTGGATAAATCTCACTTCATCAAGGACTGGTGGGAAAACGGGGATGAAATCACCTTGATCACCCGCCCCCGCCGCTTTGGCAAGACACTGAATATGAGCATGCTGGACTGCTTTTTCTCTAATAAATATGCCGTCCGGGGCGATCTGTTTGAAGGACTTGGCGTTTGGGAAGAAGGAAAATATCGGGAACTTCAGGGAACATATCCGGTGATCTTTTTGAGTTTTGCAGCCGTGAAAGCAGATCAGCTTTCGGAAGCGAAAATCCAGATCAAACAGCAGATTGCGAGAGTATATGAAGAAAACCGGTATCTTCTGGATGGGGATCTGCTGAGCGGAAATGAGAAGAAAGCATACAACGAGGTCAATCTGCATATGGGCGATGCGGAGGCCGCAGCGGCACTCAATAATATGAGTATGTATCTGGCGCGGTATTACGGCAGAAGAGTGATTATTCTGTTGGATGAGTACGACACGCCGATGCAGGAAGCGTATGTCCATGGCTACTGGGCGGAATTTACAACGTTTGTGCGGAGTCTGTTTAATGCGACGTTTAAAACGAATCCTTATCTGGAACGTGCGATGATGACCGGAATCACGAGGGTTTCGAAAGAAAGTATTTTTTCTGACTTAAATAATCTGCGTGTGGTGACGACGACATCGGATCTGTATGCGGACTGTTTTGGATTTACCGAAAAGGAAGTTTTTGCATCTCTGGACGAGTTCGGAATGGGAGACAAAAAGGACGTTGTGAAGCAGTGGTATGATGGATTTATCTTTGGCGGACACCGCGATATCTACAATCCATGGTCGATTACCAATTATTTAAAAGAAAAGAAACTGCGCCCGTACTGGGCAGATACGAGTTCGAACGGTCTGGCAGGAAAGCTGATCCGCACCGCCTCGCCGGAAATCAAAGAGTATATGGAAGATCTACTGAACGGACAGGCAGTCACGGTGAACTTTGATGAGCAGATGGTGTTTGAACAGCTGGATTACAATGAAAATGCAATCTGGAGTCTGCTTCTCGCGAGCGGTTATCTGAAGGCGGAAGAGGTGGAGTATCGCGGAATTACTTTGAAGCCGTGGTATCAGCTCCGTATCACCAATCTGGAAACGGTGAGCATGTTTGATGATATGTTCCGCGGATGGTTTGAAGCATCGGAAGCTGGGTACAGCAGCTTTGTGAAAGCACTGATGCAGGGCGATCTGGAAGCGATGAATTATTATATGAATAAAGTGTCACTTGCAACCTTCAGCCATTTTGACGTTGGCGGAGAGAACAGTGAAAGTCTGGAGCCGGAACGATTCTATCATGGCTTCGTCCTGGGACTGATGGCAGAGCGTGCGGAGTGTTATCAGATCCGGTCGAATCGGGAAAGTGGATTTGGACGGTATGATGTGATGATGATTCCGAAGAATAGAGAAAAAGATCCGGCGATTATTATTGAATTTAAAGTCTGCAGCCGGGTAAAAAAGGAGACACTGGAAGATGCGGTGCAGGAGGCTTTAAAACAGATCGTGGATAAAAAATACGACGCAGAACTGGTGGCCCTTGGCGTGCCGCAGGAAAGGATCCGGCATTATGGGTTTGCATTTGCGGGGAAGAATGTATTGATTGGAGCAGAATGAGAGAAACGGGTGATGAAGGTCATCCGTTTCTTTTGGCGTAAAATGGTATTCCTATTGACTCACTATGATATAGATAGTATGATAAATTTAATTTTTAAAATTTATTTTTACGTGAGGATATTTTATCTATGAAACGATTTTCTTCCACTACCTTAAAAACTGCTTTCGTAAAATCCATCCCGATTTTCTGCAGCTACGTTTTCGTCAGCATGGCCTACGGCATGATGATGGCATCCGCCGGCTTTCCCTGGTATGATTCACTGTTGGTAAGTCTGACGGTCTATACGGGCGCGTTCCAGTTCGTTCTGATTACGTTTCTTTCTAGCGGCGCTTCCCTCATCACCATTGCGCTCACTGCACTTCTGATGAACAGCCGCCAGAGTTTTTACAGCATTACCTTCCTGAAGGAATTCAAACAGATGGGGCGCCGCAAGCTGTACATGATTCACACGATGACCGATGAGACATACGCCGTAAACTGTACCTTAGATCTTCCGAAAAAAGAAAAAGAGGACACCATGTTCCTCGTCGCTCTGTTCAGCCGCTGCTATTGGATAGTTGGTTCGGTTCTTGGCGGCATTTTAGGCCAGATCGTTCCATTTGACCTGACGGGCCTTGATTTCTGTATGACAGCCCTGTTTCTCATTATCTTCATTGACCAATGGGAAAAAGCAGAGAAGCACACGCTGTCGCTGTCTCCGCTCTGATCACCTTCGGACTCCGTGCACTCCCGTTTCTTGCATTTTCCGGCAGCCGTAAAATGCCCGCATCACTCGAACGACTCGGCCAGGCACTGCCGTCTGCCATCATGGCGGTACTGATCATTTACTGTATGAAAGATATTCCCACCGGCGGTATCTCTGCCGCAGTACCGAAACTGCTCGCAGCAGCGGTCGTTTTTATCACCTACAAATGGAAACACCAGACCCTCGTCTCCATCCTTCTTGGAACCATTTCGTATATGATGCTTCTGCGTCTCTTTTAAAAAGAAACGGTGCAGTTCTGAATTCATGGCAGAAATTCAGAACTGCACCGTTTTTCTATTCTCTATATGCATTAGAAGGATTGGCAATTATTCGATGACTTCGTACTCTCCGTCGCCCGTCTTTTTGAATAACGGAAGCTTCTGCAGAAATACAATATCTTTTCGATCAGCAGCATCGCCCTCAGCAAGGATCGCTGCTTTTTTTACAACCTCTGCACTGGCATTCGCCATCAGGCATTCCAGTGCGTGCAGGGACTCGCCGGTGGAAATGACATCATCCAGCAGGCAGACACGTTTGCCGCGGATTTTATCTGCGTCTTTTCCATCCAGATAAAGATGCTGCTCACCCGCTGTTGTAATCGAATGAACGGATGCGGAAACCACATCTTTCATGTAGGATTTTGTGCTTTTTCGTGCAACGATAAATTCTTTATGGCCCAGCTCTTTGCTTACTTCATACGCTAGGGCAATACCTTTCGCTTCTGCGGTGACAATGGCATCGACTTCTCCGATTTTTGCGGCCAGCTCCGGCGCACATGCACTTACCAGCTCGGTGTCACCAAGGACAACAAAGCTTGCAAACGCCATCTCCTCACTGATCGGGATAAATGGAAGTGTTCTTTTCACTCCGCAGAGCTCCATGCTGTATTCTTTCATACGATTTTCCTCTTATGTTACTGAATTTATAATCCAAGCAGTTTTGCAGCAACACCGGCCAGCATTCCGAGGAACGGGTTTGTTACTGCAGTGACAACCATTGTGGTTCCGCCGACGGCTGCATTGACAGCGAAGGCAGACGGCGCATCCAGTACAACGGTTTTGAAGATACCGAGTACAAACAGGAAACCTGCGATCGAAGAAGACGGAACAAATTTTCCGATTTTCGGAAGCAGTTTCAGAAGCAGAATTACACCGATCACAACCATCATGATGACACCAGCCCATACAGCGTGCGGTGCATTGGCAGTTGCGGAAATGATTGCCTCAACCGGGGCTCCTCCGAAAAAGGAAGAAAACATATCGGCCAGGGAAGAAATCACGGTCAGGTTATCGACGTTGTAATTTCCGCCGGTTGCCATTCCTGCGGTAATTCCGCCGAAGGAAATGTTGGAACCAATGTTCAGGCAGACCATACCGAGTGCGCCGAGAATTACGTTGGCATTGATTGTAAATTTCTGGCGGACAAATTTATCATCCTCTACGACAATGCTGGATTTCTCTTTGTTGAAAAATGCATTGGCAATGCAGGATGCTACAACGGAAATGACGATGGTATAAACCAGGGTATTGGCACTGGCTTTGGTAAAGTAATAGGTGATCAGTGCTGCGGCCAGGGAAACACCGCCGGAAATGGCATCACTCTTGATCATATCGATCGCGGCCTTTACCAGAATGATACCGACACCGGCCATCATTCCATAGGCAACATCCTCACCTACAAAGTTTACGATTTTTGTCAGCAGTCCAAACACTCCGATCAGAGCCATAATCACACCGCCGATAAAAATCATCGTACAGCGTTCCGAACGGTCTTTTCCAGCCGTTCCGGCGTAAGTGATCGTCTCCGCCTGGAAGGAAATTGGTGCGACACTCTGCGTAATCGTATTGCCCACCGCACCAACAAAGAATGCCAGCGCCGTCGGAACCGATGCAAATCCAAACGTCAGAGCAAGAAGACCCTGCGGCAGACCATTCAGCACAACGCCGATGATTGCCAGAAGATCTGTTAAAATGGCTTTCATACTAAATACTCCTCCTCACTATGAAATATGTCGTTTTGAAGCAAAGAAAAGTGTAGCACCAAAACCGGTCAAAGTAAACCAGATCAGTCATGAAAGGTTTTTGTCAGTGATAATAAGTCAATCTTATATACAAAATATTATTATTTCTGTGTGCTAATAAATCAAGAGGATTTTTAAATGTCTGCATAACCAATAATCAATAGTTACAAAACTGGGTGCCATTATTTGGAATTGTGCATATAGAAGCGAAGAAAAAGATTTGCTATACTAAATCTGTATGAGGGTTTTTATCACAGTTATAAGAAATGGAAAGGGGATTTTTACTTATGGCAATTACAGAGACAAAAACAAAATATGGACAGATTCATGGTGTGCAAAAAGACGGCTACACGGTATTCCGCGGCGTTCCGTACGCAAAGCCGCCGGTAGGCGAAAAACGATTCTGCCCGCCGGAAGAGCCGGCGTGCTGGGAGGGCGTTTATAAGGCGGATCATTTCGGATGCGTCTGCCCGCAGACCGAGCATGAGCCGGACTCCTTCTATGGAAAAGAGTTTTATCTCGACCCGGAATTCGGCATGAAGCAGAGTGAGGACTGTCTGTACTTAAATATCTGGACACCGGCAAATACAGTGGATGAAAAACTGCCGGTTGCTTTCTGGATTCACGGCGGCGCGTTTATGCACGGCTTCAGCCACGAATCCGAATTTGATGGATCTGCTTACTGCGAACGCGGCGTGATTCTCGTTACGATCAATTACCGTCTCGGTGCTTTCGGATTTCTGGCACATCCGTGGCTGTCCGAGGAGAGCGGTGTCGGAAGAAGCGGAAACTACGCGATTCTCGACCAGATCGCAGCACTGAAATGGGTAAAAGAAAATATCGCAGCATTCGGCGGCGACCCGGAAAATATCACCGTATTCGGCCAGTCCGCGGGATGCATGAGCGTACAGACACTCGTCAGTTCTCCGCTGACTGAAAACTGGATCAGCAAAGCCATTTTCCAGAGCGCCGGCGGCTACGACACCGGACTGAACCGCGATATGCCGCTTTCCGAGGCAGAAACCATCGGCCAGGAATTTATAGAGCTTAGCGGAGCAAAATCGCTGGAAGAACTGCGTGCGATTCCGGCTGAGAAAATTGTGGAGCTGCAGGAGGAGTTTGGCCGCGTAAATCCATCGAGAATGCTGAGCTTCGTACCGAACATCGACAATCATCTGCTGACCTGCGGCTATAACGATGCCGTAACCGAAGGAAAAATCAAGGACATCCCATATATGCTCGGATCAACCGCAGACGACATCGGCGTGTTCCCGGAGATGAAAGAAAAAGGCGAGCACGGCGGCATCTATAAGGGATGCATCAACTGGAGCATTGCGCTGGAAAAACTCGGAAGAAAACCGGCTTACGTTTACTACTTCACCCGTGCCCTGTTAGGTGACGACGCCGGAGCGTTCCATTCCTCCGAACTCTGGTACATGTTCGGAACCCTGGGCCGAAGCTGGCGCCCGAAAACCGAAGGCGACTATGCCCTCAGCAAAGAAATGATGGACGACTGGACCAATTTCATGAAAACCGGAAACCCGAACGCAGAGGGAAAAGACGACTGGAAACCATGCACAAAGGACGACCCGTATGTGCAGGTGCTGGATGTGAGAAAATAAGCAGAAGGAAATAAAAATGGCAATCGAATATAAAAGACTTACCCAAAAGGAACTGGATTTTTTCATTCAGATGAGAATCCATCAGCTTCGCGAAGAGGGGGCAAAAGAAGAAATTGATTTAGCACCTGCGTTAAAAGATTACTATGAACGTCATATGGCGGATGGTACTTTTGTATCTTGGATTGCTGTTGACGGAGAGAGCATCATCGCAACAAGTGGAATGTCATTTGTAGAAAAACCTCCATACTTTGGATGCCCGAGCGGCAGAATTGGATTACTGTCCAGTATGTTTACAGATCCGGCGTATCGAAGAAGAGGTATTGCAAAAGAATTGCTGTCCCGTGTGATAGAAGATGCAAAAGAATATGGATGCGGAACAATACAGATTACGGCATCGGATATGGGCGTTAAGTTGTATACAGATTTTGGATTTGTGCATAATGGAAATTTTATGCAGTATAAATTGTAATGTCCCTCAGAAAGAGATATTCTCTCCACTGGCTGCGATATTGGAAAAATATTCAACAAATAATAGCAAGGATTCTCTCACCTCTATAGGTGGTGAGATGAATTGCAAATAAGAAAGTTAACGGCAGTGGCGGGCGGAGAGAAATCGGTATCCCCCACTGACATGAGGCAAACCACAGTCAGCATTTTGCTGACATGTCAGACTCTGTGAAATTACCGACTGTGGATTGAAACAAAGAAAGAGGAAAAATTAGAATAAAGAAAGAGCAGCATTTTACCGACGTGTGAAAGGTAAAAATGCTGCTCTTTTTGCGTGGCAGAATCAGTCGTCCAGATCGTTGCGCTCGCGGAAGATCTGATAAATGGTGTCGATCAGTTCATCGTCATCGAGGCCTTCGAACTCGGCTTCGTTGACATCGAGATTCTCGGAAATGATGCGCAGAATGTGTACCGGTTCGTCATCGCCGCCGTCGGCCGGATAGAGAACGGCGTACTCATCCTCCTTGTATTCTACGATATCCAGAAGCTCAAAACGGACAGAATTTCCGTCCTGATCGGTAAGGACAATAAGATTGGAATCCATAATTGCAATATACTCCTTTATGTGTTATTTTTGCCGCTCAAAAACATGCAAATATAAATTTATTATACTATGAGCAATTGGATTTGAAAAGAAAAAAGTGTCTGGTGCGATACGCTTGATATTTTGCGCTGATACGGTATAATGACAACAGAGTAAAAATTGGCGGCTGTGGCCGTGCCCATGCCCGGAAAAATTGGGGGAAAGGAAGAATTTATGAATTATCAGGTATTAGATGTCAAAGTAAAAGATACAGAAGAAACTGCAAAATTATATACGTATTTTCTGGACAACTCGCGTGAGATTGCTCCGGAACGCGTGCGCCCGGTCATCGTGATCTGCCCGGGCGGCGGTTATGAATGGGTGTCCGAGCGTGAGGCAGAGCCGATTGCGCTGAAGTTTGTCGGAGCCGGTTACCACGCTGTTGTTCTGCATTACAGTGTTGCTCCGGCAGCTCACTATCCGACGGCACTCCGCCAGCTTGCCTGGACCGTTGCACATCTGCGGGAGCATGCGGCAGAATATCATATTGATCCGAACAAAGTAGTAGTAGCGGGATTTTCCGCAGGCGGCCATCTGGCAGCATCGTACGGTGTGTTCTGGAAAAAGAAAACATTCCTTGCAGAAGAACTTGGCGTAGACGCAGAGCAGCTTCGTCCGAACGGTCTGCTGTTATCCTACTCGGTTATCACATCCGGTCCGAAAGCGCACCGCGGATCCTTCACCAATCTGCTGGGAGACCGGTACGATGAGCTGGTAGACGAGATGTCTCTCGAGAATCAGGTCAGCCTCGATACGCCGAAGACCTTCCTGTGGCATACCGCGCCGGACGACTGCGTGCCGGTAGAAAACTCCATTCTGTTCTTTACTGCACTGCATGCACTGGAGATTCCGGTAGAAATGCATATTTATCCGGTCGGCGGCCACGGCCTTGGCCTTGCAAGCGAGGAGACACAGAGCTATGAATACCAGAACGCAGTACGCGAAGAGTGCCAGAGCTGGATTTCACTGGCACTGAGCTGGATGCAGCATTTATAAAAAAATATCCCAGAAGGGAGAACAAAGATGAAAGTATTAATTGTAGTAGATATGCAGAATGATTTTATCGACGGAAGTCTCGGCACGAAAGAGGCGGTCGGGATTGTTGACCGCGTTGCAGAGGTGATGGATTCGTTTGACGGAGCTGTTATCTGCACCAGAGATACCCATTTTGCGGATTATCTGGAAACGTCCGAGGGCAGAAAACTTCCGGTAGAGCATTGTATCGAAGGAACGAAGGGTCATGCACTGCAGGATACAATTCAGAAAATGGCGGAGAAAAAACAGGCCGTGGTGATGAATAAAATCACCTTCGGTGCAAAAAATCTGCCGGAGGAGATCGAAAAACTGGCAGGCGGCGTGCCGGAATTCATTGAACTCGTGGGACTCTGCACCGACATCTGCGTGATTTCCAATGCCATGCTGCTGAAAGCATTTTATCCGGAAGTGCCGATTTCTGTCGATGCATCCGCGTGCGCGGGCGTAACGCCGCAGAGTCATAAAAATGCATTGGAAGCTATGAAAATGTGCCAGATTGACATTGTAAACGAATAGACGGAAAAGAGGAAAAATTATGAGCACAACAAGATTATTTGATCAGGATGCGTACCTGGGTGAATTTGAGGCAACCGTAGAACGGAGCGTCTGCGAGGGCGGCATGTACCGCGTGCTGCTGGATCAGACCGCATTTTTCCCGGAGGGCGGCGGCCAGCCGGCAGATGAGGGAACACTGGATGGAATTTTTGTAACGGATGTACAGGAAATCGACGGCGAAATCTGGCATACCGTGGAAGCACCGCTCGAGCCGGGCAAAACGGTAGTTGGAAAACTTGACTTTGAAAAACGTTTTTCCAATATGCAGAATCACTGCGGAGAGCATATCGTGTCAGGTATCGTGCATCGGATTTACGGTTTCAACAACGTTGGATTCCATATGGGAAGTGATGTCATTACCGTTGATTTTGACGGCGTTCTGACCGAGGAGCAGCTCTACGATGTGGAGCAGGAGGCAAACGAAGCCGTGCTTCGAAATGTTCCGGTTACGATCAGTTATCCGTCAAAGGAAGAGCTGGAAACCATGGATTACCGGAGCAAAAAAGAGATCGAGGGCCAGGTGCGGATTGTGACGATCGAAGGCTGCGACAGCTGTGCGTGCTGCGGAACCCACGTTGCAAAAACAGGGGAAATCCGTCTGATCAAAATCTTAAGTGCCCAGAAATACAAAGGCGGCGTCCGCGTGACCATGCTTTCCGGTGAAAAAGCGTATGCGGATTACTGCTTAAAGCATGTGAATACGCTTGGAATCGCCCGCCTGCTTTCCGTAAAACCGGAGGAGGCCGGAGATGCCGTGGTACGGCTGAAACAGAAAAATATTGAGATGAAAAAAGAAATTAAACAGCTCAAAAAAGAACTGTATGCACTGCAGGGAGCACCGGAGGGTAAAAAATAGAATTTCCGACTGTGAAGAAACATATCATGTAAGACAGCAAAAGCAGGGAGAAAGCAAACATGGCAAAAGAGAAAGAAATTAAAACAAATGCAATGCGTATTCTGGACCGGCAGAAGGTCAAATACGAGGTTCTTCAGTACGAATGCGACGAATTTATCGATGGTCTCCATACTGCAGAAAAAACCGGTGCGCCGGTCGAGCAGTCGTTTAAGACGCTTGTGGCACAGGGAAAAAGTAAACAGTATTATGTATTAGTTCTTCCGATTGCAGAGGAAGTGGATCTGAAAAAAGCGGCAAAAGCGGTAGGGGAAAAATCCATTGAGATGATCCATGTGAAAGACATTACCGCAGTCAGCGGCTACGTCCGTGGCGGCTGCAGCCCGATCGGCATGAAAAAACAGTATCCGACAGTGATTCAGGAATGTGCGGCAGATTTTGACAAGGTTTACGTGAGCGGAGGACGAATCGGAACGACACTGTGCATGGCGCCGGAAGACCTGAAGAAGGTCAGCAGGGCGGAGTATGCGGATTTTATACAGTAACGTGTTCGAGTAAAATCGTATGAGAAGGTGGAAAAAGAAATTTGGGGATAAATTGCGGGATATGCCGTTGTTCCGCAAAATGATGTTTTTTTATATTATGCTTTTATGTATTCCGGCGGCCATCATGGGGGCGTTTTATGTTGGCACGCTGGTAAAAAGGCTGGATGGGGAATATGACAAAAGCAAGGCAGAAGTACTGGAACAGGCATGCCTTGCTGTTGATCATATTTCATCGCAGGTGGAATACTGCAGGAATTCGTTTCAGTACAATTCCATGTTTTTGCAATACGTCAGCAGCTATGATCTGACTACCGGAGAAGGTGTACAGATGTGGCTGCAATACGTAAAACCGGCATTTGACCAGATAAAAACGGCCAATCCAGGTTTTACAAATATCTGTGTATGGCGCGGTGAGACAAAAGAAAGCAACGATCCGCGGTATGTCTTAAATGCAGAGGAGAATGAGGAGCTGGACCAGAATCTTCCGATGAAGTATACCTCTAAACAACTTGTGTTTGAAACGGAAGAGGAGAACATAGTATGTCGGATTTATCAGGAGTTGTATAATGTGAATGGATTTCACGGGATCGGCTATGTGGAAGTCGATTGCGATTTTAATACGCTGTTCGGAACCATGCGTTTTGTAGGAGACAAAGAACTGCTGTTGCTGACGTATGGAGAGCAGACCTGGCGGGTCTGCGAGAAAGACGGAGCTATATATTTATGTGAAGCACCAGAAGAGGACACAGTGTTTCAAAATCATGCATCGAGAAAACTGGAGAAACTGGATGTAACAATGGATTACTATTATCCTAATTTGTCCGTGCTGGGAAATTCTTCGCTGTGGAATGGTGTGATTGCAGCGCTGCTACTGTTTGCATTTTTTTCTATTGTCTATTATATTTTCTATATTTCCATCACAAAGCGAATCACGCGTTTTTCCGAACATATGCAGCAGTCAGAAGGAAAAAAGATGGAACTGTATCAGGAAAACGGCAGCCGGGATGAAATTGGTGCGATGATCCACAGCTATAATGAGACCGCAAGCCGTGTCAATGCACTGAACGAAGAGGTCATCCAGAAAGTGCGCCTTGCAAATCACGCCCGCTATTATGCGATGCAGTCTCAGATTCAGCCGCATTTTCTGTATAATACCCTGGAAAATATTGACATGCTGGTAGAACTCGGAGAAAATGAAAAGGCATCGAGGATGATGAATCTGTTTGGGAAAATTCTTCGCTATAACCTGTCGTATCAGCGGAAAATGATTACGGTGGAAAAAGAGATTCAGCATGCGGAGGATTATCTGAAATTGTATTCCTACCGAATGCGGGACGATTTTGAGTATCGGGTGGAAATGGAGCCGACCTGTGCGGAAGTGGAATGTCCATATTGTATGATGCAGCCGGTGGTGGAAAACTGTTTTAAGCATGCTTTCCGCTATCAGGACCGTGTACTCTGGGTTCATATTCATGCATGGTGTGAAAATGGATATGTGATTATCGACGTAGAGGACAACGGGACGGGAATCACAGCAGAGCGCCTGGAAGAGATCCATCGGCGGCTTGCCGGGAAAGCGGAGGAAACCGAAGAAAAAGAGAGCACTTCCGTAGGACTGTATAATGTCAATGAGCGCGTTCAGTTGCTGTGTGGCCTTGGTTCCGGTATCTTTGTGGAACCGCTGGATCAAGGCTGCCGTGTACGGCTGAAAATCAATATGTATCCAAAGGGGGCGGAGCGAAACGGCAATGAAAATACTGATCGTAGATGATGAACGTCTGATTCTGATGGGGCTGAAAGCTGTGATCGGGAAAATTGAGGATTTATCCTGTGAAGTGCAGACGGCGATGAGCGGAGAACAGGCGGCGCTGCTGCTGGAAGAAAATCCCGTGGATCTGATGATTACGGATGTGGAAATGCCGGGCATGTCCGGTCTGGATCTGGTTGAAAAGGCAAAGAATAAAGGCTGGTGTCGTCATTTTATGATTTTGTCCGGCTATGATAAGTTTGAATATGCAAGACGGGCCCTTCGACTGGATGCGGCAGATTATCTGTTGAAACCGGTAGACAAGGAAGAACTGAGACGGGATATCTGCCGGATAGCCAGAGAATTGGAAGATGAGGGAAAGAAAGAGCCAAATCTTTTGAAGGAGTATGAATGCTATTTTCCGCATTTGAAGGAAGGTCAGATTCCGGGACCACTGCAGAGAAGTGTTCAGTTTATCCGGGAAAATTATCAGGATGCCATTTCACTTTCCATGCTGGCAGAGCACACAGGAAAAACAGAAAGTTATCTGAGCAGCCTTTTTAAAAAAGAATGGGATACGACATTTCTTGAAATTGTAAATGAAATGCGGCTGCAGCAGGCAATTTACATGCTGCTGTACGAGCCATCCATTTCGGTGCAGGACATTGCCGGGAAAGTGGGATATAAAACAGAACGACAGTTGTATCGGCTGATTAAAAATAAGCTTGAAATCACTCCTCAGCAGCTTCGAAATGGAGAAAATAAAATAGAATAAAAAAATGCAAAGAAAAAGCTCCGCGTGAGAAAAAATTCTGACGCGGAGCTTTTTTCTGCTTGCACATAGCTGTGATTTGTGAAAATTGCAAGAAAGAGAAGAAGAAACGACAGGAAACCGCAAGAAATGACATAAAATATAAAAATCGGACAGTGTAAAAATAAAAACAAATCCTGTATTCTTTAAGTATCAAAAAGAAGTACCGCAGCCGGAACGGAACAGGCGGTGGAAATTTGAGAAAGAAGGTACAATATGAAAGAAGGGAAGAAAAAGAACAAAGAGAGTGTATGGCAAGTGTTCTGGAAGCAACGGTATCTGCAGATGTTCGTTTTGCTGGGGGTCGTTTACGTGCTGATTTTCAACTATGCTCCGATGGTGGGGCTGATTATCGGCTTCAAAGATTACAAGATCACCGGCGGACTGAAAGGAATGTTTACAAGTCAATGGGTGGGTCTGAAATATTTCAAAGAATTTTTTACGGAATATAAATTTCCGGAGCTGATGCGGAACACGTTGGTACTCAGTATCCTGAAGCTGATCTTCAGTTTTCCCATTCCGATCTTGTTTGCTGTGCTTTTAAATGAGGTACGGAATAAGGCAGCGAAAAAGTTTATCCAGACAGTGAGCTATCTTCCATACTTTATTTCCTGGGTTATTGTAGCAGGTATGCTTCGAATCCTGGCATCGGACACAGGAGTCATCAACAATGTGCTGATGGCGCTGCATCTGACAAAACAGCCGCTGGAAATTCTGACCAGTCCGAAGTATTTTACTGCAATGGCGGTTCTGACGGCCATCTGGAAAGATACTGGCTGGTGGGCAATCGTATTTCTCGCAGCGATTACCGGAATCGATCCATCATTGTATGAGGCAGCCGAGATGGATGGAGCAACCCGTACACAACGGATACGTTACATTACACTTCCCTGCATCGCAGGAACGATCACGGTGGTTCTGATTATGGCGCTCGGCAACCTGCTCGGCGGAGGACTCAGCGGTTCCAACTTTGAACAGTGCTATCTGCTTGGGAATCAGGGAAATATGGAAGTGTCGGATATCATTCAGACATATGTTATGAGAACAGGACTTTCTAACGGACGATATTCCTACGCGACTGCCGTTGGCATGTTCCAGTCGGTGATTTCTGTAACGCTGGTTTTCATCAGCAACTTTATATCAAAACGAGTTTCCGGAAACGGATTATTCTAGTTGAGGTGAACGTATGGAAAAGAAAAAACAAAGAAAAAGAAGTAAGGGAGATATCGGATTTGATATTTTTGTAGCGATTGTCATGATCATCATGGTTCTGATTTGTATCTACCCGTTTTATCTTGCAGTCATCATGTCCTTCAACGAGGGACTGGATGCACAGCGAGGCGGGATTTATCTGCTGCCGAGAATATTTACACTCGAAAATTATGCAAAGCTGTTCCGCGATGGACAGTGGGGACAGGCATTTGCGGTTACCCTGGCACGTACGGTGCTTGGAACTTTCATGACCGTATTTTTCACCCTGATTGTAAGTTACGGCCTGAGTTTTCAGGAACTGGTATTCCGAAAAGTTTATTACAGCATTTTTATTTTTGCCATGTATTTTTCCGGTGGAGTCATTCCATATTACATTCTGCTTCGTACTCTGCATCTGTTAAATACGTTCTGGGTGTACGTGGTACCGGGATGTCTGAGCCTGTTTTACCTGATTGTCGCGGTATCGTTCTTCCAGGATATTCCCAAAGAACTACGTGAGTCGGCAAGGCTGGACGGGGCAGGCGAATTCACGATTTTCCGAAAGATTATCCTTCCCATCTGTAAACCATTGATGGCAACGATTTCCATCTTTACAGCGGTTGGCCACTGGAATTCTTGGTATGAGTCCGCATTCTTTATTCCAAACAATAAAGGACTTCGTACAGTAGGATATCTGATGATTTCCGTCATCAACAGCTCCCGTGCTTCGGGAAATGCAGCAGATGCGGCGATGCAGGCAGCTGCAAAGACGACAACACTGTCCATTCAGCTTGCGGCAATGGTTGTGGCGGTCGTTCCAATTCTTTGTATCTATCCGTTCTTTCAACGGTATTTCGTTACCGGAATGACAGTCGGAGCAGTGAAATCATAAGAACTATGACCTGTTTCAGGACGGGTGTAGATAACGATTCATCTATTTTAAGTAAAGGAGAGAAAAGCGAATGAAAGAGATGAAAAAAATCACAGCAGCATGTCTCGCAGCAATTCTGGCAGCAGGAAGTATGGCAGGATGTGGTTCGGACGGACAGAGTTCGGACAGACAGAGTTCGGACAGCAAATCCGGTTCGGAAACCGGAGGCACAACAGGATCAACCACAACGGTTGACCCGGATAACCCGTGGATGATTGGCGATCCAGATGATCCGATTGAACTTACCGTATTTTTAAATCATACCTGGTACAGTACGGAAAGCTTTACGGGTGTTATTCCAGATGAGATCACAAAGCGAACCGGTATTCGTCTCGTGCCGACAAAAGCAACGGATTATACACAGCTCGGTGTTATGGCGTCTTCCGGAGAACTTCCGGATCTCGTTTTCACAAGCCAGATGCTCGATACCTTATCCGACCCGGATATCAGCTATTCGTATGATGAGCTAATCGAAAAATACAACGTGGACTGGGATGTGGACAATTCTCATATCGTCAACGCAAAGGCATTCTCACAGGATGACCATTATTACTTTGTATTTTCTCATGCATCCTCGAATGAAGACTGGCAGAATACGAGGGCCGTTCCGATGGTTGCAAGCATCGATTATCGAAAAGACATGCTGGATGAACTGGGCATGGATGAGCCGACCAATCTGGATGAACTGGAAGATGTATTTGAGGCTGTCAAACAGAAATGGCCGGAGGTGACACCTCTTGTATTTGCAGTGACAACCTGGACGTTGGATCCATTCAAAACATATAATGGCTGTACTTTACAGAATTATGCACTGAATGATGACGGAACCTATTCCATCACAGCCAAAACAGAAGCGTTCAAAAAATATCTGAAATACTGCAACGATCTGTATCAGAAAGGCTATATCAACGCAGATAACTTCTCCTGGGAGTCTGCGGATGCACAGTCAGCAATGTCCAGCGGAAAAGCCTTCGCAAGAGTTGGAAATACACAGGGAACTGCTTCGGATATTCTGACAGGACTGAAGGATATTGAGCCAGATGCAGAGATTTATCAGATGAAACCGCTCTCGGATGATAAACTGATCAACTCTGAAATTGGCTGGTGCGGAACCTTTATTACCAAAAACAATAAGAACCCAGAAGCCTCCATTCGTCTGATGAAGTTCCTGTTTTCAGATGAAGGACAGAAACTGACACAGTGGGGACGTGAAGGTATCGACTATACATTAAATGACAAAGGTCTGCCAGAGTTCAGCGAGGACTGGCAGAAATCGATTGATGATAACACTAACACAGATTTGTACAATACCAACTTCTACTTCGGCGGTTCCAAGATTCTGGAAGCAGAGTCCCGTTGTGCAGTTCAGCCGGAGCAGTATCAGGAAAGTAACGATGCAATCCGTGAAACGTATGACAATGAGGAGTGGTTTGTTTATGCAGCTCCGAAGGAATCTGACGGCGACTGGAAGGTTCTGGAGAATAAGATGACAGACTACATCAAGACGGGCCAAGCAAAAGTCATTCTTTCCGCAGATGATGCAGAGTTTGATGCGAATTATCAGGAATTCATCGATCAGCTTGATGCTATGAATGTAGATTCCCTGGCAGAATGGATGACTCCAAGATTACAGGAAGCAGAGAAACTGTTCCGTCCGGATGGAAATTAAAAAAACAGGAAAAAGCAAAAGGTAAAGCGGGCCGGGAAGAAAGAAAACAGGTTTCCCGGCCTGTTCTGAAAAGGCAGGTCAAACTGGACGGTTCCGTGATCTGAGAAAAGCTGGAACGTCAGATGGAGGAAAAATCAAGATGAAAAAAGATTCCAGATCGCTCTTCCAGAATATTCTTGCCATCGCGGTGCCGCTTGGATTGCAGAGTATGCTGGGTTTTCTGGTCAACCTGGTTGACACAGTTATGGTGGGAAAACTTGGCACAGTTGCTCTGGCGGGAGTATCTCAGGCGAACCAGATTTTCTTTCTTGTGGCGATGACAGTCCCGGGAATTGCGGCGGGAGCCAGTGTTCTGATTTCCCAGGCGTGGGGAAAGGGAGATATCGAACGGATCCATAAGGTTCTGGCATACGCCTATCGCACAGCACTTGTGTTTGTCGTGATTTTGATGTTTGTTGTCATTGCATTTCCAAAACAGGTGATGAGCATCTATACACCGGAAGAAGAAACCATCCGAATAGGAAGTGAATATTTAAGGGTTATTGTGTGGTCGTACTTTTTTTATACGATTACGAATATTACAACAGGTGTTCTCCGTTCTGTAAGGACGGTAAATATCTGCCTGTATTCTGCGATTGTCAGCCTGATTTTAAATATCTCCGGAAACTATCTTCTGATTGAGGGGCATCTGGGATTTCCGGCTCTTGGGGTGACAGGAGCGGCGATTGCAACACTGGCTGCGCGTATCGGAGAATTCATTCTGATTGTATGGTATGTTTATCGGAAAGAGGATAAAATCAGAATCCGCGTGCAAAAAATGCTGCATGTAGACAAAAAACTTGCAAACGTGTTTTTTTCGACCGGTATTCCTGTCATCTGCAATGAGATGTTCTGGGGACTCGGCGTTTCTGCACAGGCAATCGTACTGGGCAGGCTTGGCAACGAAGTTGTTTCTGCGAACAGTGTAGCGGGTTCCGTCACACAGCTGACAAGTGTACTCTGCCAGGGACTCTCGGCGGCAGCATGCGTCATCATCGGAAATACCATCGGAGCAGAAAAATATGAGGAAATTCTGCCGCTGAAAAAGACGTTTCAACGGATTGCCGTTTTCATGGGTCTGATATGCAGTGCGCTTACACTGGTGGCTATACCGCTGGTTCCGGGAATTTACCACATCAAGGGAGAAACGATGGCATACTGCCGGCAGCTGATGTATGTGATGGCATTTATTCTTCCCTTTATGGAACTTCAGTCGATGAACATGATGGGGCTTCTCCGTGGGGGCGGAGATGTAAAATTCCAGATGGCAAACGATCTGATTTTCCTGTGGGGAGTTACCGTGCCGATGGGCTTTGTGATGGCATTTCTCGTGAAAGCACCGGTGATGGCTGTATATGCAACGTTGAAGTGTGATCAGGTCATTAAAGTATTTACAAGCGAATGGCGGCTGCGGAGCGGAAAATGGATTCATAATGTAAATGAAAAATGAGAAGAGGCAGACATATGGGAAACTGTATTGCCGTCGATATCGGCGGAACAAAAATGCTGGTTGCGGAGGTGCGGGAAGACGGAACTATTGTAAATAAACTCCGTTTTGCCACAGGAGCGATCAGCAAAGAGGAAAAAGTAAAAAAACTGGTGGAAGGTGTCCGATGTTATGAACGTGAAATCGGATGGGAACACCGGATACGTCCGAAAAAAATGGGTATCGGCATCAACGATAACATCGATCCGCATGGGGGTGTCTGGATCGGTTATGATGACAAAGAGCCGATTGCATTGAGAAAACGAATCGAAAAAGAATTTGACGTAGTCTGCCATGTGGACAACGATGTCAAATGCACTGTCATTGCAGAAAATGAATTTGGAGAAGGAAAACGCTGCAGAAACATGATATATCTGAACATTGGTACGGGTCTTGCAGCCGGAATGATTGTAAACGGACTTCTGGTGCGCGGCTCAGACGAGTGGGCAGGAGAAGTGGGATTTATGAATTTCACAGGGGGAAAGGGAGAACGTGTAGAGATGCTTGCATCGGGCATGGCACTGATGGCACAGGCAAAAAAGATGATTTCAGAGTATCCGGATTCCATTCTGAGAGAAAAACTGACAGAAACGGTGACCGGATGGGATGTGATCGAAGCAGCAGACAAGGGAGACCAGATGGCAGTGCGGATTCTGGATGAACTTGTTGCCATGAATGCACTGATGATTTCCAATCTGACGTGCGTGCTTTCGCCGGAAATTGTGATCCTTGGGGGAGGACTGATTTCCGGGGAAGGTCATCTGGCGGAACGGATTGTAGAGAACGTAACGGAAAAAGCAAAATCACATCTGGAGCGCGGAATCAAAATCAGCGGACTGGATCCGGCGTATGCAGGGCTTATGGGGGCTGCAGCAATCGGACTTGGATTTCAGGGAAAATACGATAACGAAAACATGAATGAAAAGGAGAAAAAATCATGGTGACATTAATGGATTGCATCAAGAGAATTCCTTCCTGTATCGAGTATATTCTGGAGAAACAGGATGAAGCGTTTTCGCCGATGGAGGCTTATGTAAAAGATCATCTCAGTACAATCGATGAAATCGTTTTTATCGGTTCAGGAACTTCCAACACGGTTGCGATGACATCACAGGTATTTGTGGAGAAGGCCTCCGGCATTCGCACGAAAGTCGTATATCCAAACGATTATATTGAAGAAGGCCGTGTATATAATCCGCACGCACTGCATGTCTTTACCTCGCAGACTGGTTCATCCAAAGTGGTATGTGAAGTGATGAAAAAAATGACGGAACTTGGATATCTGTGCATGAGTTTTACCGAAGGACCGAAGACGATGCTGGCAGAAATTTCGCCATGCCATGTCTGCCTGAACTGTGGACTGGAGGAGTATGGACAGAGAACGATCGGCTATACAACAAGCGTGTTGAACCATATGTTGATGGGTCTGAAGCTTGGTCTGATGCGCGGCCATCTGACGAAAGAACAGTATGACAATTACCAGTGGGATGTGGCAAAAGTGCCGGACAGTCACAGAGCAATTACAGAGCAGGCATATACCTGGTTCGAAGCAAGAAAACGTCAGTTGATGCGTTCACGCTGCATTGTGTTTACAGGAGCAGGGAGTCTGTATGGTGTTTCACTTGAGGCTGCTGTAAAATTCTGGGAGATGCCGCAGGTTATTTCCATCGGTTATGAGCTGGAAGAGGGCATGCATGGACCGAATTATGGATATGATTACAATCATTGCGTGATCGTTTTAAATGATGGCGGAAAGGAATCGGAAAAAGCAAAATCGTTGGCTCGTTTCATGAAAGAAGTAAATCATAATGGACTGATGATCGGAACAGAGACGGTAGATGAGAGTGATCTGAAGCTGGATATCCGCGGAGGTGAGTTTGCATGTCTCGAATTTTCAGCAGTGCCGCAGGTAATGGCATATTATCTGACCGAGGACGGCGGAAGAGATCTGACGAAACCAAACGATCGTCTGAAAGTTATGGGAAGTTATTTCAGAACACACAGCGAAAAAGAGGAGGCATAATTCTGTGAAAGAAACATTTCGAAAGGAACTGATCCAGACAGGTTACGTCCACTCGCCGCTTCCGCTGCATCAGGAAAAATCACTGGAAAGAGAACGGGAAGAAAAGCCTATTCTTGCAAAAAAGGTGATCTGGGACGGCACACAGAAACTTCCGGAACACAGTGGAAGAGGAGCCGTTGCCGGACGGGACGGAATGGGAAGCAGAGGCGGTAAAACGATTTATGTTACGCTGCCGACTGCAAGAAAAACAGACAGTCACAGCCAGGAAAAAGCGCAGGATGATTTTCGCTGTGTGATCCGTTTTCCGTTTGCAGGAGAAAACTGGGAGCGTTATAACCGTCTGTATTTCCGGGTAAAACCGGAGTGCATGGGCGGTCACAGTATTCACTTTCGTATCCATATTAAAAACGAGGGAAAATTCCCGATTCCGGATCCGTATTTCCGAGAGGGACAGCATCTAGTGAACCTGGTGAACCATGAGTGGAATCAGGTAATCTGGGAATTTGCACAGCTGCCGCGGGATGTGATCACCGAGATTTCTATCGTCATTGATGCAGACGGAAAAGATACTTCAACCGGACCGGAAGCAGCCTTTGATTTCGAGAATTTTGAATTACAGAGAGTAGAAAAGGCGGAAAAGGAAAAAGGTTGGGAGTGTGAGACGGATCATATTTCGTATTCCACTTCCGGCTATCAGAAAAACGGTAAAAAGACAGCAATTGCCAATACCGGAAAGAAGAGCTTCTGTGTGCTGGATGCAGCGGGAAATGAGGTTTTAAGTAAACCGGTTGTTGTACAGAAAGACCGTTATGGCACCTTTGAGATTCTTGAATTTAGTGAAATTATAAAGCCGGGATTTTATCGGCTGCAGATTGGTGAACTTCTGAGTGATCCATTTGAAATCGGAGAGAAGGTGATGGAAGATGCGATATGGAAGGCACTGAACTTTATCTTCTGTGAGCGCTGTGGCTGCCCGGTGCCGAATAAGCATGGAAAGTGTCACACTGATGTCATTTGTGAGCACAACGGCGCGATTCTTTCGTTTGGCGGAGGCTGGCACGATGCGGGCGATATGTCACAACAGATGCTTCAGACTGCGGAAGTAGCGCAGGAAATTCTGGAGTTGGCGAGCCGTGTGAAAGATGATCCGCTTCTATATCACCGCCTGATGGAAGAGGGACTCTGGGGTTTGGAATTTACGTTAAAAAGCCGTTTTGGAGATGGATTTCGTGCGAGCAGTGTCGGACTTGGAATCTGGACAGAAGGTTTGATTGGAGATGGTGATGATGTTAAAACAAGAGTGCATAATCAGGCATTCCAGAACTTTTTCTGTGCGGCAGTGGAGGCACAGGCAGGTCTTGTCTTAAAAGAGTTCGATCGGGATCTGGGTTGGAAGTGCGTAGAAACGGCGAAAGAAGATTTCCGCTTTGCAAAGCAGCGTTTTTTGGAAAAGGGAATGGAAAAGCCGATTATGTGGGAGCATACGTTGAACAGTGGAAAATCCCAGTATTATGCGGCGGCTGTGTGGGCGGCAGCTTCGATCTGTGCGAATGAGCCATCGGAAGAGTTTGAAAAAGAGGCAAAAAAATTTGGCGCGAAACTGCTGGCATGCCAGGAGACCGAAACAGATGGGGTTCCAATGAAGGGATTCTTCTATCGTGATGAGAGCCACAAAGCAATCGTGCATTTCACGCATCAGGGAAGAGATCATTCCTTTGTTCAGGCGATTGAGATGCTTTGCCGTGCATTTCCGGAGGCAGAAGAAAAACCGGCATGGGAGAAGAGTCTGCGGCTGTATGGCGATTATCTGAAAGGTTTGTATGCGATGGCAACACCGTACGGTATGATCCCTGCTGGTATTCATCATATGTCAGAGACAGAAGATAAAGAGACGTTTGAACTGCTGCATCTCCTGGTAGAATTTGAAAAGGAAAAAGAAAATTATGCGAAGCAGCTGAAAAACGGAATTGTTCTCGGCAATGATTACTATGTCAGAATGTTCCCGGTATGGTTTTCTTTCCGCGGAAATTCAGCAATTATGCTCGGAATGGGTAAGGCAGCCGGTATCGTGGGAAGATATTTTGGTGATGAAAAACTAAAAGAAATTGCCCGCGAACAGCTCTACTGGATGTCGGGGAAAAATCCGTTCTGCCAGTCGCTGATTTACGGTGAAGGAGCACGGTATTCGCAGCAGGATGCGAATTATCCGGGTGAAATGACAGGTGAAATGCCGGTTGGCATTGAAACACTGGAAAATGAGGACGAGCCGTACTGGCCGTCTGGAAATAACGCCACGTATAAAGAAGTATGGCTGACACCGGCCGGACGGTGGCTGTCGATTATTGCGGAGCTGTATCCGGAAATTTAAAGTAAAGATGTTTCTCGTGCAGGATTTTGCCCCTGTGCGTGAACATGAATTTTATGCTAATCTCCTTTCGAAAAAGCACGTCGGAATTTTTCGGCGTGCTTTTTGCACATCGTTTTAGCCTGAAAAATTATAGCCAAAAAGCAGTGCAGAAATTGCGATACGATTCTACGAATCCGTGAAAATCGAAAAACCTTTCACGCAACTTTTCAAATCGGCGTGAGAAATTTTCCTCGCATTTTTGGAGGCAATTCACAAACCGGAAAAAGTTATCGAAAACCGCTGGACAAATCGAAAAGAGGCAACTATAATGACCTCACAATCAAGTTGACCCAAACGAAACAGGAGGTGAGAGACAAAATGTCTTTGCAGCACTGTCTGGTACTGACAGTTGCGACAGGGGCGGTATGGATGGATTTAAGAACACGCAGAATTGCAAATGAATGGATTATCACCGCATGGATCGCCGGGCTGGTTACACAGCTCATCCGCTATGGCGCCGCGGGAGCGGGTATTTTTCTTTTTGGGATGCTTTTCCCGATACTCGCACTTTACATTCTGTTCTATTTTCATATGCTGGGCGCGGGAGATATCAAACTCCTATCCGCTGTTGGAGGCTTTCTCGGTGTGCCAGCGATCCTGAAATGTATGATTGTGTCGTTCCTGTCTGGAGCGGTCTTATCTATCGGAATTATTCTCGTCTGCGGAAATTTACCGCAGCGTCTTACCAAATTTTTCAATTATTTCCAAACTTATTTTACCAAAAGAAAATACCAGAAAAAAACAGAGCCGGTTCCCTATTACGATGGGAAGTGGGGCATGGAGTGTATCCATTTTTCCGTTCCCGTGCTGATGGGAGTGCTGCTCTGGATTGGGGGATTTTATTGAATACTGCAAAGAAAAAGAGTGTTTTTGCAGTCTGTGACACGGAAATGGAATATGCACGCAATTTTATGGAATATCTGAACCAGAAGAGAAATATTCCGTTCGAAGTGCATGCATTTTCCAGTGCGGAGATGTTTCTGGAGTTCGCAAAGAATAACGAAACAGAGATTCTTCTGATTTCGGATAAAGCGATGAAAGAAGAGATCCGCCGGTATCCGATTCGTCAGATTATCATTCTGTCTGAGGGCGTACACAGTCCGGTGCTGGATCAGTATCCGGCGGTCTACAAATACCAGTCGTCGGAAAAGGTGATCCGCGAGGTCATGGCGTGCTACGGCGTAGAAAACGGTGTCGATACATCGCCTGCACTGCTGCCGAAAAAGGAAATGCGTATTATCGGCATTTATTCGCCGGTCGGACGGACGCAGAAGACCTCGTTTGCCCTGACGATGGGGCAGATTCTGGCGAAGGAGCGGGCAGTGCTGTATCTCAATATGGAGAGCTATTCCGGATTTGAACGGCTGCTGGAATGCAGCTACGACAGGGGAATGAGCGATATTCTGTATTATGCGAGACAGGAAAATCAGGGCATCATCTACAAACTGGGCGGAATGGTCCAGTCAATGCAGAACCTGGATTATCTGCCGCCCGCCGCATCGCCGATGGACATTCAGACTGCAAAATATGAAGAATGGAAATGGCTGTTTCAGGAGATTGAGAAGAACAGCAGCTATGAAGTGCTGATTCTCGACCTCGGGGATGGCGTGGCGGATCTGTATCAGATTCTGGACTTTTGCAATGAAATTTACGTTCCGATAAGGAATGATGTGATTTCTGCGGCCAAAATGGAGCAGTTTGAAAATTTGCTGCGCCGGTGGGACTGCCAGTCGGTGCTGGACAAGATGCGGAAAATCCACGTTCCGTTCCACACGGCAAACCGGACGGGAAAAGCCTACTTTGAGGAGCTTGTCTGGAGCGAGCTGGGCGACTATGTGCGTCAGATTCTGCGGGACGGCAGAAGAGGAGAAGAAACATGACAATGCCGGAAATTCTGCGGAGAAAACTGATGGAGCGGATCGATATCGCATCCGAACCGGATGACGGAGAGGTTCTCGAAGAGATTGACCGTCTGATTTTAGGGGAAGAAGAAACACGGTATCTTCCGGTGGCACAGAAGGCGGAGCTGCGCAGACAGCTGTTCTACAGTGTGCGGAGGCTCGATGTCCTGCAGGAGCTGCTGGAAGATGCGGGAATTACCGAAATTATGGTAAACGGTTATCAACATATCTTCGTGGAACGGAACGGCAGAATCGAGAGATACGGCAAAAGCTTTACCTCCGCGGAAAAGCTGGAGGATGTGATTCAGCAGATTGTAGGCCGGTGCAACCGCGTGGTGAATGAACAGAATCCGATTGTGGATGCACGGCTGGAAAATGGAGACCGCGTCAACGTTGTCATGAAACCGGTCGCATTAAACGGACCGATTCTGACCATCCGCCGCTTTCCGGAGCAGGCGGTGACGATGGAATTTCTGGTCTCCATCGGGAGTATTACAAAAGAGGCGGCAGAGTTTCTGCAGGCCCTCGTCCGGACCCGCTACAGCATGATGATCGGCGGGGCGACCGGATCTGGCAAAACGACATTTCTGAATGTGCTTTCCGCCTACATTCCAAAGGGCGAGCGCATCATAACCATCGAAGACAATGCAGAGCTGCAGATCCAGGGTGTGGAGAATCTGGTGCGGCTGGAAGCAAAAGAGGCAAATCTGGAATCAGGAACAGAAATTACGATCCGCGATCTGATCCGCGCAGCTTTGCGTATGCGGCCGAACCGTGTAATTATCGGCGAAGTGCGCGGAGCGGAAACGTTTGAATTATTATCCGCACTCAATACCGGGCATGCGGGATCTTTGAGCACGGCACATGCAAACAGCGTGAAAGATATGATCTCCCGTCTGGAAACGATGGTACTGATGGGAGTGCAGCTCCCGTTGGAAGCAATCCGCCGCCAGATTGCATCGGGAATCGAAATTCTCGTGCATTTAGGACGCGGGGAGGATGGAAGCCGTCGGGTGGAGGAGATCGCAGAGATCACAGGGATGGAGGAGGACGAAATCAAAACGGTTTCTTTGTTTCGAAGAGAATATGGGAGAGGCCTGCAAAAGACAGGCGAACTGGTACACAGAGAAAAACTGGAGGGGAAAACAGGATGAGAATACGTGAGGGAAGCCAGGTAAAGACGGGCATGGCAGAGGAGAAGGAGACGAAGGGGATTGACTATCAGACCTGGGAATTTACCGGTCGGGAATATCTCGAAATAGCGGGAATCAGTCTTGGGATTGCCGCCGCTGTGAACCTGCTCTGTTACCGGGCGTGGTGGGCATGCATTGCTGTGGTTCCGGTTGGAATCGTATGTTTTCACACGTATCGGAAAAACCGGATTCAGAGACGGAAAGAGGAGCTGTACGACAGCTTCCGGGATCTGATTGCGTGGATGCACACGGCACTGCGTTCCGGCTATTCCATGGAAAATGCAGTGCTGGAGGCGGCAGGACAGCTGGAACAGTCGCTGGGAAAAGAAAACATTCTGGTACAGGAACTGCGCCGGATGCGTCATAAAATGATGATTTCCGTGCCGGTGGAACAACTGTTTCAGGATCTTGCGGTGCGAAGCCGCATTGACGATATTGCGACGTTTGCAAGTGTACTGGTGATTGCGAAGCGGACAGGAGGAAATGTCTGCGAGATCTTTCAGAATACGTGGGATATTTTCTGTACGAGAATTGACACGATGCGGGAAATCCGTGCGGGCGTTTCTTCCCGGCGGTTCGAGCAGAATATTATGAGTGTTGTGCCGTTTGGAATTCTGGGATATGTACAGCTTTCCTTTCCGGAATTCTTAAGTGTGATGTATGGGAATGTAATCGGGGTTTTCTTCATGAGCGGATGCCTTGCCGTGTATCTGGCGGCATGGGTGCTTGGAAAGAAGATTCTGGACATTGAATTTTAAGAAGCAATTGAAGTTTAAAAAGTAAGACTGCGAATCATAACGATTCGTCCGCAAAAAAGGGGAGGAATCAAATGTTGTGGATTTGTCTGACCGCATGGGCGGGGCTGTTCATCTGGTATTTCCGGATGAGAAAAAAGGCGGAAGATCACAAATTGGTGAGACGGATTTTCTGCCTTGCAGCGACAGGGTTTATAGCGGGCACTGCACTCTGCCTTCCGATCGGAGTGCGAAAAGTTTCAGGAGATGAAAAAGCGGAACTTCAACTGGAACGGGGTGCCTTAGGCAGCCAACCGACAGAGGAAAAACTTGAGGTTTCTGTTGGAAATCAGAAACCGGAAAGAATTACACTGTCTGTACCTGCAAGAGCTTACAGCGCAGAAGAGATAGAAGAGGCGTTCAGTGCGGCGATAGAGGCGCTGGATGAAATCATCTTAGGTGAGAATCTGTCTTTTCATACGGTAAACAGAAACATGGATCTGGTTACGGAAATACCGGGAAGCCCGGTGGCGCTTAGCTGGGAAACAGACAGGCCGTTGTTGATTGACAGCCGGGGTTTGCTGTCAGACGAGATTCCCGAAGAAGGAGTGGAGGTTACGCTGAAAGCGGAACTGGAACTTCAGGGGGAAACAACAGAATATATACGGAAGGTTCAGGTCTATCCACCGGAGATAAAAGGACGGGATGCGGTTCTTAGGGCACTGAAAAAAGCAGTGGAAAAAGAAAACGAAGCACATCCCGAAGAAACAGCCTATTATCTGCCGGAGACACTGAACGGAGAAACTGTAACATGGTCAAAAGTGCCGGATCTGACAGGTCTGGAACTTATGGCACTTGCCGCGGCGGCAGGAGCAGTCTGCTGGGCGGCAAAAGGAAAGGAACAAGAAAAAGAAAGGCAGAAAAGAGAAGAACAGATGCTGCGGGATTATCCCGAAATTGTCAGCAAAATGGTTCTTCTTCTGGGTGCTGGGCTTGGGATGCGGAAAGTACTCGAGCGGATTGCAGTGGATTACCGGAAAAATCTGGCGCTTGGCGGGCAGAAACGTTTTGCCTATGAAGAGATTGTATTTACCTGCCAGGAGATGGAAAACGGTGTTTCCGAGCAGGAAGCGTACCAGCGCATGGGAATGCGTATGGGAACCGGAGCGTATCGTTCCCTTGCTGTTCTGCTGACGCAGAATCTGAAAAAAGGCAGTAAAGGACTGCTGGAATTATTGAAACAGGAATCGCAGGAGGCCTTTGAGGAGAGAAGAAGGCAGGCGAAAACAACAGGAGAAAAGGCATCGACAAAGCTTCTTCTTCCGATGGGCATGATGCTTGCGGTTGTATTGGTCATACTCACGGTTCCGGCATTTTTGTCCTTTTATGCATAGGGGATGTTTTTATCCCCACAACAGCTGGTAAAGAGAGGGAGGTGGGAATTATGAAGCTGATATCGGAGTTCTGGAAAGAGGAAGATGCGGTGGGTGTTGTGGAAGTGATTCTGATTCTCGTTGTGCTGATCGGACTCGTACTAATCTTTAAAAAGCAGCTTGTGAGTCTGGTCAACAGTCTGATGGAGAAGGTCACAAACCAGAGCAACACCGTATAAACGGGAAAATGTCCAATACGGAACTCCAAAGAAAAATTTAGAAGCCGGTACGGACCTATATGTCATTTGCATATCTGTGTCTCGGTATATCCTTTATCCGATCCACGGCATCTAAAGTTCGAAAAAGTAAAAGTAAAGTGGAAGGAGCTGTATCCCATGAGGGAAACAGAAAGACAGAAAAGATGGGCAGCCGGAAGCATAACAGCATATTTGTGTCTCGTTCTGATACTGATGCTTTCCCTGATTTCCGGGACAATTGCGTCGGTGCGAAATGCCCATGCACGGGTGATGACGGCCTGCGCAATGGAACAGGGACTGTATTCTCTGTTTGCCGGGTATGACAGAACACTGCTGGGACAGTACGAGCTGTTTTTTTATAACGGCGGGGATAAGAGCGGTGTCTGGAAACCTGAAACCATGAGCAGAAAAGTCGCAGAAACTGCGGGAGAAGTTCTGTCCCCCACTGCATCGGGGATGGGAATTCTATCAGGCAGTTTATCTGGCGGACAGGTTACAGAAGTTTATCTCGGCGGCTATCGTCTTGCGACAGACGAGGAGGGAAGTGCTTTCTCCCGTCAGATCTGTGAGGCAATGAAAGCCAGCCTTGGAACTTATGGAATACAGCAGCTTTCCCAGAAATTAAGAGGAGAACAGGAAACCTTGAAACGTCAGGAGGACGGACAGAGCGGTTACGAGGAAGAGGAGGTTTTAAAACAGTATGAAGAATCCAAACAGCCAGAAGAGGGAACAGAAAAAACAGAAGGTGAAGGAGAATCTGGAAACGGCACGCCTTCGGAACCGGATCAGAAGCAGCCGGTACCGGAAGATTTTGTGAATCCGATTGAGGTCATTCAAAAAGTAATGAAAATGGGAATTTTAGGACTGGTCCTCCCGGAAGGGCAGGCACTGTCGCAGGGGGAAACGGGTGTATCGTTTCTTGCATCAAAACGGGAGCTGCAGAGCGGGTTTGGCATGGCAGAGTGTGGAAAAGAACTGAGCTTTGTGGATAAGATGCTTTCGTCCGAATATATTCTGTGGAAATTTCCGTGCTTTACCAGCAAGGAGAAGAAGGAAGGGCTGCAGTGCCAGGTGGAATATGTGCTCTGCGGAAAAAACAGTGACCAGGATAATCTGGCGGGAACCGTGAACCGTCTGCTGGCGCTGCGGGAGGCGGCAAATCTGGTGTATCTGGCGAAAGATGCGCAGAAGCAGGGCGAGATGGAAGCAATGGCGGGGGTAATTGCCGCGTCATTTGGAGTTCCGGCGGCGATGCCGGTTGTGAAAATGGCACTTGCCGTGTGCTGGGCATTTGCAGAAAGCATTCTGGATCTGCGGGAACTGCTGGATGGTGGAAAAGTAGCACTGTTCAAAACGGCAGAATCGTGGCAGCTTTCTCTGGAACAGCTTCCGAAACTGCTGGAAACAGGGGATCAGAGCAGAAAAAATGCACCGGGCGGCATGGAGTATTCCGATTATCTGCGGCTGCTTTTGATGCAGAAATCGGGAAAAGCGGTAACGTTTGGAGCGATGGATCTGGTGGAATACAATATGCGGACAGAACAGCAGCAGCCGGGTTTCCGACTGGATTGCTGTGTCGATGAACTGGAAGCCGGTTTTACGGCGGTAATTGGGAAACGAGAGTATGAGATTACGAGAAATTATGGATATGAGATGCAGGGAGCAGCCTGAAAAATGGGATGACTCCGGCAGGGATACAAAAGGGTGTTCTTCTGAACGGCACATTTATTTCTGGAACCTTATCAAAAAACTTATCCACTCTTCCGGGAATTTTTATAAATCCGGATCAGGAGAGCAGCCTTTTGTAAAACGAAAATGGAACAGGGCAAGCCTGACGGTGGAAGCTTCACTGGCACTTCCTGTCTTTCTGATCGCGGTTCTTGTGTTATTAAAAATCGTGGATCTTTACCGGCTGCATGGAATGCTGACGGTATCTCTGCAGGAGTCCGCGCGGTATCTTTCCGTCTGTGCCTACGCGGTGGATGAGACGGGAAAAGAAACGTATGAAATACCGGAAACGGCCGCGTGCATTGCTTATGCAGAAGCAAAGATTCCAAAAGAAATCCGCGAAAATGGAATGGTGACACTGGCAGGAAGCCGTGTGAAAAATGGATGGCTGGAACTGAAAGCGATTTACTGGCCGAAAATGGGAAACCGCCTCGTTCCGGTGCGGAACCGGGGAATTGCAGCGTGTGCGAAAGTGCATCTGTTCTGCGGAAAGACAGAAGAGGAGGCGGATGAAGAAGAGGGCGAAGCAAAACAGATGGTGTGGGTGACTGAGAACGGCAGTGTGTATCATACCGATTCGTCGTGCAGTCATATCAATCTTTCGATCCAGGTTTCCTCACCGGGTGCGCTTGCGTGGAAACGGAATCAGGATGGAGAAAAATATAAGGAATGCGAACAGTGCGTGGGAAATGGCGCTGCGGGTGCGGAAGTTTACTATACGAAATACGGAAACCGGTATCATAACAGTCTTTCCTGCAAAGGGCTGAAACGTAAAGTAAAACTTGTAGCACTGGAACAGACGGATGGACTGCCGCAGTGCTCGAAATGCGCGAAAAAGGCGGCGTAAGAAAGCCGGATATGAGCAGAGCAGGTGTCTTCTTTCCGGGTGAGACCGGAAAGAAGGACGGTAAACAGAAACTCGGGTTTGCGGAAAGGAGGAAAATATAAGTAACTAAATATATTGTCAAATGTGATATAACGTGTTTAAATATGTAAAAGGAGAATCATATTATGAACACATCAAATATCACAAACTACAAGCCGAAAGATTTTGCTGAACTGTTAGGGATATCTGTTAAAACGTTACAGCGTTGGGACAGAGAAGGAATTTTAAAAGCAAATCGAACTCCGACCGACAGGCGTTATTATACGTATGACCAATATCTTCAATTCAAAGGCATAAATATCGAAAATGATAAACGTCAGGCAGTTATTTATGCCAGAGTATCTACAAAAAATCAAAAAGACGATTTGCAAAACCAGGTCGCATTTTTGCGACAGTTTTGTAATGCCAGAGGAATCATTGTAGACCAATGTATCGAAGAGTATGGAAGTGGTCTTAATTACAACCGCAAAAAGTGGAATAAATTATTAGATGAAGTAATGGAACAGAAAGTAAAAACGATCATCATAACCCACAAAGACAGATTTATCCGATTCGGTTATGATTGGTTTGAAAAATTCTGTATGAAATTCAATACAACGATCGTGGTGGTAAACAATGAAGAATTATCACCACAGGAAGAACTTGTACAGGACATTGTTTCCATACTTCATGTGTTCTCCTGCAGATTGTATGGACTTCGTAAGTATAAAAAACAAATAGAGAGGGACGAGGAAATTGCTAAAGAGCTTCAAGACGGAAATCCATCCGACAGAAGAGCAGAAAGTCAGGATTCATAAAACAATAGGAACTTGTAGATTTATTTACAATTTCTATCTGGCCCATAACAAGGAACTTTATCAAAATGGCGAAAAATTCATGAGCAGCAGTAAATTCAGAGTCTGGCTGAATCATGAATATCTTCCACAATATCCAGAATATTTATGGATTAAGGAAGCATACTCAAAAGCAGTGACCCAGGCGGTAAATCATGGACAAACTGCATTTAAAAAATTCTTCGATCATGAAAGTGCTTTTCCGAAGTTCAAAAAGAAAGGCAGATCTGATGTGAAGATGTATTTCGTAAAGAATAATCCGAAAGATTGTCGCTGCGAGAGACACAGAGTTAACATCCCGTCGCTTGGATGGGTTCGCATCAAAGAAAAAGGATACATTCCTACGACGAAAGAAGGATATACCATAAAAAGCGGGCATGTTTCCATGAAAGCGGGCAGATATTATGTTTCGGCTCTTATAGAAATTCCTGACAACAAAACTGCTGATCCTTCTAACGAAGGAATCGGCATCGACCTGGGGCTAAAGGATTTTGCCATTGTTTCAAATGGTAAGACCTATAAGAATATCAACAAATCAGCAAGATTAAAGAAATTAGAAAAACGACTCGTTCGGGAACAGAGATGTCTCTCCCGAAAGTATGAAAATCTAAAGAAAGGAGAGTCCACTCAAAGAGCGAATATACAAAAACAAAAACTTAAGGTACAAAAACTTCATCATAAAATAGACAATATCCGTACGGATTACATCAATAAGACAATCGCAGAGATCGTAAAAACCAAACCATCTTATATAACGATTGAAGACTTAAATGTATCGGGGATGATGAAGAACAAACATCTTTCAAGAGCAGTTGCTTCGCAGAAGTTTTACGAATTCAGAATAAAACTGAAGGCGAAAAGCAAAGAAAATGGCATTGAACTTCGGGTTGCAGACAGATGGTATCCATCATCAAAAATCTGCCATTGTTGTGGAACGATCAAGAAAGATTTAAAACTTTCCGATAGAACATTTCGATGTCATTGTGGCTATGTCGAAGACAGGGATTTCAATGCGGCACTGAATCTGAGGGACGTAAAAACTTACAAGATTGCATAAGGAAGCAAATGTAAGTATGTACCGAAGGCTATTTCGGGAATTAACGACTGTGGAGTGTACATGGACCTACGAGTAGATATGATTTCGGTCAATCAAAAGTATACACACTGAAGCAGTAAGTAAGATTCGTGAGAACTTACATTATCTCGATGTGATAAGTATATTTAATCACATTTTGAGTGGCAGGCCGCGGCTGTGTATCAGGAAGAAGTAAAGAGTGCAATTATATTGCTGTATCTTGGGATTCTTGCCGGGATGGATGTGAGGAAACGGCAGATCAGCCTTGTCCTGACCGGTGTTTTATTCCTTGCAGGCATTGGATGGCAGATTCTGGTGGAACAGACATCGTGGCTGGAATGGCTGCTGTCCCTGCTGCCGGGAGCAGGATTTCTGACGCTCAGTTATATATCACGGGAACAGGTGGGATACGGGGACGGCCTTCTGCTTCTGACGGTTGGAATCTGGCTGGGATTTGGGCAGACGTTCGGCGTTCTGACGCTGGGACTCATTCTCTGTTCGGTACTCTGCGGAGTTCTTCTGATGCGGAAGAAAATACGGAAACAGGATTCTATACCGCTGGTGCCGTTTCTGCTGCTTGGATTTGTGGGGAGGTGCGGAATGCTTTGAAAGTGAAAATGAGAAAAGCAAGTATTACGGTAGAGGCAGTTCTGGTCGTGCCGCTTGTTCTGATGGTGATTTTTCTTCTGCTGTCGCTGACATTTTTTGTGCACGCACGGAGCTGGTATACATTTGCGGCATATGAAAGCACAATGCTTGCCGCCAGTGAAGGCCGCCTGTCTGTGGAAAAAGGAGAGGCAGCCGCCCAAAGCCGGATGGAATGGTGGATTTCCCAGATACCGCTTCCGGCTGAACCGGTGACCGTACAGACGGTGTGCAGAGAAAAAGAGATTCAGATAAAAGCAGAAGGAAACATTCTGCCAATCTGGAGCCGGAACGCGTGGGAATATTCGGTTTTGAGTGAAATCAGGAGAAACAATCCGGTGAAAACGATCCGGAAGATACGGGCAGTAAAACAGATCTGGAACCAGAAGTAAGGACGGAAGCGGAGAAATGCAGATTGATTATAAAAGAGATTTGAACCATACGTATGTTATTTTACAGGAGGAAAAAGAGCCGGACACGGCGTCGTATCAGATCCGTATGCTGCTGACAAACGCAATCCCAGGGCTTTTGGACTGCAAAATCGGGAAAATGGATGATAAAACATTGTTTTACTATGAGGTGACATCAAGGCAGTCACTTCAGAGTGTGTTTGAACAGCGCTCGATTGGGGCGGAGGCGCTGCGGAAACTGTTTGAACAGCTGCTGGATCTTCTCGAAGAACTGGGGCAGTACCTGCTTGCACCGGACGGCCTCGTTCTGCAGCCGGAGCTGGTTTTTGCAGATGCAAATCTGGAGAACTTTTCCTTCTGTTATCTGCCGGGAAAGCAGGGACACACAGGCTGTTTTCAGAAGCAGATCCGGGAGCTGATGGAATATCTGCTGCCGAAGCTGGATCACCAGGAGCAGGATGCGGTGGTACTCGGGTATGGACTGTATCGGGAGATTTCGGCGGAGATCTTTTCGGTTGAGATGATTCAGGCACTCTTATATCAGACAGGGAAAGAGAAGAAAGAAACGACGGAGCAGGAGGGAAAAGAGCGTCCCAGGGAAGAAAATCCGCCTGTACAGATGGAGGAAACACTTTGGGAAGAACAAGAAGTGGAAGCGGCGGAAAATTTTTTTGTGGAAGCGGAGGAAGAAAAGGATGAGGGACGCTGGAAAAATATTGTGGAAGCAGTGATCTGCATCGGATTTCTGGGAGGTGTGCTGGCACTGCGGTGGACACAGGCCGAAACTGTTTGGTATCTGGTGCTGGGAGGAGCGGCGGCTGTTGTGGGAATTGTAAGTCTGGCATTGGAACTTGCCAGCCGATGGAAAAAGCGGCAGTCGGGAACAGAAACAGGAAGCTATGGGAAGGCCGCAGGAATCCGGAAACAAGGAGAAACAGGAGATGTATTTTCGGAATATCAGAATCGGAAGGGCTTAAAACAGAAAGATGGAACATGGAATCCGCAAAGCGATACAGAACAGCAGGGATGGAGAAGGGATTCCTCAGTCGAAAAAGAGAAAACATGGGAAAAGAATGAAGAACAGGAAAACAGAAAGATGCACAGCCTGATGGAATTGGAGGGGCATGAAGAGGATCTGTTTGGAAAAACGGAACTGCTGACCAGCCCGGAGGATGAGGGAAGGGCATATCTGATTCCGATAGATCCGATTGATCTTCCGCTGATTCCGATTGAACGCGGAAGCACATTGATTGGAAAACTGTCAGCGGCGGCAGATGTAATTCTGCCATACCGTACGGTAAGCCGCCTTCACGCAAAGCTGGTCAGTACAGAAGAGGGAGATTATCTGCTGGATCTGAATTCGCGGAACGGAACAACGGTGAATGGCGTTCCATTGATGGGCGAGACAAAAAAGAAGCTGGAGGATGGAGACGATATCTCATTTGCCGGGAAGAAATACCGGTATAAGGCGGGAGAGAAAAACAGAAATTAGAGAAAAATGACGCATTACACTTTTTCGATTTGGAGAAAGTGCTGGATGCGTTATTTTTAATATGCCAGAATGATCGAAGAAAAAAGTTATGCGAATGAAACAAAAATATTATAGACTATAAATGAGCAAATCCAAAATATTGCACAAAAGAAAGACACCCTCTGTAG